>JAUHYU010000005.1 GCA_030426345.1 Bacteroidia bacterium
CGAATCGGTACATACCCTAAAAGAAAAATATCGTGCCTGCCTCTACAAGCAATATATCGGCTTTGTATTCCAAGCCTATCATTTGTTAGATGAACTGACCGTTTATGAAAATCTGGAAATGCCCTTGTTGTATAAAAAACTGAAAGGTTCGGAGCGAAAAGCCATGGTCGCTGACATGCTGGATCGCTTCAGTATAGTAGGCAAAAAAGACTTATTCCCGCCCCAGCTCAGCGGCGGTCAACAACAGTTGGTCGGCGTGGCACGCGCACTGATAGCCAACCCTAAATTGATCCTTGCGGACGAACCGACAGGTAACCTTAACTCGAAACAAGGAGAGGAAATCATGGAGATCTTCAAGCAATTGAATGAAGATGGTGTCACTATTATCCAGGTAACGCATTCTGAAAAAAATGCCACCTATGGAAAAAAGATTATTAATCTATTGGATGGGAGGATGGTGTAGTCTTCATGATAAAATATCAGCTAAAAAGCCTCTAAAATCCATGGATTTTAGAGGCTTTTCATGAACCAGTTTAGTAGGATAGACATTTGTATGCAAATAATGATGCATAGACAAAATATTAGCAAAAGGAATTATACAAATAGGGGAATGTTGACACTTTTGTTTGTCACATAAAAAAGCACTTACAAATTTTACTTTGTAAGTGCTTGATCTTCAAGTGGGCCCACATGGGCTCGAACCATGGACCCCCTGATTATGAGTCAGGTGCTCTAACCAGCTGAGCTATGGGCCCTAAATTCTCGACAGCGATACATTAATATGATGACCACCTTGAATTTGGGAGTGCAATATTAGATATTTGCCTGCTAATTTTCAAATTAAATTTAAAAATTGAACTTGAAGAAAATAGAAAATATCATTTTCGATCTCGGGGGCGTGATCATCAATTTGGATATGGAGCACTCTTTTGACTGGTTTTCCCAACTTTTTGGCCGTGACGTAAAGTCCAACATGATGGAAGATTATCTCAATCATAACTATTTCATGGATTTTGAAACCGGAAAAATCAACGCTACTGAATTTAGAGATGGATTAAGGCAACTCACTCATTTAGAAATCGAAGATGCAAAATTGGACAAAGCTTGGAATGCCATGCTTGGTGATATTCCCAAGGAAAGAATTGAATGGATCGAAAAATTAAGAGATAAATACAATGTGGTGATTTTGAGCAATACCAATTCCATACATATCCATAAATTCAATGAAATATTTGGCCAAACCACTCCCTACTATCACCCTGAAGATTTATTTCATAAAGTGTATTATTCCCATATAATAAATGATCGAAAGCCAAATAAATCGTGTTTCCAACATGTTTTAGATGATTTTGGCATGAACCCGGAACATACCATTTTTTATGATGACAACCTCGAAAATACCAAAGCCGCCCAGTCAATAGGAATTCAATCGGTATTGGTGGAAAAAAATTTTTTACGCAAGGAGCAATTGCCCAATGGAGGAAAATAACAGTCGGAAAACCCTGATCATTCACATTGTGCTTTTTATTGTAACACTAGTAGCTACTACCTTTTCGGGAGCTGAATGGATGTATGGAAAGTCGTTGATGTATGGAGATGGGCTGCTGTCTTCTTCCGAGATTTTGGCTGGTCTTTATTTTTCACTCCCATTTCTTGGCATCCTCACAGTCCATGAATTTGGACACTATTTCACGGCAAAATATTATAACATTAAAGTAAGCCTTCCATTTTATATCCCATTATGGCTGGGGTTTGTACCCATGCCAAGCATTGGGACGATGGGGGCTTTTATCCGCATCAAAGGCCTCATTCAATCCAGGAAGGAATTTTTTGACATTGGTATTGCAGGTCCTTTGGCCGGGTTTGTTGTGGCCCTTTTTGTGCTGACATATGGATTTACGAATCTGCCCGATGCGGAACACATCTTTGATATCCACCCTGAATACAAAACCTATGGCATGGAGTATGAACAGCATGCATATGCTGAAAATGAAATGAACTTTGTAGTGGGCGATAACTTACTTTTATTGTTTTTTAAAAACTATGTAGCCGACCCAGACAAGGTTCCAAATAATTATGAATTGTACCATTATCCATGGATTTTCGCAGGTTATTTGGCACTTTTTTTTACTGCACTCAACCTAATACCCATAGGCCAACTAGATGGCGGCCATGTGACCTACGGGTTGTTTGGATATAAAAACAGCCGGATCATTTCTCGGACACTTTTTCTTATAATGGTGACCATCTCAGGTATTGGTATATTGCCTGTAGGACCTCTCGGTTCTGATTTTGTTCTTAATGGTGTATTCTATTTGTTGTTTTTATTTCTGGCATTCCACCACTTCGAAAAGGATATTAAAAAACGTGTATTGTTAATCATCTGGGTGATGATCATACAAATATTTGCCTCTCAATGGCTCCCTGAAGCGGCTGATTATGGCATCTACATGATGTTTGCTTTTCTTATTGGGAGGTTTCTTGGGATTGATCATCCAAAGGCTTTAGTAGATAAACCGCTGAACTTGAAACGGAAGATTTTGGGTTGGATCGCCCTTGTAGTATTTGTGATTTCTTTTACTCCACGACCATTGTATATAGAATTCAATGAAAAAGCCCAGATCCAAAAACCCGGGCTCGAAAAAAATGATACTGATCCGTCAAAGGTTATTGCACGGCGGATGGTAGAAGTTTTTTAAATCATCAGAAATTTTGGTACGTGTTTCTGCATGTTCTTCCCAATATACACAAACACAATTGGCAACTTCCTTATCAAAACACGCCTCCTTTGAATGATTATCAAACACCGTCCTCAGATTTTTAGTCTCTCCTACAAAAATCACATTGTGATCTACTGTGGCATCGGCTTTAATAGTCCTATGTGTCACAACATAAACTGCTTGCTTCTCATGATGTACTCGGTTTTTTGGATATACATTAAATGTGTACTTGTGTCCAGAAATACCGATAAAATCTAACGTTCCTATCTTTGGCATTTTATTAGAATTTTAGTTGTAAAAAATAATTCTGTTCACAAAGAATCATATCAAAATCCATTCTTTGCTTCGATTTTAATTTATAATTTTTTTCTCGCTTTTAATGGATAAAACACACTTTTTTAAACCCTCTTAGCTATTATTTTTGATTAAGCTTTTTTTAGGATAACTTCAAAATCGTAAACAAATAAGTTTCCGAGTTTCATGGCACCATAATAAGCAACGCAAAATGAAAAATAAAAAAATAGCCATCCTTGGTACAGGTTTTATCAGTGATTTCTATACAAGCACCCTTCACGGCCAAAGAAGCGGGGATCGGGTTGTCCTTGCATACTCCAGATCCGAAGAACGTGGAAAAAAATTTGCAGACAAATGGGATATCCCACTCTTCACAAATGATTTGGAAAGCGCAGTCAATCATCCCGAAATTGATACTGTCATTATAGGATTACCTAATAACCTCCACCTCGATGCGGTACTCGCCGCTGCAGCTGCCGGCAAAAATGTGCTCTGCACAAAACCGCTTGGCAGAACTGCCGCCGAAGCCAAACAAATGCTGAAGGCGGTGGAAAAAGCAGGTGTTTTCCATGGATATTTGGAGGATTTGGTATATACGCATAAAACCTTGAAGGCTTTGAAATCTGTCCAAAATGGAGCATTGGGTGAGATTCTCTGGGTACGATCACGCGAGACACATCCAGGGCCCCACAGCGATTGGTTTTGGACTTCAGAACTTTCAGGTGGTGGAGCAATTGTCGATATGGGTTGTCATTGTATAGAAATTGCCAGAAATTTTATTGGCAAGGATATCAGGCCCGTGGAGGTCATGTGCTGGGCAGATACACAAGTAAAACCGATCGAGGCTGAGGATCATGGCATTGGGTTGGTAAAATATGAAAATGGCGCTATTGGCCAGTTTGAAGTGAGCTGGAACTTTCGTGGTGGCATGGACTTGCGCGATGAAATCAGTGGTGTAGAGGGCACGATCAGGATGGATCATTTCTTGCGCACGGGTTTTGATATGTTTACCGCAGTAGGCGAAGGCGGTTATGTGGCAGAGAAGGCTGAAACGGACAAGGGTTGGTTGTTTCCGGTTGGCGATGAAGTTGGGGCACTGGGCTATGACAATATGTTCCACGATATGTTTGAAAGCATCGATAGCAATCAAAAACCCATGGAAGATTTTTATGATGGTTATGTGGTGAATTCTATTATTGATGCATGCTACAAATCCGCAAAGTCGAAAAAATGGGAACCCATCGACCTAGAAATTTGGCGCGGGAAATCTTCTGTGAAGAAGATAAATGCCTTGGCTGATTATGATGAAAAATATTATTTGATAAAGAAAGAAGATATGCCTAACGGCACGACAAAACTCATTTTGAAAGAAAAAGAATCCGGAAAGATCATTCAACGGGAGTTATAAACATTTACATTCCCCTTTAGTTTATTAGTTTTACACTTTAACAACTTAATATATAATACACAATGGCTCAAATAACATTAAAAGGAAACGTAATCAATACTGTAGGAAACCTCCCGGCCGTCGGCTTAGACGCACCCGACTTTACAGTCACCAAATCTGATTTGCAAGATGTATCACTTGCTGATTTTAAAGGAAAAAATTTGATTTTGAATATCTTCCCTAGCATCGACACAGGTACTTGTGCAGCTTCGGTTAGGCAATTCAACAAAGATGCTACCAATCTTAACAATACCGTAGTCCTCAGCATCTCCAGAGACCTTCCATTTGCCTTCAAGCGCTTTTGTGAAGCCGAGGGTATCGAAAATGTCGTTACCTCGTCAGAAATCAGGAATACTGATTTTTCTGACAATTATGAAGTGAAATTTGCTAATGGGCCATTAGCGGGCTTATTTTCCAGATCCATCGTAGTGATTGATGCTACCGGGAAAGTGGTCTATACGGAGCAAGTGGCAGAAACAACTGAAGAACCAAACTATGATGCTGCGCTTGCTGCATTGAAATAAAACTTAGTTAAAAATGTGAAAAGCCTTCAAAATCCATGGATTTTGAAGGCTTTTTTATGCCTTTACTTTATCCTTAAAGAATATACCGAAGAATACCATTACAAGAGCGGAAAAGATTCCGGGAATTAGCCAGATCATTTCCCAGTTATGTAGATTCCCATCTACCAAATACATGTCTACAATCTTGCCCGAAGCGAGTGTGCCTATATAAAATCCTAATCCATAGGTGGCAAATGTGATTAAGCCCTGCGCCGAGTTTTTTAGGTGTTCAGGAGCTCTTTTATCCACAAAGATCTGCCCAGTCACAAAGAAAAAATCATAGCAAATTCCATGAAGTACTATACCCATGTACAACATCCATACGAAAGTTTCATTGTCGCCATAAGCAAAGAGAATATAGCGTGCTACCCACGCAGCCATGCCAATCATTATCATTTTTTTCACGCCCAATCTCCTAAAAAACCATGGCATCACGAGCATGAAGGCAAACTCTGACATTTGGCCCATGGTCATTTTTCCGGCGGCATTGGTCATTCCTACTTCGTTTAAAAATGGGTTGGTAAATGAATAATAAAACATCAGTGGAATACAAATCAATACAGAAGATATGATCATGATCGCAAAGTCCTTTTCCTTAAAAAGCTGCAACGCGTCTAACCCAATTATCTGTGCGAAGGACTTCTTTTCACCATCCTTCTTCGGTGGCACGTGCGGCATGGTAAAGCAATACAAACCCAAAACTATGGAGGATCCTGCTGCTATGTCAAATACGATCGCACTTTCTTCGAAGCCCAAAGTGCCAATTGTCAAGCCAGCTATAATCCAACCAATTGTTCCCAGAACCCTAATGCTTGGGAATTCAGACCCTGGATCTTTTAATTGACTAAATGACAAAGAATTGGAAAGTGCTATTGTTGGCGTATAACAAAGCGTATATCCCAAAAGCAACAAATAGAACGAACTGAATGTCTCTACTTGTGCGATCCAAAACAGCAAAATCCCACCGACCAGATGCAATACCCCAAGCACCCGCTCAGTCGCAAAATACTTATCTGCAATCATCCCAACAAAAAAAGGTGAAATCATAGCTGCAATAGCAAATGTGCCATAGGCATGCCCGACCTGTACTCCATCAAAGTTTAGTGTTTTCATCAGGTAGGTTCCCATGGTTACATACCAGGCACCCCAAACAAAATACTGGAGCAGCATCATGGATGAAAGTTGAAATCGTACTTTAAATGTCATAAAAATTGATTTATCTGTTTAACCTTCTATTCAATATCATAGGACACCAACGCATCCAGTTTATAATCTTTAAAATGATCCTTCCCGTTCAAAAATGCCAATTCGATCACAAAAGAAACTTGCACCACGATCCCTCCCGCTTTCTCTATTAGATCACAAGCTGCCCGAGCTGTCCCGCCTGTTGCCAGTAAATCATCATGCAATAATACCCGCTCTCCAGGCAAGATTGAATCTTTATGGATTTCCAGGGTATCTGTTCCGTATTCAAGTGTATATGATTTTCTGATCGTTTCGGCAGGGAGTTTCCCAGGTTTTCTAATTAAAACAAAACCAGCGCCGAGTTTATTCGCCAGCAACCCACCAAAGATAAAACCCCTCGATTCTATACCTACAACTTTATCGATGTTCATATCCTTAGAAAAATCATACAATGCATCCGCACTTTTCAGGAAACTATCTTTGTCTTCTAAAAGTGTAGTGATATCACGGAATACAATTCCTTTTTTAGGAAAGTCAGGAATGCTTCTGATTTTTAACTTGAAATATTTTTCCATGTAGCGATGTCGCAGCAAAAAATATGATAATGCAACGAATATAGAAAAATCACCCTTAAGTCATAAGGTGGAAATGAAATTTCATGGAATTTAACAGCAATATACTAGCTAATTCCGGCCAAATAATTGACGAATCGGAATAATAAAGTGGACGCTTGGATTTAAAAATAGGCTGTTGCGCTTGGCACTTACCTGACTCTTCCTTTCGAGGCTACTTTCCTGCAAAAGGTAAGAAGCTAGGAAATTGTGGTGTATCTTTCTGTTGTGATTTATCAATACCGTTGAATCCAGTTCATGGATTTTTGGGGCTTTTTCCATGCTTTTTTGGCCATTGGTCAAGCCAGTTTCTGGGAAGGGGAAAAAAGATGAAACGACCACTAAACTAATGCAAATTCCAAAAACCAGGATTAGGTTTTTGCGTTGGCGTATCTTTTTATTTTTAATCGATTTGTCTGTTGAAGCTAGGTCTGTCATTGTACTGTGGTTTTACTGGTACAGCTAAATCAATTTTCATACCAAAACAGCAACTTTTTAAAATTCAACAAGTTACAAAATATCCTTTATTTCCGAGTGTTCGTTTTCGATCACAATCGATAAAAATATTGGACAAATTCATTCGATTATTTGAAAATCCTGGCACTGAAAGTCATGGGATTTTGATGCTTTTCAGAGTCATTCTAAAGTTTCTCGCCACAGAACTTACAATGTATGGCATCTTCATCGTGGCCTTCCTTGCTACACGATGGGCAAGCCTGTCTGCTGACGGATTTAAATCTGGCATTTTGGATTTCAGAAGTAACGATTCCCGTAGGTACGGCAATAATCCCGTATCCCAATATCATAACAAAAGATGCTAGTGTCTGTCCCATGACCGTTACCGGAGCGATGTCCCCGTACCCTACTGTTGTCATGGTGACAATGGCCCAGTAGATGCTCCGTGGAATACTGTCAAACCCATGTTCACCACCTTCAATCAGATACATAAATGTGCCGATAAGCAAGGTGATGCATACCATGCTCACAATAAAAACTGTAATTTTTGGCATACTAGCTTTTAATGCAATAATCAGCTTATTGGCCTCCGAAAGGTATCTTACTAACTTCAATATTCTAAATATGCGTAGTAAACGCATCGTCCTAAAAACGATTAAAGCGGGAGTTCCGGCAATGAGAAAACTAAAATACATCGGCAAAAAAGCCAGAAGGTCAATTATCCCATAGAAACTTTTCACATAGTGAATTGGTTTTTTCAATGAGATGATTCTCGCGATATACTCAGCCGTAAAAAGGCCAGTAAAAATCCATTCCAGTAGTGTAAAAACCTCACCATAGTCTACCTTAATGCTTTCAACGCTTTCGAGCATGACTACTAGTACACTAAGGAGTATCGCTGCGATCAATACCAAATCAAACAGCTTTCCCCAGAAGGTATCTGCCTCAAAAATTACTTCATGCAGCTTATGCTGAATATTTTCTTTAATTAATTTCATTAATACATGCGGATTTTAATTAACACCTTAGGACACGGTGAATTTACCATATTTATATTTTTTCATTTCTCTAAGGTAGGAATATCTATCAATCAGATATAAAACCTTTGCGATAGGACATTATTGTTATATTTTTGCCGCAAATAAAAAACTAATGAGCGTACTAGTCAATAAGAATTCAAAGGTATTAGTTCAAGGATTCACAGGATCAGAGGGTACATTTCACGCCCAACAGATGATCGACTACGGAACAAACGTAGTCGGTGGAGTTACTCCAGGAAAAGGAGGGAAAGATAAAAAGCATTTGGATAGGCCTGTATTCAATACAGTGAGCAAAGCAGTAGAGGTAACGGGAGCAGATGTGAGTGTTATTTTCGTTCCTCCCCCATTTGCCGCCGATGCTATCATGGAGGCAGTAGATGCCGGAATAAAGGTAATCGTTTGTATCACCGAAGGCATTCCTGTAGCGGATATGATACAGGTCAAAAATCTGATTCAGCGCAAAGACGTAACACTCATCGGTCCAAATTGCCCGGGGGTTATTACTCCGGGAGAAGCCAAAGTTGGGATTATGCCCGGGTTTATTCATAAAAAGGGAACCATTGGAATTATTTCCCGATCTGGAACATTGACCTATGAAGCCGTGGATCAAATAACCAAAGCAGGGCTAGGCCAATCTACTTGTATAGGTATTGGTGGAGATCCGATCATCGGAACAACGACCAAAGAAGCGGTAAAATTGCTCATGGAAGATCCGGAAACTGAAGGCATTATCATGATTGGTGAAATAGGTGGCAGCATGGAAGCTGATGCAGCTTATTGGGTCAAGGAAAACGGCACCAAACCTGTTGTTGGGTTTATTGCAGGCCAAACAGCCCCTCCAGGCAGGAGAATGGGCCATGCTGGAGCCATTATCGGCGGTGCAGCTGATACCGCTGAAGCGAAAATGAAAATCATGAAAGAGTGTGGACTACACGTTGTAGAATCCCCGGCCGATCTCGGGTCTACGATGGTAGCCGCTTTGAAAGGTTAATTTTTTTCAAGACATGATAAAAAAGGTCGGGATAATTCCCGACCTTTTTTTGTTTCCTCACTACTCATATACCCCTTTCTGGAGGTCATGGTTTTTTACTTTTTCAGCATCTGGCTACCTTCTTCTTTTTGCCAACTCTTTCCATATCTATTATTTTCTGAATATAGTCTTTGGCTACTGGTACTTTACACGCAGTTCCTCCCATTTCCACTTTTACTTTACCAATTTCTGTAGCAGCTTGCATGGATTTATCCGTCAATTCAGCAATGTAGGCACCAACTGATATTACAAAACCGTTCATGGTGTATCTTACCCTATTTTGGGCGGAATGAATTTCACAGGCAACAGTATCTAGAAGCTGACTATAAGCATCTACCTCTAACGCTTCGTCTTCCCTTATGCTGGCATAACTTGCTAATGTCGCCCATCCGGCTGCCGCAATCCTTTCTTCTTTTGATTTGATCCACTTAAGCCCAAGGTCAAATCCATGATTGGTCTCTGCCGCTACCCAAGGAACTGTGAATTCGCTCAAATAATACCAGTACGCTTTGTCCACCCAATCTTCAAGCTGTTCTTTTGTTATTTGATTTTCGTCAGCCATCAGGCCTGCCAGATACATAGCGTCTGAGTTTCCAGTCTCATATAATGCCAGAGAAAGCTTATGGTCTTTCTTGGTTTTTTTAAGGATTTTCTTGAGGTCAGCCACTTTCACCCCAAATAGGGGTTCTTTGGCACCGTGCCTTTTCAGCGTTTTTTTGGTCCGCTCATCACCGAATTCTTCCAGTTGCTTTAATATCTCAGCTACAGTCATCAGCTATTTGGTTGAAAATGAATAAATCGTCATTGAAACATAATCCTCTCCGGGATTTAGAACTGTGGTTGGGAAGTTTGGATGGTTGGGGGAATCTGGAAAATGCTGAGTTTCCAGGCAAATCGATGATCTGGAACCATATGGTTTCCCAGCTTTTCCAATGTCTGGCCCTTGCCCTGTAAGTGAGTTTGCGGTATATACCTGCAAACCCGGCTCTGTTGTCTTTACTTCCATCACTCGCCCTGTTGATGGATCGTATAATTTAGCCGCCAGCACCAATTCACCAATTTTATTTTTCAAAACATAGTTGTGATCATATCCCCCTACAAATTTTAGTTGCTTCTCATCCACATTTATCCTCTCACCTATCCGCGTCATTTTTCTAAAATCAAAAGGAGTACCCTCCACATTTTTGATTTCTCCCGTAGGAATGGCCGTGGCATCCACCGGCGTAAAAGCATCTGAATTGACCATCAATTCTTGATTGAGTACATCGCCATTTCCTTCACCAGCGAGGTTAAAAAAGGCATGGTTCGTCACATTGAGCACGGTAGGTTTGTCCGTTGATGCGTGATATTTCAGTTGTAGTTCATTCTCGTCTGTTACCGTAAAAAATGCCTTCAGTGTCAAATTTCCAGGAAAACCCTCCTCGCCATCTTTGGAGAAATACGTCAGTTCCAGATTCTGATCGTCAATCTGCTTAGCATCCCACACCTTGAAGCGGAATCCCTTTGCCCCTCCATGAATGGTGTGCTCTCCATTGTTTTTTGCCAAATGATAGGTGGAATCATTCAAGGTAAATTGCGCATTGGCAATGCGGTTCGCAAAGCGGCCCATGGTGGCGCCAATCGAAGCCGAACCATTGAAATATCCCTCTGCCGATTCATAGCCTAGGCACACATCGCCCAATTCTCCGTTGCGGTCTGGCACAAGGATCGAAACGATCTTTCCGCCATAGTTGGTGATTTGAACCGTCATTCCTTTGGAGTTTTTCAGGGTGAATAAATCCACCTTTTTTCCATCGTGCATCACTTGAAAATTTTCCCTAAGCACGGGCACATAATTTTGTTTTTCTTCGATGCAAGACGACACAATGATCGCCAACATTAACCCAATGCCTAATTTGTAAATTTGGATTTTCATGGATTTAATATACATTTTTCAGTCTTTTTAATGAACAAGGTAGTTGATGTCTTTCATTCAAATACCACTTTGTCATCTGGTGTAATTTCAAATTTTATTTTAGATAGATAATTGGTATATCCCTTGTCGGGATTTCCTTGGTAGAAAAGCCACTTTGTGCCATCAGAATCTATAAAGACACCCGGATGGCCGGATTCCGTAGCATTCCAATCCTTAGCACCTCCTTTGGCAAGCACAGGTTCATCCGAGGTTCGCTTCCAATTTACTAGATCTTTACTCATTGCCAGACCGATCTGCTGACCTTCGTGATTGTATGCGCCTGCATAAAACATATAGAATTTTCCATGATCTTCAAAAACCGTTGCCGCTTCAATGCAGTTAATTTCCCATGGTAGTTCCGGTTTTAGCAAAGGTTCCTTGCTAACCTGTTTCCAACTATTTCTATCAAATCCTCTTGACATTGGAGCCATGGAAACTCCAAGCATTTGCTGTTTATAGTCTGGCCCGCGAGTTGCCCAATATAAATAGGCACTATTTCCATCGATATACACTTCTGCATCTATGGCCCTGCCAGCATTCCAATTGCCCGTAGGAGCAAAAATCGGATTTGTGGTATTGCGTACGAAATTTATTCCATCCGTAGAAACCGCATGGCAAATTGCATCTTTTGGACCATTGCCATAAGTCTGATAAAAAAGATGCACTTTCCCATCGATCACCTCCGCGTCAGGTGCGCAAAGTCCTTTTTGCTCATAACCTGCTGCAGGATGGATTTCACCTGCTTTTTTCCAATGATCAAGATCTGTGGAAGTCGCTACACCGATGTGCCAACCGTTTTGGTTTTCCTTGTCCCCCGGAGGAATGGAATAATACATGTAGTAACTATTGTCGAAATAAACCACCGTAGGGTCTTTTGCATAAGGCCTCCCTTTTCTCGATTCATCGCGGTAAAGCATAGGGGTTTCCTTGTGGATAGATTTCAAATTTTCATAAATATCCCTGTCTACTTCAAAGACCGTTCCGTGCCGGATACCATCAGGCATTTTCAGTTGATCCGATTCATCTGTCCAATTAACGAGATCAGATGATGTCAACAGTCCAAAACTGTGCTTCCTGTATTTATCAAAATAAAGGTGCCATTTCCCATGAATTTGAATAGCAGACGGGCCTTCTGCCCAATAATCTCCGGTAATCGTTTTTTCAGGTAAACTATATGGTCCGGTCATGGATTCTGAATAGACCAGACTGATGTTTTTTTCCGCCTTCGGTATCTCCGTTTCATTTTTGACAAACATAATGTAGCGATCACCATCTTGCTTGATACTGGCATCGATCACATTAAAACCTGGCTCATAAAACAGTTTGGTCTCTGTAAAAGATTTGAAGTCCTTAGTTGTAGTGGCATAAATTCGATGGTTGGTCCTTGCTCCATTTTTTGTACTGTTGGCCGTTTCCGGGAATTTATCCAACATGGTCGTAGACCAGTAAATAATAAAATTATCTTCCTGAGGGTTGTAATTTATCTCCGGTGCCCAACAATTTTGCACCTGATCTTCATGCTCCATTACGGGAATAGCAATTTGCTTTGACCAGTTGACCAAGTCTTTGGAATGAGCATATCCAATAGTTGTACCAGACCACGAAGTAGTCCACACCATGTGAAAAGTACCATTCGGCCCGGTGGTAATACAAGGATCGCGCATGAGCGTGCTTTCTCCTACCAATGGTAAAAGCATGGAATTTCCATGGTTTAGGGCTTCCCAATTGTAGCCATCCTGACTGGCTGCCAAATGCAATCCATCTTCGCCATTGCCCATAAAGTACGAAAACAAATATACTTTGTCAGAGGATTTTGGAGTACATCCAACCCAAGACAAAGCTACTACACAAATGAATATAATGTGCCTAAAACCCATGAAACTATTTATTGATAACCATGTCCTGAAGCCAAGCAGCACAGTTTTCCGGCCACATATTATGTGATGTGCCGTCTTTTCTACCAAGGCCATATCCATGCTTTCCACTGTTATAAATATGTAGTTCTGCAGAAACACCCTTTGCGTGTAGGGCCTCATAAAACCGGATGCTGTTGGCTACAGGAACACCTGTATCGTCAGAAGAATGCGCCAAAAAAGTTGGCGGGGTTTCTACCGTTACTTGCTTTTCATTGGAAAATCGCAGCATTTGTTCCTTCGACGGATTTTTCCCTATCAAATTTTTCATGGATCCGGAATGCATAAATTCCTCTGACATACTGATGACAGGATATAGCAATATCATAAAATCCGGGCGACATGTTATTTTTTGAATAGAATCATTGGAGTCTACTATGCCATAATCAAAGTGCGTACCGACGGTAGAGGCCAAATGTCCTCCGGCAGAAAAACCCATAATCCCAATCTTGTCCGGCATAATCCCCCATTCTGCAGAATTGTATCGCACCATCCTGATAGCTCGATGTGCATCAGCCATGGCTACTTCGGAAGTGTCAGTAATATTATCAGAAGTAGGCAATCGGTTTTTCAGCACAACCCCCGCAATCCCTAGTTCATTCAACCATTTGGCGACATCGTGTCCTTCGTGCTGTATGGCCAACAGCCTATAACCACCACCCGGGCAAATCACCACGGCAGCACCTATCGCTTTTTCCTTTTCCGGCAAATACACCGTAATGGTGGGATCCTGAATATTTCGCACTCTCCCATTTTCTACAATTTCTTCACCAATTATTCCATTAGAAAACGGAATTTCATCCGGCCAAAGTTTCATGGTCATCGAGTCAGTAGGCATGGTTTTTTGGGCGTTTATTATTCCGAAAAATCCTATTAACATCATAATAGTTACAAGTAGCTTCATCATGTAGATGGTTTAATTGAACCCGAATATCTGAAATTCAGTGTGGGAATACAATTGGCAAGAAAAATTAATATCATCTCAAATACGAATTGTTGATTCAAATAGAATCGCGCACTTCTAATTACCCAAAAACTGGTTGTAAGCCATGGAAATTTTATGGATTCTGTCTGACCAAACCTTTCGCAATGCATATATCTGAACTATGAGAATAAGTATAAACCCACCAATACTCCAGTAATGTCTGTTTTCAATCGACGGAATTGTTGACATAAAGTATCCTAATATCATGGCGATTCCAAAAACGCGCAATGCAATTGAAATGAATGAATACTTGCGCATTCTTTTTAGGTAGTTCTGTAGTGAAAGCTTAATGTTCTGGCCATTGACTGGATTGTTAGTGATTTGATATCCAAGCATGTTGTGTACCAATAAAGACACGACAGCAAATACTAGAATGGCATTCCAAAGTACGGACCGAAGGTGGCCATCGAAAAAATTGTAATACACCGCAAGAAATATGGTGTATGCAACGCTTTCCCAAATTAACTGAATTCTTATCCCTTTCAGGACCGGGTGGTTATTTACACCTATCATCTGCAAAAGATTTTCTTTGGTAAATTTCTTGTTGCCTGCTTCTGAATAATCCGATTTTATTGCTTCCAGTTCCATAATGTTTTAAGTTAATTGTTATCTGGGCATATAATCCTGCCCTTGTGTATCCTTAATTTGCTCCGGCCATGCCGGTTCCATAAGTTTATTTGTTTATAAGTTTCCTGATTTTATCCTTAATTCTATTGAGCCGAACACCAACATAATTTTCGCTGATGCCAATGATTTCGCCTATTTCTGAGTAACTCATATCTTCAAGATATAGTGCAACAATCGCCCGCTCACCTTCTTCTAGTGTCTTAATAATTGAGAACAGCCTTTCTTCACGATCATCCTCAGAACGCGATTCCTGTATTTCCAAATTTTCAAAATTACCGCTGTCAGACATCATGATTTTTGGTTTCCTAAATGTAGCCATCGCGGTATTTAGCCCAATCCGATAAATCCAAGATGATATTTTGGACTTCCCTTGAAACCGAGGATATGACTTCCAAAGCTGATATGTGATCTCCTGAAAAAGATCTTCCCGATCCTCTTTCGAATCCCGATATATCCCACATATCTTGTGAATGGGCCCTTGATGCTGATAAAGTTCTTGCAAGAAATCTTCTTTCATTAAATCCATTGTTGCTGCTCTAAGGGTTCTTTCTGGTCTTCCGGTCTTTCATTAATTTCTCCATTAGTTGGCTATGTGTTCATAAACTTACAATTGCAGACATATTTATTTTTAAAAGCGACAGACAAGCTTTAACTGTGCCCAACTCCAAAAGGCGACTTGCGCCTTTTTAATAAAAATCCTTGCCCCTTTTGTCATAACAGAGAAAGATGATTAATATAGATGTTTGGCAGACATCACAGCTAATGAATGTCAGGTATATGGTTGAGAACCTAATTTCCCAAAATCCATGATGATTCAAAATATCCCCTCGCGCCTATATATAGTGGTGATTTTGCTAACTATAATATTTTCCTGTTCACAAAAAAAACATGCATCAATTCATGAAAGCCCATATGTTGAAATACTGTTCTTGGGTCATGACAGCGAGCACCACAACTCCGAGAAATATTTGCCTGTTCTTGCTTCCGCACTCATATCCCAGGAGATTCGGTTCACCTACACTTCTGACCTGAATGATCTGAACCCCGAAAACCTAGCTAAATATGATGGATTGGCCATCTACGCGAACCACGACTCTATCTCCAATTCACAGGAGAAAGCCCTGCTGGACTTCGTGAAATCCGGAAAGGGCATGATCCCCATTCACTGTGCTTCCAATTGTTTTCAAAATTCTGATACCTATATCAGCATGGTTGGAGGCCAATTTGAATCGCACGACACGGCTACCTTCAAAGGCAAGTTTACTCAGAAGGGAAAAGAAATGCTAAGTGGCCTATCGGAATTTGAAACCTGGGACGAAACTTATGTGCACCATAAAATAAATCCGGACATTGAATTATGGATTGAGCGAGTGGACGGGAGCCACATAGAACCATGGACTTGGACAAACACCTATGGAAAAGGAAGGGTTTTTTATACCGCCTACGGCCATGACGAACGCACATGGTACAATCCAGAGTTTCAAAAATTGATGGCCCAAGGCATTCTATGGTCCGTCGGTGATGAGATCGCAAAGAAAGTCGCTGACTACAAATTCCCATCGCTCACTTACACCCCAGCCATTATTCCAAACTACGAAAAGCGCAATCCACCGCTCAAATTGCAGGCTGCACTTTCTCCTGAAGAATCCATGGAAATGACACAGGTTCCTGTTGGTTTTGAGTTGGAATTATTTGCCTCCGAGCCGGACATCATTAATCCCATCGCCATGAACTGGGACGAAAAAGGCAGGCTTTGGGTCATCGAAACGGTGGATTACCCCAACACAGTTCGCAATGAAGACGGCGTTGGCGACGACCGAATTAAAATCTGCGAAGACACAGATCATGATGGCAAAGCAGATAAGTTTACTGTATTTGCAGAAAACCTGAACATCCCAACGAGCTTGGTTTTTTCCAATGGCGGCATCATAGTTTCCCAAGCTCCGCACTTCTTATTTTTGAAAGATACAGATGGCGATGACAAAGCCGATGTCCGCGAGGTTATGATCACTGGCTGGGGTACATTCGACACCCATGCTGGCCCATCCAATTTGCAATATGGATTTGATAATAAAATTTGGGGTACGGTTGGCTACTCGGGCTACGCTGGGGTTGTTGATGGAATCCCGATTACTTTCAAGCAAGGCATCTTCAGGTTCGATCCGAATGGCACCGGCCTGGAGCAACTAACAAAAACTAGCAACAACACTTGGGGATTGGGGTTCTCCGAAAATTTTGATGTTTTTGCCTCCACGGCAAACAATACCCATAGCGTATTTATGGGTATTCCAAACGCATACTTGCAAGATGTGAGAGACCTCCCTGACAATGGCAGCAAGAAGATTGATGGGCATTATGCCTTTCATCCCATCACACAGGAAGTACGCCAGGTAGATGTTTTTGGTGGGTTTACTGCAGCAGCAGGACATCATCTCTACACGGCCAGAAACTTCCCGAAAGAATATTGGAACAGAATTGCATTTGTTTGCGAACCGACTGGCAGGCTCATTCACAGAGCTATTTTGGAGGAAGATGGTGCAGGGTTTAAAGAGCAAGACGGTTGGAACCTCGTTGCCAGTCACGACAACTGGTTTGGGCCTGTGCAGGCAGAGGTTGGGCCTGATGGAGCTGTTTGGTTTGCCGACTGGTACAATTTCATTATCCAGCACAACCCTACCCCACCCGGCTTTGAAAACGGCCCGGGCAATGCCCACATCAACCCTCTGCGCGATCGCCAACATGGCCGGATTTACAGATTGGTCTATAAAGGTGCAAAACATTACGAGCCAATTTCCTTGTCAAAAGAAGATCCTCAAGGTTTGATCCATGCCTTGAAAAACGACAACCTCTTTTGGAGAATGCACGCGCAACGCCTGCTTATTGAGCGTGGAAGTAATGATGTCGTTCCAGAACTCTTGGCCATCATCCGCGATGGATCTGTGGATGAAATCGGAATCAATCCCGCCGCGATCCATGCCCTATGGGTTTTGGATGGATTGGGTATTATCCAAAAAGAAATGGACAGAAACCTGGTAAAAACAATCGTTGGCGCATTGAACCACTCCTCCGCCGGAGTTCGCAAGGCAGCAGTTCAGGTGTTGCCAAAAACGACTTGGGCTACTTACGGCATTTTGGAATCAGGGATGTTGTATGACCCTGACAAGCACACCCAGCTCGCGGCCATTTTGGCCATTTCTAAAATGCCCGCTTCGGAAAGGGTTGGCAATGAAATGTATAATTTGAGTTTGAGGAAAGATGTAGAAAGTGACACATGGCTATCCCAGGCAGTTTATATCGCAGCAACAAAACATCAGGAAGGATTTACCGAGGCGATCTTCGCAAACCAACCTGCCTTGCTTTCCAATGAGCAAAAATCATCCAAAAATCCATGGGATTCTTCACTGGATATTTCCGATTGGGGAAGTGTGGAAGTTCCGGGCTTATGGGAAGGTACGGAGATCGGCGATGTTGATGGCGTTATCTGGTTTAGAAAAGAAATAAACCTACCAAAATCCATGGATGGTCAGGTGGCAAACCTGAGTTTGGGGCCAATTGATGATTCTGACGAAACTTGGGTAAACGGTATAAAAGTTGGCGGAATTGAAGGCAAGTTCGATGCATTCAGAAGCTATATAATTCCAACCGGGGTTTTGAAAACCGGAACGAATACCATCGCAGTTAAAGTCACTGATACTGGCGGCGGTGGAGGCTTCTGGGGCAAACCCGGAGAAATGGGATTGATGGTTGGGGATAATATTTTTCCTCTTGCAGGACAATGGCGCTATCAAATTGAACAGGTAAAAGGAGGGCAGACGAAGCCTGTTTTTAACAAACAGAACTCCATTGCCAGAGTATTTCTAAAAAATTATAGCGCTGGAATTAAAAAATCTGTTGATAGGTCGGCAGACGAAAGCTGGCCAGCAGATGCCAAAGTGATCGTGATCAAGCCGATTGTGAACGAGATGAAATATGACCTGAAATCATTTGAGGTAGAAGCCGGACAAGCAGTGGAGATCAGATTTGAAAACATCGATTTCATGCAGCACAACTTGTTGATCTTAGCGACGGGCAGTCTGGAAAAAGTAGGGGCTGCAGCTGATGCCATGGCCTCACAACCGGATGGCGCATCCAAAAATTACACCCCGGAAATGCCGGAAGTGTTGTACGCCACGCCTTTGGTCGATCCAAATTCTGAGGCTGTACTGCGGTTTATTGCGCCCGACAAACCGGGAGATTATCCGTTTGTTTGTACCTTCCCGGGGCATTGGCGCATGATGAACGGAGTGATGAAAGTGACAGGAAAAACAATTTAATATGCAAATAGATATTGGCGTAAGCACATGGCTTTGGACCTCTCCATTTAATTCGGGGACGATCAAGCTGTTCCCAAAGATAAAAGCGTTTGGCTACGAAAGTGTGGAAATTCCCGTGGAAGATCCGGAACTTCTTGATGTGAAAAAGATCCGTGATGCTTTGAAGCAAAACGACCTAAAACCCATCATTTGTGCTGCCTTCGGGCCAACAAGGGATTTGACGCACGAAGATCCTGCCGTGCATCAAAATTGTTTGAATTATGTGGAATCCTGCTTTAAGATCAGTGCAGAACTGGGGGCCAAATTTGTTGCAGGTCCGATGTATTCTTCTGTGGGAAAAGCCAGGCAACTTTCCCCTGATCGACGAAAATCCGAATGGGATCTAGCAGTCCGAAATTTGAGAAAGGCCTGCCTGATTGCTGAAAAATACGATCAGCAAATTGCCATAGAACCCATCAACAGATTTGAAACGGATTTGATAAATACCACAGAAGACGTGAAGCGAATGGTAAAAGACATCGACCACCCCGCAGCCAAAATCCTGCTTGACAGCTTTCACATGACTTTGGAAGAAAAAAGCCTAAAAAAATCCATAGAAACAGCAGGTTCGGATTTGATCCATTTTCAGGTTTCGGAAAATTATCGAGGCGCTCCAGGCAGCGGACAAACTCGCTGGGAGGACATCAAAGCCGGATTGGAAAGCATCAACTACCACGGATCGGTATCCATCGAAAGCTTTACCCCAGAGGTAAAAGAACTTGCCGGGGCCGTCTGCATCTGGAAGAAATTTTCTGAAAGCCAGGATCAATTTGCCATTGATGGATTGCGATTTCTGAGAAAGCTATTTAAGAAATAAAAACTTCCCCGCAAATCACGCAGATTTTTACAGAGAAATCTGGCGTAAATAAGTCATTTAGAAATATTAAGGAATTTTCATATCCTAATATACCTCAAGCGATCGACCAACTCCAAACCAGTGAGGCATCTCCCGAAGTGAACCGATTAGATCGATCAAGTTCAGTCTGATTTTCGAACTCAGGGCCAAATTCTTCATATACGCTGATCATCCCAAAGTCTCTGTCCGGGATTTTAGCCAAAATTGCCCCAATGGAGGATACCACGCTTTTAGAAATAACCAACCATGAGTTAGTTGTCCCAACGATATCAGATACAATTTCAAATGCATCTACGCCTAGTTTGCCTTTCATATCCATGAGAAATTCCCCGGCATTTCGGGTGCTATTTCTACTATGTCGTAAATATACCAGCACATTCAGCCTTCTGTCTGCAGGCATTTTCCTTTTCAGCACCAAAAACCCGTCCACCCCTTCGCCTTCAGGCTCAAAATCTATGATATTTCCAATTCTGGGTTTAATCCGAATATAAGGCTCCGGCGTAGTTGTCAGAATCATTTTATCTTCCTCGGTAGGATGCTGGGCGACAATGATAAAATACATATTCCATCTTTTTTTTGGTCGGTGAATGGTCAGTTCTTCGAATTCAAGCCTAATTTTAGTCATGGTGTTATAGGTTGGTCAGGTATAAATTGCACTCAATAATGTACAAAATTATAGTGATATGCCTATAACAGTCAATGGTTTTTGGTTTGAAAAGCCCTCTAAACTCATGTAAATATGTCTATGGATTTTTCATGGATTTGAGCAGGTTTGGATTCTTTGCATTTAATCCAATTCGTAAATGCGCTCCATTAGCTGCCATTTTTCGTCGGCTGATGCATCTGCTGAAGTTTTTTGGAATTGAGACACATGGGCTTCCCATTCACTTTCTCGCGGTTTAGATGCCAATGCCCTCATGGCTGTGTCATGGTCAAAATCCAGGACAGTATCCATGATCATAAACAAGGTAGTTCCATGGATGTACAGTTCCATGTCGAGAATTCCTACCTCTTTCATTCCCAGAGTGATTTCAGGCCAGAAGTTTTCCTTCGCATGGACTTGCTTATATTTTTCGATTAGCTCGGGGTCGTCTTCGAGCTTAAGTGTTTTGCAAAATCTTTTAAATCTATAAGGCTTCATGATCAGGAAGGTTCATGATAAATTTTATAAGACCGATATCCATAGATCGCGATCATTATAAAACAAATAAAAGGAAGAATGAATGAGAAATTAACGGCTGGTAAGAAACCGACAGTTCCAAGATCACTAATCGCACCTTGCAAAGGCGGCATCAGTGCACCTCCAACGATAGCCATCACCAACCCGGCAGCACCGAGTTTGGCATCCTCGCCAATGCCATCAAGCGCAATACCATAAATGGTTGGGAACATCAACGACATAAAAGCTGAAGTGGCGATCAGGCAATACAATCCGCCCATGCCCTCAATAAAAATCACTCCTGTTATTGTAAGAACCCCACCAATGGCACAAAGCATCAACAGCCTAGCAGAATTTACATATTTCATTAGGAAAGTGCTGATAAATCTGCTCGATATAAATATGGCCATTGCAATGATGTTGTATCGTTGAGCTTCGGCTTTGTTGATGCCAAGATTTTCAGCATATTGTATTATAAACGTCCAGCACATGATCTGTGCCCCTACGTAAAAAGCCTGTGCCCAAACACCTTCGAGGTACTTTCTATTTTTAAATAATCTGGCAAAAGATGCCTTTACATCTACTTTACCGGCATGTTCTGTTTTTGGAAGTTTGGCAAATAGTATGATGAAAAATACGATAAGCACTACAACCCCCAGCATCACATAAGGATCACGGATAATTGCCAGATCATGCGTTCTAATAGCTGCTTTTTCTGCAACATCCAAGGTTGGGAATATCAGTTCACCGGCAGCATCCCGCTTATCGGAATCCAAGGCAGAAAGAATGACATTGGAGGCCACAAACATCCCGAGGATCGACCCTAAAGGATTGAAAGCCTGCGCCAAATTCAATCGCCTGGTAGCGGTGGATTCGTCTCCCATAGAGAGGATATATGGATTTGCAATGGTTTCTAAAAATGCCAATCCAAATGTGAGGATATAAAGAGAGCCTAAAAAGAATCCGAACATCTCAAATTGAGCAGCTGGGATAAAAAGCATAGTCCCGATGGCGTATAAAATCAATCCCAAAAGGATTCCTTTTTTATACGAGTATTTCATGGCAAAAAGTGCCGCAGGAATGGCCATCGTTCCATAACCTCCATAAAATGCCAACTGGATCAGGGCTGCCTTGGCGGTAGATATTTCCATGACGGTTTTGAATGCGGCCACCATTGGGTTGGTGATGTCATTGGCAAACCCCCAAAGGGAAAACAAGCTTGTGATCAGGATGAACGGAACGAGATACTTTTTTTCCAGTAGTACTCCCTTGATTTTACTCATAATTTCAGGTCTTTAGTATGTCTTTTCTAACAGTACGGTATTCTAAAAAATCCTGTGAATCTAACAAAATATTCACATTTTCATGGAATTAATATGGCTTTTACTCACTATATTTCTTATCCGATACTTCTACGCCTAGCTTATTCGCCAACTCCACCATCCCATCATAAATCATTGGTTCCATGGACTGTTTCCACTTTCCCGAAAGGCCATAAACCTTTTGGGAAACATCGCCTTCATATCCTCCTTCGCGGATAATGGCCGCAGACGGAATGTATGACATCACATCATTGGAATAGCCCAGCACGAAAGTATCATAACCAAAAATCCGTTTGAGACCTATCGCATAATCCACCACAGTCTCCCCTCCCAAAGTAGTTATTAACTGGTCACCAAGTTGCCACATTTGCAATGGAAAATCATAGGATTGCTGAGGTTGTTTCCCTGCTGCTCTTTCTTCTAACATGCGCTTTGCCCAACGTTGTTCGTAACCGGAAGGGTTCACCGCTGGGTCTTTCAAGGATTCCAAAGAAGCCGGATCCAGCGGCAACGGCACTTCTTTGTAAGCTGTTTTTATTGTTGGCGCAAGCTCCTGCATTGGTTCTTCCAAAACCCTATCGACAGCAGAGACCAGATCTCGGCCAAACTGCTTTGCCAGTGCAATTGACCTTCTTGGCATGGGATTTTGGTTGCCTCCAGCCCCTTGAAAAAACAAAGCCGTTGTGCCGGG
Source organism: Bacteroidia bacterium (assembly GCA_030426345.1). Classification (GTDB taxonomy): domain Bacteria; phylum Bacteroidota; class Bacteroidia; order Cytophagales; family Cyclobacteriaceae; genus JAAUQL01. Next base: position 23,206 of record JAUHYU010000005.1, read on the forward strand.
ATGGTTACGTTCAAACTCGATCTGCGCAAAACCCGGATAATCCCCAGACCACTTGTTGATATCCAAAACAGTAGGATGGCAGGCATACCCAAAAGCGACAGCCAATAAATCCCCGTTACTTTTTTCCACCTTGATCACAGGTACGGCATAATCATTTGGACCGTTCAAATCGGCTTGTTTGAAAAGGGTTGATTCGTTATTGTTCCGACGGTTTACCTGAAATCGTGTGACACCATTTTCGCTAAAAAGCCTTGCAGATTCCATGGATTGCAATGCCTTTCCCACCAAAGTCACAATCTCATTTTCGAGCCATTCGGTAAACTGTTCTATCTTTTTCAATTGAATATCATCCAGTGGATAAATATCAAATAGCGCATCCTGCAACACCGGGCCGGAGTGAGTATGCGAACTATTGAGTATAATCTGAGCCCTGGAAAGCCCGTGTTTTTCCATGAGCCGATCGCGGATATTATCAGAAATTGCTTTGGGCATCCCCAACAAATCCATAGTGATCAAAACCGCCTGATTTCCATGAGCATCTTCCAGTACCAGGCATTTCGCCCACAAATCGTGCAATTTGCCGTCGGATGGGCCGGTGCGGGCGGCATATCCAGCCATCCACATGGATTCCTCGGGGGTGATAGCTACTCTGGCAACGCCCGCTTTCCAACCCTTGTATTCATCCTTTTCACCAGCGAATGTGGTGTTTTTGCAAAACCCAAAAACAATCAATAGTATCAAGCTAGAATAGCTGTATATTTTTTTCATTATTTATTCTGCATTAAATTGAATTTTTTCAATCGCGTTGGCAATGTCATCCATATCCTTTCAGAAGCATATTTTACGATAGCAAAACTGCCTATTCATCGCACAAGTGATCATTCTCCGACCATCACATTCAAGCAGGAGTAACTTCACCGTTCAAATCCCATAGGTCTTCCCACGATTGGTTTGCCTTCCAAAGAAATACCTGGCCTTTTATTAGCCTGCAATTTTTATCAATTTTAGAAATTTCCTCCATTTCGTCATCAGTCAATGGATCATCAAGGATCGCCAGCATATTGCTTTTGTATTGACGTTCTTTAATGCTAAATGGAATCGTCACCTGTCCACGCTGCACGGCCCATTTCAGACAAATCGCCGAAGGATGCACGCCATGATTTTTGGCAGCTTTTAGAATGACGGGATCTTCCATATCGACAGTATCATCCGCTGTTTTATCTCGTTCCGGTCGGCTGGGCGAACCGAGCGGACTAAAACCAATTGGTTGAATGTCATGATCCACCAAATATTGAAAAAATTCCGGTTGCTGGAAATGTGGGTGGATTTCCATCTCATTGACTGCCGGTTTTATGCGCGCATCCCGAAGCAGCAGCTCCATTTTTGGAATGCTCATGTTGCTGGTTCCGATGTGCCTTACCAATCCTTCATCTACCAAATGTTCCAGGGCTTTCCAAGTTTCCATATAGTTCGCGTGGATATAGGGGATCGCATCAGGGTTTCTTGCGTTGACATCGCACCCCGGAGCATGAAAATTAGGAAATGGCCAGTGGATCAGATAAAGATCGAGATAGTCCACCTGAAGGTCAACGAGTGTTTGCTTACATGATTTTATGGCATCATCATACTTGTGCATGTCGTTCCAAAGCTTGGAAGTAATCCACAGCTCTTCCCTGCGAATCCCTTTTGAAAACAATTCTTGAAAGACTTCGCCAATTTTATGCTCATTTGCATAAACGGCGGCACAATCAAAATGCCTGTACCCAAAAGCTGCTGCGCCTCTCACAGCATTGGAAACTTGTTCCGGATTGTAATTGTCGGAAGCAAAAGTTCCCAATCCTATTGTTGGCATTTCTGCACCTGTGTATAATTTCTTCGTTGGCACTAAGGCCGGATCTATGTTTTCCATTTTTTTTGGTTCAATAGTTTATTGGTTCACTTGTTCAGCTGTTAAAACCCATTTCGCTAAAAACATTCCTCGAACCCAATACCCAACAATTCCATGGATATTTTTTCCAGATCACTTCTTTCACTCTGAAAGTGAAAGGTCGCATGTTCATGAGTGAGTGATTCCCCGGGTTGTAAATTTGCTGCAGCAGATGAAGTTTCCAATTCATAAAAAGGGCCCATCTGCGATCCGTCAGGCAAAGGGCCATCATTGTACGAATTCACCACATCCCCGCTGAAAGGATCATCTTGATGCTCCCACATGGAATTTACATAGTTTTTCTTCGACTTGTCAAAGGAAAACCTCACAATGGTCAGTACACCATTTTCAGCATCGTAACTTCCAATCACCGGCTTAGTCCTGTTGGGGCCTATGCCAATTTTTCCACGCTTTTTCCCGTCCCCTTTATAAAGAATAGCTTCATCAAGTATCTTCAAACGATCATAATCGATCTTTCCAAAATAAGTATCGTTCAAAAGCCTTCCAGATCCATGACGATCATAGGGCAAAATAACCGTATTGCTTTCTGTAGAAATCAATTGCCCTAAAACCCATATCGACAACATCCCGGTAGTTTCATCCCATGCAAAATCGTTTTGATTGGTGAGTGTGTTAATGGATTTGAAACCCACAAAACCTACCTTCTCGGGAATGTCAATCCCCAACTCAAAAGCCACTTGTTTTCCATCCAAAATCCGTACTTCCCTATCGGCCTTGACTTTCAGGTTCGTGCCGGAATAGTTCGGTAAATCCATAGATTTTTGGAAGCTTGCGTGCTGTTGATCCGAGCTGACCAAATCCCACGCGTCAGTATCGAGTACCTTTGGCGTTTGCCAATCATCCAAATCAAATTTTGTTCTTGGGGCAAAAAAGATAGAAAATTGCCCGCCTTCCGGGCCGATCCAAAATCGATCTTCGCCACCATAATTATTGCAATGCTCCAGGATTTTTCCTGAAGCTAATAGCTTATAGTTGACCCAGCCAAAGCTAAATCCATTATCGCCATTTGCCGAGCTGGTAAAAACCCTACCTTGTAAAGACGGACAAACCAACACCTTGGCATTGCCTGATGACAACTCCAAGACTTCCTGATATTGGCCAATGAATTCCTTATCGGAAATAAAATTCTTTGTAGAATCCATGGAAAATTACCTGATTTCTTCGTCGAAAACGACTGCCACCTTTCCGCACTTACCTTCGTCCATGAGTTCATAGGCTTTGTGTACTTCATCCAATGTAAAACGATGCGTCACCAAATCCTCGGGATGGATTCCCCAACGCACAATGCGCTCTACCAGTTCTTCCATCTTCCAGATACTCGTGACCCATGAGCCATAAATAGTTATCTGATCGTGAATAATATCCGGACTTGGGTTAAATTCAACTGTTCCACCTTCACCGAGCAGCACACATTTTCCCCATTTGCGTGTACCACGAATTGACAATTGTCGGCCATAAGTATTCCCAGAAGTATCAATGGTGCGCTCGCAGCCGTTGCCATTGGTTATTTCCTTTATTTTATCCAAGGTGTCTTCACCAGAAACCAATACATGATCTGCGAGGCCTTTATCGATCGCAATCTGGCATCGTTCTTTTACCACATCCACGCCGATCAATTTATTGGCTCCCATGGCTTTGGTAAGCATGAGTGTTGCCAGCCCGACAGGGCCTAAGCCAACAACTAAAACACTATCGTTGCCACAAATGCCTATTTTTTCCAAGCCTTCATACACCGTTCCAAAGCCGCAGGCAACTTGTGCTCCGTCGGTGTAAGTCAGTTCGTCCGGTAGCAAAACCAAATCTTTTTCATCGGCGATAATGTACTCTGCCATACCACCATCACGCTGCCAACCATAAGCAGCCCGGTGTTCACTCGTACAGCTGATCATATATCCGCGACGGCAGTCATTGCACACGCCACAACCAGAAATGTGATAAATCACCACACGATCGCCATTTTTGAATCGTTTGAGGCCAGGGCCGGTCTTGATGATCTGACCTGCGGGTTCATGGCCTGCGACCTTATTTTGATATGCCTCCGGGCCTTTGCCCAAATGCTCACGATAGATGGCGCGAATGTCGCTGCCACAAATGGTCGAAGATTTTGTCTTGATCAGAACCTGTCCATGCCCCGGCTCCGGGATCGTCACTTCCCGCATCACAACTGTGCTGTTTCCAGGTAAAAATGCGCCTTTCATATTTTCCATATTTTGAGTTTTTAGAGTATCTTTTGTTTTTATCAGATTGAATTATGCTGACAATACAAATTCAAAAATCCTTTCGTAAACGTAACTGATTTTAAGATTTATTTCCAGTCAAACGTTTGCGCAATATAAAAACCACCAAAAATCCATAGAAAGCATCAGGCATTCGCAACCAAAGAGATTATTTCATAGATTGTTGTTTGAATATATTCAGGTATGTGTAATACACATAGTGAATTGATATGTCTCACCTTAAAATGAATAAACTAAAGAATGAAAGATAAATTCAAAATATACTTTGACACGCCTAAGACATTTGAAATTCAAAATATCAAGCCTCTTGCAGGTTTGGTTGGACTATATTTTATTTTCACTACAGACTGTGAAATTCAATATCCATTCAAGAAATCAAAATTGCTTTACATTGGAATGAGTGAGAAAAAGACAAATAGCATTGGAAGTAGGCTGACTGGACACTTTGATGGAAAAAGTAAAAATTTAGGACTTGTAAATTATAGAAAGGTGGGACAACTTAAATTCACAATAATAAATTTTGAAATGCTTAAAAGCTTTTGGGAATATAGAATAGAAGATTTAGAAAGCTATTTCATCCTTGACTTTGTTGAAAAACATGGAGTTTATCCAATTTGCAACAACAAATCAGGATTTGAAATTTTGGAGAAGAAGATTAAAGCAAATTTTGTAATTGACTGGGAGTATTTTGAATAAATCAAATACTATGGACGATAAAATTAAAAGCGGAAAGGATGTAATCGATGATTTTTTTGCGGAAATCTACAATATTCCAAATGCTGACAAAAAGACGGTTGACGCATTGGTTGAACTTTATAGTCAGGGAAAACTCTCCGACAAGAATGTTCAAAACACATTGGACGAAATAGTTCAAAAGGAATTAAAACAAATTGATAAAGAAGATGAGTAAGAACAAGATTAAATCCATAAACATCGCTGGTATCAGAGGTGTTAGAGAAGGATTAAATCTTTCTCCTGACAAAAAGTCGTTGCTAATTTATGGCGACAATGGAACAGGAAAAAGCTCTATTTCTGATGCTTTAGAATGGTTTTATAATGACAGCATTGAACATCTGGCGGGCGAAGAAGTTGGAGGCAAAGGAAAAAATGTTTTAAGAAATGTATTTCTGGATCCAACTGATGAAGCTAAAATTGAAATTCAATATTCAAACAAGCTTCTTGATAATGAAAAGTCAATAAATAATTTACTTAAAACATTCAACTCAAATAGTTCTAAGGAGTTTGCCAGCTATTTTAATCAATCACAATCTGAGAACTTAATACTTCGATACAGAGATTTGGTGCTGTTTATCATTGCAACAAAAGGAGAAAAGCTTAAACACCTACAAAATATAATTGGCTTTAGCCAAGTGCAAGAACTGCGAAGTCTATTAAAACTTGTTGGCGGACGAATTGCCCGAGGAATAAAAAATGGCGGATATAGCAATAAGCGAAGTGCTCAACAAGCAATTCTTTTGGAGAGTTTAGGGCAAAATATAACCTCTTCAAAACAATTCTTTGAAACGGCTTTAAAAGTAATTGCTCCTTTAACGCTTGAAAAAGAAATCAAATCTTTTAAGGATGTCAAAACAGCACTTAAATCAATTGAAACAAATGAAGAAACTAAAGTTGTTGAGCAGATTACTTTTCACAATAAAATTGCCGACACATTAACTGCTTTAGAAATTGAGATTGTTAATATTCATACCTTATATAAAGACTATTATAAATCCTTTATCGCATTGAGGAAAGATGTAGATAAAATAAGCAAACTTCAACTACTGGCATTACTTTCCGAAGGTCTAAATATTCTAAAGAAGGATATCGTAAAAGATAATTTTTGCCCATTGTGCCAACAAGAAAAGGACAAACTTATTCTTGCTAAGGAATTAAATCAAAGAGTTGAAGACTTAAAAGAAATTAAAGAAGAGCAAGACGTGCTCTATGAAAAATGCGAAGAACTTATAAAATTACTTCGCAATAACTATACAGTAATTGGCAGCTTGTTAAAAGAAAAACATCTGGCCGAAAAGGGAAACGAGGACACGAAAAAGAAGATTGAGCAAATTCAAAATTCTATAAAAGGTATTGGCGAAGATTTGAAAAAAGATATCTTTTCAACAGAACCATTAAAAGAATTTTTGCTTGTCAAAATTAACGACAAAGAAATCAAGGGCTTAATTTCCAATGCCAAAGTAAAATCGAAAGCACTTGCCGGTGGCATTAAAGGAAATATCAAACTTCAAATACACACAAAACTTTCAAGAGCACTGGACGCTTATATGGTTCATAAAAAACTTGAAAGAGAAGAGGATATCTTAACGAAACAACAAATAACATTTGAGGCTTTATACAGTAATTTTATTAAAAGGCAGGAAGAAGCATTAGAAGGTTTCTTAACTATGTTTTCGGATGAAATAAATAGCTATTATATTGAAATGAACCCCAATGAAAAGGTTGAGAACATTCAACTTGTTCCAATCAAAGACAAGAATGATGAACTCTCTGGAATTACAATGGAATATACATTCTACAATGAAAGGCAAACACCGCCAGTTGCTTTATTAAGTGAAAGTCATATAAACTGTTTGGGTTTAGCTTTCTTCTTGGCATCTGTTAAAGCTTTCAACAAAGAAAATGAATTCTTTGTTTTAGATGATGTTATCTCAAGCTTTGACAGTACTCATAGAACAAGATTTATTCGACTTCTCATAAACAAGTTTAGTGATTATCAAATCATTCTATTAACCCACGAGAAAGACTTTTTTGATATTGCTTCGAGTGAAGCAAAAAAGAATAATTGGTTAATAACATCACTTTCTTGGACAGCGGAAAAAGGAACAAGTTTTGAAACTCCACTTGTAGACTTGAGAACCAAAATTGAAGATAAGTTCAATGCAAAAAACATTGACGGACTTGGCAATGATATCAGACGTTATGCTGAAAGACAATTAAAACAAATTGCATACAACATAGAAGCAGGTCTAGCATTTCGTTTCAATAACAAAAATGAGGAAAGAATGATGAATGAACTTTTGTCATCTATTAAAGGCAGAGTGAACAAGCAATCACCAGCAGACTTAAGAACCAAAAACAATATAGACAGCATTTTAGCTTCACCAATTCTAATAGGGAATAAAACATCACACGACAATACTTTTAAAGAAAACATCAACGATCTTGATGTATTTTGGGAAGATGTTAAAAAGCTCATTAAGACATTTTATTGCTCGGAGGCCAAGTGTAAGTCGTTTGTAGCTATGAAAAATTTTGACAATGTAAATAGTAAAATTCGTTGTAATTGTGGCTCTGTAATCTATGACTGGAAAAAATAGATAGATTTAAATAAAGAAAAAATACGACGTCATTATAGAACATATAAATGAGGTATTATCGGTCAGGGTAGTTTGGTAGCACTTGGAAAGTCCACCACGAATTGTAAATTTAAACAATGGAGTAGCTTTGGGCAGATGTAAAGCTTAATTCTTTTGAATCCTCACTACCTTTATCCAGACCATAATTTGCGAATACTAAAAAAAAACATACCATGAATAGAATAATTACAGCACTCGTTATTTCAGGAATATTGGTTTCCTGTAATTCAGCGAATAAAACTGAAAACACAAATCAGGAATCATCTGAAAGTGAAACAGCATCGATCGACGGTGTAGCAAAAGAAGCAAATGAACGATTAAAGGAAATTGATTCAGACGAAGCTTTAATTGCCACAGCAATAATGGCTGCTCCCGAAGCAAGCCGATCGGGATGTAAAGTCATTGGATACAATATGGCCGGTGAATTTGTCACGCTAAAAGAAGGGGACAATGAATTTATTTGCCTGGCAGATGATCCCAAGAAAGAGGGATTTAATGCTGCGTGCTACCACAAGGACCTCGAACCATTTATGGCAAGGGGAAGGGAACTCAAATCGGAAGGAAAGAATGCTGCAGAAATATTTGATATCCGGGAGGAAGAAGTGAAATCGGGTAAACTTGCAATGGGTAAGACTGGATCGACCTTGCACATTTACTATGGATCAGAATCATTGTACGACCCCGAAACATCTGAAGTGGCTGGGGCTCATTACCGCTATGTAGTTTATATGCCATGGGCTACTGCCGAGTCAACCGGTTTGCCGGAAAAACCCATTGCGCCAAATCACCCATGGATTATGAACCCTGGAACGCATAGAGCGCATATTATGATCACTCCGTCAACAGAAAGCAAAGAGTAAATAGGTTTGTAAAACTAGTGGATTTGTTCCCATTGGATGAAAATGGAAAATTAAATCTCCCACGGATAATTTTCCATAAAGCACTGAAAAGCAATTTTTTAGTACAAAGCTGATCCCGTCTTAATAATTATTTTTCCTTTCAGGAAGTTACCATTCTTAGTGAAGGAATATATACCCCTGAATTAATTGTATTATTTAAACATAATTTATCACTATAATTATTAATTATGAAGATGACTTTAAATAAATCCGTTAGAATCTTATCATTTTTATTCATGTCTGTGCTTATATTTTCATGTGCTGAAGACGGAGAAATAGGGCCTGCAGGAGCAGATGGAACCAATGGTACGGATGGTGCAGACGGCGCAACAGGGCCGCAGGGAGCCGCAGGGCAGGATGGTGAAGATGGCGAAGATGGCAATGCTAATGTGATCTATAGCGATTGGTTTTCTCCGGTTTGGAATATAACTAATGGATCAAATGAAAAAACCATGGAAATTGTAGATCAGGATTTCGTTGCCGCGCAGGAAAATGGTGTTATTCTTCTTTATTGGGCTACTCAAGACGAATCAACTCATCTGCTTCCTTGGAATACATTTAACTCTCTGGGCACGATTTCTATCTCAAGAGATTATGAGATTAAAGGGTCTAGTGGCAAAGTGGAATTGACCATTAGGAATTATGAATTACTTGGATCTTTAAATGACCAAGATACTGAAGGAACAATATCAGGGGTAACCTACAATCAACTTCGCTATGTGATTATTCCCGGATCAACATCAAACAGTATTGGCAGAATAGCGGCTGAAGTGGATTATGAAGACTACGAGGCTGTGAAAGCATATTACAACATCCCGGATTAATTTATATCCAAAAGTAGTTATTAAGAAAGCATCCGTTGATTCAAATCAACGGATGCTTTTTTCGTTAATGCTATAATTCTTTTTGAAGCAATGCGTAAACTTCAGCTATGGGTTTTTGATGCTTTTCGGCCATTTTTTTAACCGACTCATATTCGAGAGTTGTACGGCTATTACCTGATGGCAATTCTACCTCTTTCACATCCACTTCGCCCAATGAAGTCTTCATGGATTTTAGATGCCTTTTCAACGCTTTTCTGGAGGCAGGGTAGGTCCTAACCCCTATGGTTGTCGTGTTTTCCAATAAATAATCCGTGACAGCTTGAAGTTTTTCTGACGTCACAAAAACTGAAATCAACGTTCCGGGACGGCCTTTTTTCATGATGATCTGGGTATAATAAAAATCTAAAGCCCCAGCCTTGAGTAGGTTATCCTGAAAATCATTGCCAAGCAACTCGGACGACATATCGTCCACGTTGGTTTCTACCATGTGAATTTTTTCGGTTTCATCTGTCGCAGCAGCGCACAAAGAAAGCCGAAGTACATTCGGATGTTCAAAATCCTTTTCGCCCGGTCCATGCCCAATTTTCTGCTCTGTCAATACCGGTATTTCGAAGGATGGATCTAAGTATTTTAGAATGGCTGCTCCCGTTGGCGTAGTCATTTCGCCTTGAGCTTTCCCAGCATAGGTTGGGATACCAATCAAAAGTTCTTTAGTGGCCGGGGCCGGAATGGGCATCCTGCCATGATCAGCCATCACAAATCCATGACCCGTGCAAATCGCCGTGGAAACGGATTTGGAAACATTCAATTTATCCAATAAAAACGCCGAACCAACGATATCCAGAATAGAATCAATCGCTCCTACTTCGTGAAAATGAATCTTTCGAATATCCACTCCGTGCACCTTGGCTTCTGCCGTACCCAACAAAAAGAAAATCTCTTTAGCAATCTTTTTAGCATTGGTAGTCAAATGTCCCCCATCAATGATTTTTTCAATATCAGGCAAATGCCTATGGTGGGAATGAGAATGTGTGTGTTCATGGCTATGATCATGTTTGTGATCATCATGAGCGTGGCTGTGCGTATGAGTATGGGAATGATCATCTCCATGGGAATGCGAGTGGTCGTGGCTGTGTGAATGGCTATGATCTCCATGACTGTGTGAATGATCGTGATCATGTGAATGTGAATGCTCTTTGTATTCATTCAAATCCAAAATCTTAATATGCTTGCAAGCGATCCCGGCCTTTTCCACTTCCGTAATTTTTACTTCAACTTTATCCAAATGAAGCAGCCCTGGAAGCTTTTGTAGTTCATCGTAAGCTCCTGTCAACTCTGCCAGTGCCCCGAGGAACATATCTCCACTAACACCCGAAAAAGCCTCTATTTTTAATATACTCATGGTTTATTCTTGATTTAAATTGGTTTACATTGTTTTTAGTCTTCACAAAACCATCTTCCTAAGCTGAAGGCGCAAGAATCAGATGGCTGTTTAGAATGATCTTACAAAGCCACACCCTCGAAAAGCTTCGTTTGCAATGACGGATATTTATTGGTTTGGTACAATGCCGTAAAAAGCATCTATTTTCCATGGATGATCCGGAATGCTGCCATGGCTGCTCCATAGCCATTATCGATATTCACCACCGTGATGCCATTAGCGCAACTCGCCAGCATGGATTTCAAGGCAGTTTTCCCGCCTTTGCTCACCCCATAGCCAACACTCGCCGGCACGGCAATGATCGGCTGTGGCAACAAACCACCAACCACCGTTGGTAAAGCCCCTTCGAAGCCTGCCACTACGATCAACACGCTATACTTGCGCAGTTCCTCGATATTTTCCAACAATCGATGTACTCCTGCTACGCCCACATCATGGAATCTAGAGGCTTTTCGACCTACAAAAAGTAGGGAATAGTAGATTTCATCTACCAGATATTGATCAGAAGTCCCACCGGAAAGGATGGCGATTTCATCTTCCACAACTTCCTTGGGAAATTCGCCAACCAACAAAATTTTTGAGGTCTGATCATAAAATGAGGGTGAAAATTCTGAAGTCAACACTTCTGCTTTTTTCTTTTGCAGTCTGGTGACTAGAGCACTTTTATGATTTTTTTGAAAATCCTGAATGATGCCTCGTAACTGATCGATGGTTTTGGACGCGCCAAAGACAACTTCCTGAAATCCGATACGCTCTTCGCGTTGGTAGTCAATCCTAAAATTCTTGCTCACGCTATCGCTCTGTTTAATTTTCCCGATACCAAACCTTCATCATCCAATTCGCAGTTTTCAAATCCTATTTCTTTCAAATTTTCCCTGATGGATTTTTCATGGGTTTTCAATGCTTTTAACTGCTCTTTTGGCACTTCGATCTTAGCAACCTCCCCGAAGTGACGCACCCGAACCTCCTCAAAACCAAGGGAATTCAGCATATTCTCAGCTTCTTCTATTTGTCGCAATTTTTCTACAGTCACTTCCTGTCCATAGGGAATTCTGCTGCTCAGACATGGGCTGGCAGGCTTGTCCCACGTAGGCAAATCGAAATACAGCGCCATTTCCCTAATGTCCTTTTTGGTAAACTTGCAATCGGCTAAAGGCTTCAAAACTCTAAATTCCTTCGCAGCTTTGATACCTGGACGGTAGTCGCCAAGGTCATCGAAATTCTGACCGTTCAAGATGTCCGTTCCGGGATATTTATCTGCAATCAGTTTCAATTCGTCATACAAAGTGAATTTACAGAAATAGCACCTGTTGATGGGATTGGAAGCATAATTGGGGTTTTCCAGTTCATGGGTTTGCACCATCTCCAAGTTGATATCCAACTGTTCACAAAATGCTTTTCCTATTTCCAGGTCCTTTCTTTTCAAGCTCGGTGAATCTGCGATTACCGCCAAGGCGTTTTCTTTACCCAAATATTTTCTGGCTAGAAAAGCAACCAAACACGAATCTACCCCACCGGAAAAAGCCACGATCACCTTTGTGCAGTTGGTCTGAAACCAATCTTCTACCTGTTGTATTTTGACTTTTATTTGATCTGTTTCCACTTTCATTTCTATGCTACATTTCAATGATGGATAATAGATTAATCAATAAATACCCCTCATTGTTTGAGAAGCTAAATATATCTATTATTTAAATGATGCGCCAAAGTTAAGATTGAAATCATAACGAATATTCATCTAACCCATTTCAAAAAAACAAATTGATGTGCCCTTCTGAACGAATAGACCAAATAAATTGGAAAGTATGAATTATTATGCCTTTTTTTGTGATTCACTGAAACAACAAATAATCAATAGTTTATGGCGGCGGACAGAAGCAAATTCTCGAATAAGTTTGGGTTCATCGCGGCAGCGGCCGGCAGCGCAGTAGGCCTTGGCAATATCTGGAAATTTCCATTTGAGGTTGGAAATGGAGGTGGTTCTGCTTTTCTGATCGTTTATCTCGTATTCTGCTTTGTGTTGTGCTATCCCATTCTTGTTACAGAAATCGCCATAGGGCGAAAATCTCAAAAAAGTGCCGCTATGGCATTCAAGCCTTTGGGTCACCCGAGGTGGTCTATCGTTGGGATTCTGGGTGTTTTTTGTGGTGTGCTTATTCTTTCCTTTTATAATATAGTGGCAGGCTGGGTGCTTGGATATTTTGTGGAAATGCTGTTGGGAAATTTTGACATAGGTAAAAACTTTGGCACCTATATTCAGGACATTGCCGAAGTTGGCGGGTATACCATCGCATTTTTGATTGCGACAACTTATATCGTTTCCATGGGTGTCACAAAAGGTATCGAAAAGGCAAGCAAGCTCCTTATGCCTGTGCTTTTGGCCATAATCATTATACTTACCATTTATGCTTTTACATTGGACGGGGCATCAGAAGGTATTCATTTTTACCTTGTTCCTGATTTTTCGAAGCTCAACCTCAATGTGATCTATCGGGCATTGGGACAATCCTTCTTTTCGTTATCCCTTGGTCTTGGTGCCATGATGACTTATGGCAGCTACTTGAGCAGCAAAGAAAATATAGCTTCAGCAGGAGTGTACATCACTTTGGCAGATGTGGGTATCGCATTTTTGGCAGGATTGATGATTTTTCCATTTGTATTCTCTCAGGGCCTCACTCCCGAAGGTGGCGCAGGATTGATTTTCATTACGATGCCTGGAATTTTTGAAACAATGGGGCCTACACTTGGTGTTGTCATTGGCTCGCTATTTTTCTTACTCTTAGCTTTTGCGGCACTGACATCGACCATCTCCCTGATGGAATTACCGGTTGCCTACATGGTGGACAAACATAAAATCAAACGAAAAAAAGCAGTTTGGTATTCTGCTGGCATTATATTCCTTCTTGGCATTCCATCCATGCTGGGCAATGGATATTCGGAATACTTCACGAGCTTCATCACCTATGTTGGCGCAGAAAAGCCTGTAAACTTTATGGATTTCGTGACGGATGTTGCGTCTAATACACTATTGCCGTTTGGTGGATTGATGGTGAGCATTTTTGCTATCTATGCCTGGAAGAGACAAAAATTATTTAAAGAGCTCTCTGTTGGCAACCCAAATTTTACAAAAACCTTCCTTTCCCGATATATCGCATTTTCATTAAAATATATCTGTCCTCCAATCCTGGGAATAATCTTTATCATCACGGTTTTAGAGATATTTTTTGGCGTGAAAATTTTGTGATTCATTTCTTGCTATAATTCTATCCTGCGCTGTAAGTCGGTGAGGCTGTTTTTTGCAATTAATTTTTTATAAATTTATACAGCCCCAAAAATCACCCACCATGAAAACATCAAGACGTAACTTTATTCAAAAATCCATACTGACCACCGTAGGTTTATCCATGGCCCAACGGACACTTTTCGCAAGTATTTTGACCGATGAGCTGCCCTACAAAATGTCTCTAATTAGAAACAATATTGGCTTCTTTACAGAAAAAGGTGGAACTATCGGATGGATGATCTCAAAGAACGGAATAGTCGTGGTAGATACCCAGTTTCCCGAACAGTCCGAGCATTTGATAGCGGAAATCCAAAAACAATCGGATCGCAAGATTGATCTTTTAATCAATACTCACCATCATGGCGACCACTCCTCCGGGAATATCGCTTACAAAGGACGGACAAATGTCCTCGTAGCTCATGAAAACTCAAAGAAAAACCAAATGCGCGTGGCCAAGGAACGCGGCCAAGAAGACAAACAGCTATATCCTGACACCACATTTGACAATTCTTGGAGCAAAAAAATAGATGGTGAAACCATCACCCTTAGTTACTTTGGCCCAGCACATACTGATGGAGATGCTGTCATACATTTCGAAAATGCTAATATCGCCCACATGGGTGACCTCATGTTCAATCGACGGTTTCCTTTTATTGATAAATCAGCCGGTGCATCCGTAAAAAACTGGATTGAGGTTTTGGCAAGTGCCCAAAAAGCGTATAGTAAAGACACCATATTTATCTTTGGCCACTCCGATAATGGGTTCGACGTTATTGGCAATATGGAAGATATCAAAGCCTTCCAAAACTATTTGTATAGGTTGTTGGATACCGTTCAGGCTGAAATAAAAGCAGGCAAAAGCGAGGAAGAAATCATGGAAATCCAAAGCATTAAAGGTGCTGATGAGTGGAAAGGGGATGGCATAAAACGAAGCCTCTCTGCTACTTATCAAGAGCTGGCATCTTGAGCTGATCTGTGGCTCAAATATTTCCCAACCAATATGGCCATTACTATAGTCAAATAAAACTGTCCTGTGAGCGCCTCCAAAACTGCTATTTTTTGTCCCAAAACGGAGGTAGGGACGAAATCCCCATATCCGATAGTGGTAAGTGTGACAAAACTGAAATAGAACATGTCTTCAATTCCTGATCTATGCGATAAATCCACATTGGTGGTATCAGGATATGTGATATCCATCAAGGCAAAAACTAAAAAAGCCATTACCCCTATCATAAAATATCCAGCAAATGCTCCAATGATCACGGAAGGTGTTATTTTTTTAGAATTCAATAAATCCTTAAAAAGGGAAAAGCTTATGACTGAAAAATATGCAGATAAACTTATGTAAGCTACACGGGCCAAATCATTAGATTCATTATTGCTATTCCAAATAAAAATAAAAACCACCAAGACGAAAACCATCACATATACCACATAGCTTCTTTCAGTTGTCGTTTGAATTATAGCTATACTGGAAATAATTAGGATCGTAATTAAAATGGGAAATGGCACTGAAACGAAAAATATTTTTTCCACAACCTCCGGAAGAATAAAAAATGTGAGCAACCCTACCAGAAATATTGGATGTCTATTATCTCGTAACCAGTTTTTAACTATATGATTTTGCATCGATTAAAGATAATTAGAAACATATTCTTTCAAATACTATTTGGAAGTAAAACACATTTCCATGTTAAAACCAAAACCCCATGTTCAAATTCGTCCTAAGTTTTGGTTCCTTTGTATCCTTTGCCATTGAAAAGGATATTGGGCCAAATGGGCTATTGTACCCAAAAGATATCCCGTAGCCAAGCCTCCGTCGTTCTCCACCGAGATAATCATCTAAGGTAATATCATAAAAAAGCTCCATGGGATATTGCACATCTACGTAGTTGGCCATCGCACTCACAAACAGGTTATCCACCACTTCATATTGCAGCACCAGTTTCGATAGAAAATAATTTGGGGTGATATATTGTTTGTCAGATGCCCCCCAAAACTCTGTGGTATTAACAAACCGCGGATTAAATCCCCCAACAAAAGAATAATCAGTAATGTTACTTTTAATGTCTCCCAATGTGGAAAGGACCATTTCGTTTTTAGCCCTGATCGAAAGCTTTCTATTCACCCTGAAAATATAAGTAAAGGAGGCCTCAAGAGTTACAAAAGGGTCAATATCTTCATTGATTGTAAGTTTTCGGGTGGATACGGTATCGGAAATTATTTGAACAGTTTTGTTTTTGACATTCAAAACACTCTTGGCAGAAGCATGGAAATCCATGCCTTTTCTTGGGTAAAATGGCCGATCAAAGCTGTTGTACTTTGCAAAGAATACTACGCCAATATCTCTATTTTTTATTTTCTTAACCTCTCTAGTCAACTCACCTACGACCGGGGTAAGTTCGGTAAATTCCAGTTGTACTGTACCTCCAAAAGTGAAATTCTGAAAATAGGTGGATTGAATGGTTAGGTATGGATTAAAATAGTCGGCATCAAACGTAGAAAGTTCAATATCACCTTCAAAATAGGGAAGGTCATTATTGCTAAAATCAAACCCGAGAGCAATCCCAGCATCTTGTCTTGGCCCAATATATTTTAGATAGCTCAGGTTTAACCTGGCACTTTTAGAAAAATCAAACTCCAGCAATGTGCGGGATTGGGGCATAAACAAATTTCGATATGTGATGCTGGCATTTATCCCCACATCATTTTCCGAGTCATAATGTGCAGCTATCTTTAACTTGCCATCCGAGGCTTCTTTCACTTTTATTTTTAATTCATACTTTGGGCCTTCGCGCACGATTTCGTAGGTGGCTTTTTTAAAATATTGGGTGCCGATTAGATTAGAAATTCTATTCTCAATTTCATCTAAAGTAAGAACTGTGCCTTCCTTTATCTTCATTTTTTGCTTGATCAGATCAGATGAAAACTTTTCATTTCCTTCGATCACTATTTCTGAAATTAAGTACGCTTCCTTTTGAGGCAAGGCATGTACTTCAGGCAGAGGTCCAATTTTTCTAAGAGAATCCGCCAAAGTCCTGAAAGTGGCTGCATATTGTTGCCCCGCTTCGTCTCCTTTTTCTAAAATTTGTTTGCCCTGCTTAAAACTGATGGTTTGATATCCTTCCAAATCTGGCTCTATGTAAATATCCACCAGCTTTTTTTGCTTTCTAGAATCAAGGGCACTTGTCACAAGAGCAGATTGACTTAAAAGAGAAATGAGGCTATTGAGTTCATCTTTGGGGTTTAGATCACTACTTACAAATACACCGATCACGATATCAGCGCCCATTGCTTTTATTTCATCAACCGGAAAGTTGCGTACCAATCCTCCATCCACAAGCAATCGCCCATCTAATTCTACAGGTGTAAAAAAGGTCGGGATAGCCATACTGGCCCTGATAGCTTCCGGTAGTGAACCATGATTCAGCACCATGGGTTCGCCGGTAGCAATGTCTGTTGCCACGCACGCAAAAGGTATGGGCAATTCATTAAAATCTTCAATGTCATGTACAGATCTGGTAAGCCGAGATAAAAGTTCAGAAAGCTTTTGTCCATCGATCAAGCCTCTTGGCAATCCTACTTTGGTTCCATAAATTGGCAATTCAACCATGTATCTACCATAGTATTCCTTTTCTTCATAGGCTACTTCATTGAGCGGGATTTTATTGCTCAATATTGACTCCCAATCTATACTCAAAGCTATTTCCTCGATCTCATCGGCCGTGTATCCAATAGCATACAACCCTCCCACAATACCGCCCATGCTCGTTCCTGTGACATAATCCGGAGTAAGCCCTGCCTCTTCCAACGCCCGGATTATGCCGATGTGTGCCAACCCCTTAGCCCCACCTCCACTTAAAACCAAGCCAACCTTAGGCCTTTTCCCATCCTGAGCAAAGACAGATTGGATTGTATAGAAAATCAACAGAAAAAATAATGGATATTTTGTCATCTGATCGTTGCAAAAAAAATCTTGATGTAAAGATAAATGACTAACCTACAGAACAAAAATTAATTATATAGATGGTAAAATACCTTTCACCATCTCACAGAGATAAATTGGAAACACACCGAAAATGTTTTCAAAAGCCATTAAATTTCCATGAAAATTTCTTTTAGTGGCTGAAGAATACGATAGCAAAACCATTAAAGTGCCAAAATTTGAAGAATCTGCAGGCTTTTATACCACCAAGCAGAGGAGTAAAATTATGTCTAAAATCAGGGCAAAAAACACAAAACCCGAATTGGCATTTCGCAAAGCGCTCTATGCACATAATGTAAGATATCGGGTACACTGTAAGAAGCTACCCGGCAAACCGGACATTTCTAACTTGGCCAAGAAATTTGTGGTTTTTATTGACGGGGAGTTTTGGCACGGACATAACTGGAATGAGAAGAAAACCAAGATAAAATCCAATCGGGGGTTTTGGATACCGAAGATCGAACGCAATATGCAGCGCGACCGAGAAGTCAATGAACGATTAAAAGTCATGGGTTTTAGGGTCTTTCGGTTTTGGGAAAGCGAACTGAAAAAAGACCTTGAAGGGTGTGTGCAAAAGGTAAATGAATATATTATCTCTTTATGAACCAAACGCAGATTGGTCTGGCAGTGCGACAGGCGAGAATAAAAAAAGCCTTCAAAATCCATGGATTTTGAAGGCTTTTTGGCACTTGCAGAACTAAGCAATCCTCAATACTTAACGAAATCAATTTGCCTTTGTTTGTGCACTGCCGTTTTTGATAATGGTCATTTCATCGATCAGATGTGACGCACCGGCAAATTTATCTATGATGAACAGAATATATCTGATGTCCACATTGATGCATCTCTGAATTACAGGCTCAAAAGCAATATCGCCGCTCATCGCCTCCCAATTGCCATCGAAAGCGGTACCAATCAGTTGTCCAGAGCCGTTGATCACCGGGCTTCCGGAATTGCCACCAGTGATGTCGTTATTGGTTATAAAATTGACATAGAGCTTACCGTTAGTGCCATATTGTCCATAATCCTTCGCTTCATACAAAGCTTTTAATTTAGGAGCCACAATGAATTCAGGATTGGTTGAATCCTCTTTTTCCATCACCCCTTCCAGTGTTGTGAGATAATTATAGTGTACCGCATCCCTTGGATTATAACTTGAAACTTTGCCATAAGTGAGCCTCATTGTCGAGTTGGCATCTGGATAGTATTTCTTATCTTTGTTCATCTTGCGGAGTGCCGCTATGAAATTTCTCCTGCCGAAATCCAATTGGCTAAGTGCCCCCCCTCTTTTTTCAGCAATATTTTTGTACGACTCATACACAGAATTGGCAAGGATATATCCAGGATCACTTTCCAATACCTCTGCACTTGGATTGGCATAAAAAGCCATCATTTTTCCATGATTTACCAATATAGAATTAGAAAATATAAATGTGGAAAATGCATCATAGTCACTTGCCGAAGATGCCTTAAATCCATCCATCAGGTCGGATTCATTATGGAATATGTTGCTGGCAGCTCTAAATCCTTTCGGGATGTAGGTCGTGTCGATGTCTTGCAGAAACAAGGCTGTCATGGCAGCTAATACCTGCTGGTCTATCTTGGGGTTATAATCTTTGAAAAAGTGCTCTGAGATGACCTTATAGTTTTCTATGGATTTTTGAGCCTTTTCAGGGTCTTCATCCTTCAATGCCTGTATCAAACCACTCATTTTATAACTTGAGCTAACCAACTCTACACCAAAGCCAGCTTCGATATGATAATAAAATGGCAAATTATACTTTTCAATTTCATCATATGCCTTGCCGATTTCTGTCACAGGGTCTCCATATTCCTTTTCACGTGATTTTTTATCATGAATCCAATTAGAAACATTTCGCTCGATTTCTACCTTTTTATCGTATACATCTAGGTCTTTGAGTCCCTTGGTCTGGCCGATAAAGTATTTCCAATAATTGCTAATCCTCGCATATTTCGAGGCATACGCTAATCTCACCGCTGGGTCAGCATCCATGCCTTCCTTCATTATTTCTAGTTTTTTACCACGGATTTTTACCCTTGCAGGATTAGTTTCTTCAATGGCTAAATCCACGCCAAAAGAAGTGAGGTAGCGGTTGGTCGACCCGGGATATCCAAAAACCATAGCGAAATCATTTTCTTGCACGCCATCCAAAGAAACAGGCAAATGGTGCTTTGGCTTCAATGGAATATTTTCTGGGGAATATTCTGCGGGTTTTCCATCTGGGCCACTATATACTCTAAACAATGAAAAATCCCCCGTGTGCCTTGGCCACATCCAATTATCTGTGTCTCCACCAAATTTACCAATGGATTCCGGAGGTGCCCCAACCAAACGTACATCGTTATAAGTCTCATAAACAAACAAGTAAAATTCATTGCCTTCATAGAAGGATTTTACTTTTACATCATAATGAGTATCTCCCTTGGCTTCTGTCTCTATTTCTGTAATTGCCGCATCTATTGTTTCAGTGCGCATATCTTCCGACATATCGGCTTTTACTTTCTTCAAAACCTTCTTGGTGACATCTTCGATACGTACTAAAAATTGAACAAATAGCCCCTCGTTCGGCAACTCATCGGACTTGGAAGCTGCCCAAAATCCATTGGTAAGAATGTCGTTTTCTACTGTGCTGTGACCTTGAACATAATCATAACCGCAGTGATGGTTCGTCAGCAACAAGCCGTCTTTTGAGATAATTTCTCCTGTACAAAAACCACCTCCCAGATTAACAACAGCATCCTTAAGTGACGAATTGTTGACACTATATATTTCATCAGCAGTCAATTGGAGGCCCATTTTCTCCATGTCCACCTGATTCAACCGCTTGACCAGCAATGGCAACCACATCCCTTCATCTGCAATGGCATTGGTTCCCAGCCCGATGCACAATAAAAATATTAATACTTTCTTCATCTGTTGGTATATTTTAAAAACCTCTAATTGGTCGCTCAATAAGAAGCTGCTAAACTACTAAAATGGTGCATATAAATTAAAATAAAGAGCACGTTCCCCTTCAATATTCATGGAATATTCCCACCTCATCACCAGATCATAAAATGAAATGAGGTCAATCCCTACGCCGCCGCCATAAATGTACTTATCTGTAAATAAGTTATTTTGTTCGTAGCCCGGATAATTCGCTACATATCCTTGGTCGAAGTTCAAAGAGAAATAAGCAGAAAATGGGATTTTACTGAACTGCTTCATAGGGATTATTTTGCTGGCATCTGTGTTAAAGGCAAACAACAACTTTTTCAGACTATTCTTTTGGATGATATAATTCTGCCCCTCAATAATATATCTTTCGTATCCGCGCAGAAAATCCCGTCTCAGTCCTACTGCACTGTAATTATAATATGGTTGATTGGCAGGCGAGGAAACCTGTCCACTAATGTTGGATGCAAAATAGAATTTTTTACCTAAGTCAAAATATCTGGAATACCTGGCATTAAGATTAAAAATATTGACATCGCCATATATTCCCAATCCGATCTTATCTGCTTTTACCCTCAGATAAGCCCCGGACAGCGGATATGAAACGAAATCTCGTAAATCCCAAGTGAAACTGTAGGAAAGAGCAAAATAACTTTGATTGGTATTACCCGCTGAGAAATAGTTTGGATTTTCCATGGCCACTGTATCGGTAATGTTGGTAGCGGCTTGATGAATACCAAAACTGTGGGAAGCATAAAAATTAGGCCTGTAAGCCAAAGTGATTCCATTACGCCATTTTTCTCTCAAAACGTCTTCAGAATCCATGAACTGCTGCCGATGCCCTATAGTGGTATAAGCAATATTTTTGTTGGTGGCATAGTCAACATAAAAGCTTATTCCTAGCTTTTGATTTTTGTCTATATAAGGGACTTGATATGCAATGCTGAACATTTTGGTATACCCGAATTGTGCGGTAAGATTTAAAATTTCCCGCCGCCCGCGGAAGTTGTAATGACGTAACTTCAAACCCCAATCCACCCGTGAGAGATCTGCATCCTGATTGACCCACCATTCGGTAAAATTCCGATCGGCAAGCTGGAAAATAGGGCTTGGAAAAAAATACCACCGCTCTGATACCCTGATGATGATATCCACTTTCTGGTTGGAAAGCTCAACGGTATTGACGTCTACACTTAGGAAAAGTTTAGAGTTTATCAGCTTTCTCTTGTCTGACTGGATTGTTTGAGTCAGTGATTCCCATGTATAGTATTTTCCATCCTCAAGACTTAGCTCACGTCGGATGATGTGCTCCTTTGTCTTTTTGAATCCTACAATAAATACTTTATCGATCTGAACGGTATCCTGCCCAAGGTGGGTTTGGGGCATGGCGGCAAGGGCCTGACAACAATACGTCCCCAGACCAAGACACCCAAATGCTATAAGAAGTGCGCGTATCAATTTTCAAAAATATGATAATATTTCATACCCATATTTTAAAGAACATTGTTATGAATGCCCATGGAAAAAATGGACATTTTGCGTACCATTTATTTGTCAGGGTCAGGTTGTTTCGGTTGTAGCCTTTTCAAATTCATAAGAATTAATATCCCGGCTATCACCAATGGTATTGACAGGACCTGCCCCATATTCAAGCTCATGCTATCTTCAAAATCAACCTGGTTTTCCTTAACAAATTCATAGGCAAACCGTAATCCGAACAAGACAATCAGGAACGTGCCAAACAAAAGCCCTTCTGGGAGTTGCCCTTTTCGTCGTGTCCATAAATAGAATAAGAGCACAAATATTAGGAACGAAGAAATAGATTCATATAGCTGTGCCGGATGCCTTGCAATGGCCCGTGTTTTGACTATTGCAACCTGATTCCCATGACTATCCTGACTAGTAGTGAATTCTATTGGATGGGTTGGTGGTTCATAAATATGCAAATTGATATATGCGTAGTTGCTAAGAATGGTCTTAATGGTAGATCTAGTAAGTTGATCTGCCACGGCAGCACTGTTCACTGCCTTGTTAAAATCCACTTCAATATTTACCGGTACATATCCGTTCTCATCGATAGACCGATCTTTGTCTTTAGAGAAATGCACCTTTTCTATCTGAGGCACATACTCCAGCCTGTCAATCACGTCCCTTGCAAATACAACTCCTTGTTCCGATCTTGTTGGTATTCCAATGATTTCAGAGTTCAGAAAATTTCCAAAGCGAATAAAACATCCCGTGATCGCTACGCAAATCACGATGCGATCAACAACCCACAAATAACTCTGGCCTGGTCTTTTTTGTTTTTTCCATACAAATTTCCCTTTGAGCGGATTGATATCCACCAGATAATTGATATACAAATAAATCGCTGTCAATATACCTATCGTTGCTCCGTGGCTAGCTAAGCCTCCTTCCCATGTCTTTAGTATAGAGATTGGGTCTTGGAGGTAGCGCATGGGTTCATAAAAGATCACATGCCCCAACCTGGCGCCAACTATGGTAAAAATGATCATCCATAAAGTCAGCGAATCCACATCCTTTTCCGGCTTTCCCTCTTCTCTAAATATTTTGTACATCAACTGCTGGCTAAGGATAAACCCAGCAGCGAACAACAATCCGTACCAACGCACCGGAATGCTTTCAAATTGCGGGAAAATTTCGGGGGTTGGAGACCAAATGATGTAACTAAAAATATTCATTCTTTATGCGCATTAAAATTTTTGTGAATATAGGAATATTGGATGGGAATTGTTTTTATAAGTCATCTAATTCGGCCAATTCCTCTAGATACCCTGAAGACAAAATAGGAAATCTGCACCATGTGCGTGGATCCACATTAAAATCATCCAGATGGAAAGCAGGGGCGGTTCTTTCCCTTTTCCATTGGTTTCTACACCACAGTGTATAGAATTTTCTGATGTGGGCTTTGAGCAACTCCTGTTCTTCCAATTTTTGAAAGGTTAATTTTTCAAAGACTTCTTTCGGTGACAACCTATCACGAATTGCCAGTTTTTCAATTTCAACAATTACACGATATGGCATCAGGTCGTTTTCGTCTGTTTGATGCCGCTCTAGCGGCCTCAGTTCCGCCGTAGGATTGAGGTTGTTTACATAACCAAGGCTCTTGTAACCCAAGGTCTTTTCTGCCCATACTAGCCACTTCAAAATAAAATGCTTATCCACAGCAGCAATCGGTGCAATGCTCCCGCTGGTATCACCATCCATTGTAGCATAGCCCACATCCCCTTCGCTACGGTTGGAGGTCACGAGCAAAAGTGCATTCTTAATGTTGGCGAGCATCCAAATGATTGGCGATCTGGTGCGCGCCTGAATGTTTTGCATGGCCAGATCATCTGTCTCCCAACTAAGATTCCTGCCCAAAACCTGCTCGATCTTGGCAGAATATCCCTTCACCTCCTCATCGATGTTCCAATGGTCAAAATGTGCTCCAATTTCCATGGCAAGCTCCTTGGCACTTTCCAAGGTTTCAACTGATGAATTCACAGTTCCTTGATAAGCACAATGGAGTAGGTCGTGTACTATAGCTTTAATTTGTTCATGGATTTTGAGGGCTTTTACCTTCTCAATCAAATGAACCTTGTGAAGCTTGGTTAAGCACTCTTCCACACCAATCTCCGAAATACTCCTTCGTACCATTTCGGCAACGAGAATAGCGCATGAAGAAGAATCTGCCCCACCGGAGAGTGAAAGTACAAAACCCTTGCTATGGCTTTTTCTGAGATAGTCAAATAAGGCAAGCGACTCTGCTTGGGTAAAGATATCGTTTTTATCTTCGGACGGAAGAGAATTGAATTTTGCGGAGGGATTCATGTCCATCGGATCAATATCTGAAGTAATCAGATTGACGTCCTTGAACGAAAGTTTCTTGTTAAAATGCATCAATCTTCCATGACCGGCAATCACGATTTCACCATCGTAAATCATCCTCCCGGCTTCGTTGCCTAGCAAATTAGCATAGATGTAATAACACGAGTATTTTTTGGAACTATCGACTACCAACCTCTCACGAGTGAATGACTTGCCAAATGCAAAATGACTCGCACTGGGGTTGAGAATTAATTGAATGCCTTTTTTCCGTAGTCTAGTTGCAGGCCGGTCTTTGTGCCAGGCATCTTCGCATATTTCAAATCCGGTGTGTACACCAAAGAGATCATAAGTTAGGTCGCCAAAAAGCACTGTTTTTCCATGAAAATGGTAGTCGATAGTTTTTCCGGCCTTCCATGGCATGAACCAACGTGGTTCATAGTGCACTCCGTCATTAGCCAAAAATTGCTTTGCAGTGATGCCAATAATTTCTTGGTCCTTTATTACCACAATACAATTGTAGGTGCTTTCATCTATTCGGATCGGCAACCCAATAGTCACAGCGATATCTATTGTCCATGGGAGTATACCGGGAAGGAATGAACAAGCTTTTTCTGGAAGCCAAGAACTTAAGAAAAGATCTTCACATCCATAACCCGTAACGCAAAGCTCAGGTAAGCAAAGAATTTTTACTTCTTCTGACTTTGCTTGAACAATAGCATCTTGAATATTTTTGAGATTATTTTCCCAGTGCATGGGAATTTGATTTAGCGCAGCACCTGCAACTTTAATGTTTGCCATGGATAATATTCTTAGAAAGAATGGGCAAATATACTATTCAATATGAAGTTTTTCACAAGATTTCTGCGCGGCATTTTGCTCGGCTTTCTTTTTATTCAGGCCAGTGCCAAAGGCGATGGGCTCTCCCTCCATCTGAAGCTCCGCCTTGAACTCTCTATTGTGACTAGCTCCTTTTGTCTCGGTAATTACAAATTTCACCTCTTTGCTTTGTCGATGCGCCCATTCTATGATTTTACTCTTGTAGTTTGGGTTGGTGATGATGATTTTGTCCAAGTCATATTGTTGGCTCAATAATTTGCGAACAATAAACTTTCGTGTCGCACGATAACCCTTATCGAGGTAAACTGCCCCGACAAGTGCCTCCAATGTATCTCCATAAATGGATTTGTATGCCTGTCGGCTTCTTTTGTTATCAGAGTATTCGATGATGTCATTAATGCCAATTTTTTTCGCCACTTGGTTTAGCGCATCGCGATTTACAATTCGGCTCCTGATTTCTGTTAGGAAGCCTTCGTCTTTAAGTGGGTATTTTTTGAAAAGGTATTCTGCAACGACTGACCCAAGAATGGCGTCTCCGAGATATTCCAATCTTTCGTTGGATTCCCTTAATCCAATTTTATTTGGTTTTGCAATAGATCGATGCTGGGTAACTAACTTATAAAGCTCAATATTGCCGGGGGTGATTCCGGCAATGTTTTTCACTGATTGAATTAACTTACTATTGTTTTTTGTATGAAAAAACCAACGCATTGAAAATTCCTTGTGTCAAGGGAGACCTATTTTTAGTTGAACTTCTTAAAAATTACAGAAAAGTTGTGGCCGCCAAACCCAAAGGTATTACTTAATGCAGCATTAACTGTTCGCTTTTGTGCCTTATTAAAAGTAAAATTGAGTTTGCCATCAATTTCATCATCATCCGTAAAGTGATTGATTGTAGGTGGCACTATTTGATTTTCTATCGCTAAGATTGCAGCGAGTGATTCGACAGCCCCTGCCGCCCCCAAAAGATGGCCAGTCATGGATTTTGTTGAGCTTATGTTAAGATTATAAGCATGCTCCCCAAAAACACTCTTTACCGCCCTGGTTTCACTGATGTCTCCCAAAGGTGTTGAAGTACCATGAACATTGATATAATCGATATCTTCAGGTTGCATATTTGCATCTTCCAAGGCATTTTTCATTACCATGGTTGCTCCATGCCCATCAGGGTGTGGTGCAGTAATGTGGTATGCATCGGCAGAGAGTCCTCCTCCAACCAATTCAGCATAAATATGCGCTCCTCGGTTTTGTGCATGTTCTAATTCTTCAAGGATTAATGCGGCACTTCCCTCTCCCAATACAAAACCATCTCTGTCTTTATCAAATGGTCTTGAAGCAGTAGTTGGATCATCGTTTCTTTCAGACAATGCACGCATAGCATTAAATCCTCCGATTCCGGCTTCAACGACGGAAGCTTCCGATCCTCCGGAAATCATCACATCAGCTTTACCCAATCGGATATAATTGAAAGACTCTACAAGAGCGTTGGTGGCAGATGCACAAGCAGACACTGTTGCAAAGTTTGGACCTCTAAATCCATACTTTATACTGATAAAGCCTGAACTTATATCAATAATCATTTTAGGAATAAAAAAAGGGTTGAACCTTGGGGTTCCATCACCTTTATTGAAATTGGTAACTTCATCCTGAAAGGAATTAATTCCTCCAATACCAGATCCCCAAATCACGCCTGCACGATCCAAATTGATTTTGGAAACGTCCAAGCCAGAATTTTCAAATGCTTCCTGTGCGGAGACAACGGCAAAAATACTGAACAGATCAAGCTTTCGTGCTTCCTTTCTGTCCAAAAAATCAGTTGGATTGAAATTTTTCACCTCACAGGCAAACTGCGTTTTGAACTTTGAGGCATCAAATCGTGTGATGGGGGCCGCACCACTAACACCGTCTACCATACCCTGCCAAGTGTCTTTGACATTGTTGCCAAGCGGTGTTAGCGCTCCTAACCCAGTTACTACTACTCTTTTTAAATTCATAAAAGAATTTTGGTGTTAAAAAGATTCTTAGCTTTTAACGTTTTCCTCCAAGTAGGATATTGCTTGACCTACCGTGGCAATATTTTCAGCCTGATCATCTGGAATGGAGATATTAAACTCCTTTTCAAATTCCATAATCAACTCGACTGTGTCCAGGGAATCCGCTCCCAAATCGTTTGTGAAGCTAGCCTCAGGAGATACTTCTGATTCCTCTACTCCGAGTTTATCAATAATGATTCCCTTTACTTTTTGTGCAATTTCTGACATTTTATTCTGTAGATTTTGTTAAAACTCAGTGCAAAGAAATACATTTCACATATCATTGCCAAACAATTTTTTTAAACTATGGGTATTTATATGTTTTGAAGGTTATTATGGTCTATTTTTGGATCAGGATATTTATATTTTACATTTTGATACGATAATATCTTAAAATTGTTCGATCAACGAAAATTTGCAATTTGGCTCCATTTTAGAGCGTAAAGTTTGTTAGGATTGTGATATGAAAAAGCAAAAATTAGAGGCAGAAATTGATTATGATTTTTCATTGTTGGCTATTATTTCTGCCAACCGTGATTATAAGTTTGCATGGCTGATCAACCGCTTGATAGACATTCAATTAAATAAATCCTCAGATATTGAGTTTGACTTCTTAAAGAGCCAAAACCTCATTATTTCCAATTACACCTATGAAACAGAAAACAGCAGCATCCAATTGTTAAAAAATAAATCGGTAGACTCTGTTGGAGGGAATGCCGCTTATTTGATGCCTGAATTGAACCGGTTCGATTATTTAATGCTTGTCAGGGGGTTTGAGGATACCTTTTCAATCGAAGAATTGAAAGCAAAACTTTCTGGCATTTCAAATGTACAGTTCGTACAGATTTTTCCTGTAGAAAATTTAAAATCTAGAGAAAATCTGATTTTCTAACTCAACAATTATTAGTTGTCAATTTTCTCAGGAGAGACCAAAACCACTTTTTCCCTCTCTACGATCACTGCTGCTGCTGGTGCTCCTTTTGCCTTCCGCACATATTTTCTTGGCGTATATAATACCCTGCAAAGTGACTCAGATTTCTTTTTGGAATAGAAAGCCGCAAAAGATGCCGCCTTCTCTATCACATTTTGAGGAATATTTTGGTTAGATTTCTTTTTAATGATGACATGTGATCCGGGGCTGTCTTTGGCATGTAGAAACAGGTCCTCCTTCTTAGCAACTTTAAATGTGAGTATTTCATTTTTGGCTGCATTTTTACCAACCATAATCTCATAGCCGGAGAAATTAACTGTGTGATACGGAGGTTCAGCTTTTTTTGGTGCTTGCTTGGCCTTTTTGTCCAATTGCCGAATCATGGAAATTTGATAGATTTCTTCCAACCGGACTTGCCATTCCTTGACCTGACCTTCTTTCGTTGCGATATTTTTTCTCAAAATATCAATTTCAATCTGCTGTTTCTTAGCTTTCCGGTAGTATTTTTCGGCATTATGCTGTGGCGAAAGCATGGATTTTAGATGGATTTTGATAGGCTTTTGGGTATAAAAATCCTTCAAGATAACCTCTGAGGCATGAGGGGGAATCGTATATAAATTGGCCATAATCAAATCCCCAATCATTTGGTAGTTCGACGCTGACTTTAGCTTCTGGAGTTTGGAGGTACATACATTTATATAGGCATGGCTTTTTTTTATTTGCGCAAGCAGGGCATTCTGCAAAATGGATTTCTCTTTATTTAACTTAAATGACGTAATATATTTCTTATAAAAAGTATTGACCGCTTCAGTTGGAATATCAAACCCCTGATCGCTTTCATCCAATTTATAAACACTCAATTGAGGTAGTTTTCCTTCCTTTTCATTAATATAAAAAGCGGGTTTTTCCAGATAGCGCAACAAATCGATGAAGCAGGAATACTTTTGTTCCATTTCGAGTTGTGCATATCCCTTTTGTTCAAAATAGGCATCGAAGGCCTTTCCAAAAGTGGGGATCAGTTTTTTATAATTACCGTTTGCCTCCTCAAAGGCTTCTACATTACTGGTAATATGATTGGAAATATTAGTGACATCAATGGAACTATCCTGCTTTAAGTTATTTCTAAATAATCCCAGGACCTTGTCCCCTTGTATTAGTACGATGTTAGATCGGTTTCCGTGCATCTTAAAAAGCATCTGAAATCCATGACTCAGCTTAAAATAAAAGCTCCGGTCATTTTCGATCTGCACTACGTCAGCAATTTCCAAATCAATAATATCCTGAAATAGATCAACGCTATTCCTTCTGGCGCGATTAAAAGTTTCTGGAAAAGAAAGACAACAAAAGGATGGCTCAAGATGCGCCTTGATATATTTTTCCTGTTGGTTTTTATAAAGGGCAATCACCAATTCATTTTTAGCTTGGCTAAAAATCTCACCAATTTTATAACCAATCAACTCATGTTTCAACTGCAGACTGAGCTGTCTGAGGAAGTAAAAATTGTTATGCATCCGTCAGCACTTTACGGAAAGCCCATCATACGCCAGATACACATTTGAGGGAAGTTCCATAGAAATTTGATCATGTCTTCCCAGATTATGGCTCATATGGGTTAGGTAGGCTTTTTCGGGCTTCACCTTTGCGATTACCTCAAGGGCTTCCTTCAAGGTAAAATGTGATATATGGTGATTTTTTTGCAGTGCATTCAAAACTAATATTTTAGAACCATATGCCTTTTTGAGTTCATCTTCTGAGATGGCATTTGCATCTGTGATATAGGTCAAATCCTTAATCCGAAAGCCAAAAACAGAAAGTTTGTGATGCATCACCTCTATAGGCGTGATCGTAATGTTTCCAATTCTGAAAGGTGAATTTTGTATTGGATGTATCTCAAGTTGGGGAATGCCGGGATAGTTGTTTTCAAACACATAATGAAACTCACGCTTGATCTGATCAATCACCAGCTCATTTCCGTATATCGGCATTGCTTTGTTATATTTCTGATTAAAACTGCGTACATCGTCCAATCCTGCCAAGTGGTCGCGGTGCTGGTGAGTAAATAAAATTGCATCCAGTTTTTGTAAGTCAGCGCGCAATACCTGAGCTCTGAAGTCAGGCCCAGAGTCAATGATGATTTTAAGTTCTTCTGTTTCTATAAGGGCGGAAGTCCTGAGGCGGTTGTCCTTTGGGTTGGTCGATTTGCATACGATGCAATTACATGCGATGACGGGTATGCCCTGAGATGTTCCGGTACCCAAAAATGTGATTTTTATACTCAATTTTCTGTATGAAGTTCTTTGTACAATTTTAAGTTTGACGGACTGAGTTTTTCTGTGCTGAAGTTTATGTCCTTGAGTATTTCCAAAAGACAATTTATTTTCCCTTCCAAAGAGTAAAACTTGTTGACAACAACAACTTTTGAATCCCTTATGATACAATACCCCGGCTTGAAGTTTCCTTTTTCGTAACGCAAAATATAATCCGACTCAGAAAAAACGTCTTCCAGTTTATGTAGGTATCTTTTAGAATACTTTATCTCCATCTAACTGGTCAGGGTCTTTACCGTATCGACAAGGGAATCAAAATTCAGTGGTTTTTGGAGGTATTCATTGATGCCAACAGCATTAAATTCCTCCATAGTATAATTTTTCGCGTTACCTGTGATGGCTACAATGGGAATTTTAGATTTTTTGGCATCCTTCAAGGCACGTATTTTTTTAGCGCATTCCATCCCATCCATTTTGGGCATGTTGATATCCATGAGGATGATATCATAGTCCTCCTTTTCCAACATATCCATCACTTGCTCTCCGTTTTTGGCAGAAAAAATCTGATAATTCTGAATTTGTAGAATCTTTTTTGTCAGATTTTGAATAACGGAACTGTCTTCTGCAATTAGCACTTTTTTTGATCCCATAATCATTTATTTAAAAACGTTGGATAATAACTTTTGAATTCTTCAAAATGTCGTTTCAATTCTTCTAAATCCTCCGTCAGGCCTTTGTATATCCGCTTTTCCTTCTTCAATTTGGCTTCTATCTTGACGGTGAGATTTGAAACCTTTTCTATTCCTAGAGTTCCGGCATTGCCCTTTAATGTATGCAAATTAATCAAAATATTTTCGTTGTTGCCATCATTTAGAGAAAGAATACAACTGTTTATTTGCTCTTTTGCCTCCTTTTCAAAGTCTAGAAAAACACTCATTACCATTTCTTCCCCACCATACTTTATCAACTGCTGAACAACCTCCAAATTGATTATGCTGTCCTCGGGTTCTACTTTTGAAATTTTTATTTCCTTCTCCCCTTTTTCGATATGAAGCAATGTCCTTATCTTATTCAGTAGTTCGCCAGCTTTGATGGGTTTTGAAATATAGTCGTCCATCCCGGATTGAATAAAGCGCTCCTTGTCTTCTTTCATGGAGTAAGCTGTCATAGCTACTATCGGCCCGAGATTTTTAATGCCAAGTGCCTTTATCTTTTTGGTGGCAGTCACCCCATCCATATCCGGCATTTGTATGTCCATAAAAATCAAATCGAAATTTCCATTTTTGGCTTTGTATATTGAATCCTGCCCATTTACCGCTAATTCAACTTTGCACCCTGATTTTTTTAGAATTTCACCTGCCACCTGCCTGTTTACCATATTATCATCTACTAATAAGATGTTGGGAATCCGATCGTTGAAAAAGTTGCTGATTCTCACATCCTTTTTCATCAATTCATCCTCATCAATCACATCTTCTTGAGTTTCCTCCGCCTCAAAAGTAAACCAAAATGAACTTCCAAGACCAAGTGCCGAAAACACCCCTATATCACCTCCCATAAGTTTACATAACTCTTTCGATATGGCAAGCCCAAGCCCCGTACCTCCGTAAGTCTTGGTAGTAGAATCCTCAATCTGGCTAAAGCTGGTGAATAACCTTTTAACGTTGCTTTGGGAAATGCCGATCCCACTGTCGCTTACCA
Organism: Bacteroidia bacterium; assembly: GCA_030426345.1. Taxonomy (GTDB): domain Bacteria; phylum Bacteroidota; class Bacteroidia; order Cytophagales; family Cyclobacteriaceae; genus JAAUQL01. Next base: position 55,753 of record JAUHYU010000005.1, read on the forward strand.
CTACTTTGACGATGTTGTTTGCACCGTTTTTGGTTATGGTTTTTAGACTGATATTAATAGATCCTCCGCCATCTGTAAACTTGATAGCATTGGAAGTTAGGTTAGATAAAACCTGAAGGAGGCGAGTCTCATCTATCAACGCCTTTTCGGGAAGGTTATCATCCATGTGGTAGTAGAGATTGATGTCCTTTGCTAGGGCTTGCTGAGAAAATAATGCATATAACTTCTCCAAAGTGCTTTCGAGCTTTACAGGCATTTTTTTCAACTCAAATTTGCCTGCCTCAATTTTGGACAGATCAAGAATGTCATTTAGGATAAAAAGCAGTGTTTCAGATGATTTTTTTATAGTACGTACATACCTGAGCTGTTCATCATCCAATATTGAATTGTTCAATAAATCTATGGTTCCGATCACTCCATTCATAGGTGTCCGAATCTCATGACTCATATTCGCTAAGAAATTTTCCTTTGCCTTTAAAGAATGTTCCGCCACTTCCTTGGCTTTTTGCAATTCAATATTTGCTTCTTTAAGGTTGGTGATGTCCCTGGCCACACCCTCCATAAAAGAATATTCACTGTTATTAAACATTACCCGAACATTGCAAAGTAGCTGCAATTCTTTCCCTGACTTGGTTTTTACTGAAGCTTCTACGTTGCGCAGGCTCCTTTCGCGCAACAGGTTTTTTGCCAATTTTTTAGATTCATTGATGTCAGGGTAAAAATTAAAAATATTGTTGCCCATCATAAAATCCACGTCGAAGCCCAACAGTTCTTTTACCGACGGACTGACCATGGTAATTATACCCTTTTTGTTGCACCTAAAGTAAATATCTTGAAAAGACTCAAAAATATTTCTGAATTTCTCTTCACTTTCCAGAAGTGCCAAATTTGACAGTTTCTTTTCTGTTACGTCATGCGCAATTCCGGAAACCTCCCGTATCGTACCATCTTCCTGATAAATCGGGTTCAAATATATCTCCTTCCAAATCACCTCATTACTTCGTTTCCTCTTCAGGGAAGTTTCAAAATGCAGAGACTTCCCCTCTTGTACCTCGCCATATTTGTCTCTCCAAAATTGATCTGCAGCATGTGGTGATTTGGACTTCCTCCCTTGTTGTTTTTTTTCTATCGAATCAAGGTTGTGGTACTCCTTGTTAGTATTGAAATAGTTTTGGTTGAATGAAGTGAAGTTGAACTTGTTGTCCACAGACCAGATCAGGTGGCTACTGCTTTCAAAAATTGCCTTTAGACGGGCCGATTGTTCATATATTTTATGTTCCTTTTGTTTTCTTTCGATGGCGAGAGCTACCTGCCCTGAGATGAAATCCAATAATTCCAGGTCTTTGTAATTATAAGTAACCCTTTGTGTATAGCATTGAATAGCAATGAGACCAATCACTTTATTTGCGATTTTTAGAGGTACACCAAGCCATATTTTTGGGGTCTTCCCCTTTACAGATATCAGTCCGCGGTATACAAGGTTTTCGATATCTCTTTCATATAGATATAGGGCCTTATCAGATCCCATGGCATATTCTGTAATGCCATTGCTCAATTTGCGCTCAAATTGATTTTCGGTAACTGGTGAGTTTTCATCAATGTAGTAGGGGAACTTTAACATACCGTTTTCAGAATCCACCATGGCTACATAAAAGTTGCTTACCTCTATGATATTCCCAAGTTCATGATGGATATTGGCGAATAGCGATTCAATATTTGAGCTATGAATCGTCATGTTGGCTATTTTATAATAAAGTGCCTGCGCCTTTTCAGCTCTTATCCTGTCTGTAATATCATGAAAAATCCCCTTAAACTCTATCGGTTTTCCATTGCGGAATGTGCAATTGACAGCACCAGACAGGTAGATTTTGTTGCCGTTTTTTGTCACAAACACTGTATCGAACTTATCTACGTTTTTTCCTTCAAGGATCAATTCAAGGGCTATCGTTGTTTTACTGATATAATCCGGGTGAACTACATCAGTAACTTTCAATCCTCTGATTTCATCGTCTTGATATCGCAGCTTTTCTTTCCACATTTTATTTACAAAATGCATTCTTCCATCCAGTCCGAATATTTGGATGAGGTCGTTTGCATTATCAAATAATTCCTTAAGCTGTGCGCTACTTCTCTTTAGGTCTTCAGCAATTTTCCTTTTCTCTGTTACATTTTCGCCAACTAGCGTCACACCGGCAATCTGACCTTTGGCATTGTACAGTACTACCGAACTGAGCTTTAGAATGACAGATTTCCCTTCTTTGTGCAAAATATTGCCCTCAAAAGAATTGACATACCCACTGCTATGGATGATGCTGTGCAAGAAACTTTTAGCTTCTTCCTTCAGGTCTCCGGCAAATAGGCATTCATAAAAAAACTGCCCGACAATTTCATCTTTGTTTTTGCCTGATACTTTGCAAAGGGCCTCGTTGCAATATGTAATTGAGCCACTTCTATCCAATGAAAAAGCTATTAAATGTGATTTCTCAAGTGAATCATGTAGCTTTCTTTCGGATTCTTTTAGAGCCATCTGAAGGCTGCGCTCATCTTCTTCCAGTTTCTTATCTGTAATGTCGATGCTGGCAGATATATATCCTGAGAATTCCCCTTCCAGTTCATAAAGAGGTATCCCTGCCTCATGAATCCATTTTAATTCATTGTTGCTATTGTACAACCGATAGCTCACTCCATACTTTTTCCGCTTGCTAAATGCCGCATCAATGGCAGTTTTTACCTGATTTACATCTTCAGGCAAGATACAATTGAGCCATCCTCCCTTACGCTGTTTTTTTAATTCCTTTCCGGTAAACTGAATCCATTGATTGCTGAAGTAGTAGAACTCGTTTTTGCTGTTAGACATTTTGAATAGCACAGGCGCAGCATCGGGTATTTTATGTATTTTTCCCAAGTGATTAGAATCCTTGCTATTTTCATGGGATTCTGACATGTCGATTACTGCTGCTGCTATGCCATTAAAATCCCCATTGCGATCAAAGATTGGAATTCCCGATTCGAATACTTTTGTAAAACTATTGTCCGCCTTCTCCAGCCGATAGCTGAGATTATATTTTTCATGGTTTTTGAGTGCTTTTGATACCAATTCTTTTACACCCTCCCGATCATCCACATGTATTGAGTTGATCCAGCCTTCTTTTAGTTGTTGTTGGAATGAAGTCGCGGTAAATTCTAAATATGAGGAATTTAGGTAATAAACCGAGCCCCTTTCGTCATAGCACTTAAACATTAGGGCACTATCCATCAATAATCCATGAAGGTGCGTAGGGTCGGAATCTGCAATAACGTCCTTGAGGTCAGACAACGCAGTGCTTTTGGGACTCAATGTTAAATAATGGCTGCCTGTTTCGAACCGATAGATAATTGCATCTGTGTGATGCAATTTATTGGACGTATCCTTGATTTGCAGTGTGGCAAAAACTGAGTGGCCAAGATAAAGCGTATCTAAAATCGATGAATAAACAATTTTAGAAAGGTTCCCATCAGGCTGGTATTCAGGAAAAATCGACTCTATGGATCTTCCAATAAAATCAGAAAAATCACAGTTAAAGACGTTGGGCTCGGTTTCATTCACATCCGCAATGATCTCTCCATCAATTTTAAGAATGCATTTGGAAATTTGCTGAACCTCAAACCCCGTTCGCGAAGATTGGCCGGTTGAATCTACCCAATATTGACTTTTACTCTCTTTCAACATTCTTCTGTTTTTCCTAATTCAATCTCTTAAAATTAAGCAATTCATGAGATTTTTTCTATTTCGCAGACATTTCGATTATCATTGTTTTATAATTTCAATAAAGCTATTCTCAGATTGATTTTACTTATGGCAATATGAATTTTTTAATCGTGATCGCTGGGCCAACTGCAGTTGGTAAAACTAACTTATGCGTAAACCTCGCTCTAGAGTTGCAATGCGAAATTATTTCTGCAGATTCTCGACAATTTTATAAAGAACTTTCCATCGGTACAGCAAAACCTGTTCCGGAAGAAATGAAAGGAGTGTCACATCATTTCGTTGATTTTATACCGATTGAGCAAGAATTCAGCGCCGGGAAATTTGAGATGGCGACTTTGCAGCTTTTACCCAAATTATATCAAAAAACAAATTTGGCCCTGATGACCGGGGGATCGGGATTGTACATTCAGGCGGTCTGTGATGGGATGAATGACATTCCGGAAGTAGATTTAATCTTTCGAAAAGAACTTTATGAAGAACTTGAAATTCATGGATTACAGCCGCTTTTGGAGGAGTTAAAAATCAAAGACCCAAAGTACTATGCGATGGTCGATCACAAAAACCCGCAAAGGATTATCCGTGCTTTGGAAGTTTGTCGTGGGGCGGGGCAGCCATATTCTGCTTTCAGAACAGACAAAAAATCAGGTCGTAATTTTAAGGTTATTAAAATTGGCCTGGATCGGCCTAGGGAAGAATTGTTTGCAAGGATCGACGCGCGAGTGGATGCGATGATCGCCGCCGGGCTCGTGGAAGAAGTACGGAAATTCCGTGATAAAAGAAATTTCAATGCTTTGAAAACAGTTGGCTACAAAGAAGTGTTTGGTTTGTTGGATGGAGAGTATGATGAAGCAGAAGCCATTCGCCTGCTCAAACGAAACACGAGGAGGTATGCCAAACGGCAGCTTACCTGGTTCAAAAAGGATACGGAATTTGAATGGTTTCACCCTGACGATTTCTATGGAGTTTTGGAACATATTAGATCCGGAGCAGACAGATTGATGTTCGGAACATGGGGTTGTTAGCTAGGTATTTAGGAGGTTTAAGAAATTGTTGTTATGGGTTTTATACTTATTATTTGAGTTTTGAACCGAAATAATTTTTTATGATTTATGATTTGAATAATTTTCCAACATATTTCTATTGTTATTGTATCCAGTCAAAAACTAAAATTGTTATTTAATGGTACTATTAATTTTGAAAGCCCTGCACATTATTTCTGTAATCGTATGGATGGGTGTATTGCTATACATGCCTCGCTTGTTTATCTACCAAACAGAAGCCAACGACAAGACCGAACCGGATCGCAGTATTTTGATAAAGCAGTATAAAACCATGGCCAAAAATCTATGGGTCAAAGTCGGCTGGCCTGCCATGATTCTTACGATAGTTTTTGGAGCGGGAATCATGCACCCATATTTTTCAAGTATTTGGTTTTGGGTCAAAATGGGCTTTGTTGCGGCATTGATCGGATATCATCACGTCATTCATTTTGCCAATAAGAATCTACAAAAAGACAAATACACCAAAACTGTTGCCCAATTGAAAACCATGGGACAGGGTGGTATTGTATTCTTGCTTTCTATAACCCTTATCGCTGTTTTGAAAGATTCTATCAACATCCTTTTGATGATAGGAGGGACTGCTATAATCGTTCTGCTTGTATTTATAGTGGGTAAGGCATTGATGAAAAAGAAAAAAGCAGCATAAATCCATGAAGTACTTTTTACACTGCAGCATCATTTGGCTGCTTGTCACATCGTGCAATACCAAAAATGATCGATTGCCCATTTTGGGGAGGACGGAAATAAAGAACGTGACCTTCGAAGGGAAAGTGAAAGCAGACACGATTTATCATTCGATCAGGGACTTTAGCTTTACAGATCAGGATGGAAATACCGTAACCGAAGGTACTTTTAAAGACAAAATATACATCGCAGACTTCTTTTTTACGACATGTCCGACCATTTGCCCGATCATGAAAACACAAATGCTGAGGGTGTATGAAAAGTATAAAGACAATCCGAATGTACTGATCCTATCACACACCATTGATCCAAAACATGATTCTATCTCGGTGCTACACGACTTTGCAGAACGGCTGGGTGTGGTTAGTAACAAATGGCATTTCGTCACCGGAGACCAAGATGATATTTATGATATCGGACAAAATTATTATATGGTCACCTCGCTAGAAGACCCTGACGAGCCGGGAGGGTACATTCACTCCGGGGCTTTTTTGCTTATTGATAAATCTCGACGTGTCCGAGGAATGTATGATGGAACCTTAGAGGAAAAAGTAGATTTGCTGCTGAAAGATATTGACCGATTGCTTCAGGAATATGGAGAGAAATGAGAATCATTGGAATAGCCTTGTGTGTGACAATCCTCTTTTCCTCATGTAGCCAACAAGAGAAAACCGATAAATATGACCATCTGGATTCGCGAACCAAAATCCGATTGCAGCAATATCTAGCGGCAGGAAAGCAACTGTACAATTTGCATTGTGCTAATTGTCATCAGATGGACGGCTCCGGACTGGCAAAATTGTATCCACCTTTGAAGGGTGCAGATTATCTTATTACAAACCGCAATGCTTCGATTTGCGGCATGCGCCATGGGCATAAAGGAGGCGTTGTGGTCAATGGAATAACCTACGAACAGGAAATGCCTGCAAACTTAAAACTCACGGATTTGGACATTGCAGAAATTGCAACTTATGTATACACGGAATTTGCAGATACAGTTCAGATCGTAACTATAAATGAGGTAAATTCCATCATGGCATTGTGTAGTGATGATCTGTCTAAATAATCAAGAAATTTATTCTTTGATTACTCAGTGAGGGTAAATCTTCGTTTTGTTGATTTTCTTGCCATTGTCAAGAGTCACGTCCATATTTATTTTCACGTAATCTTTCCTTATTTTTATTTTTAATGCATCGATATTGGTCACTTCGGCATCGTATTTCCTTTCGATTTCTGCAATCAGATCATCCAAGTCTTTGTCATCATCAAAACTAAAATTCCCCCGCTCAACGTCATCAGGGTCAATATCCTTGAGCTCAATAGTCATGTTGGTCACGGCATCTTCCACCACCTTGGCTATGGATTCCGCAAATACCTCAATCCCTTCTGACAAATCATTCATTTTCAATTCGACATTATCGAAATCAATATGAACCTCTTTGTTGTCAAAAGCGCGCTCGATTTTTCGGCCGAGCTCTTCGCCCCATTCTTCAAAATAAGCTTCAAGGTCTTGTTCTTTTCCATCCACTTTGATGGTAATAACGGCATCATCATGCTTGGATTTCTGGGCAAAGACAGAGCCAACGAAGCATATCAAGACAAGTACGGGCAAAATTGATTTTATTAATTTGGTCATAGCGATTTTGTTTAGATGCCAATCTTAATGAAATCATCGTGCCATAAAATATAACTAGCTATAATCCAATATTATACCTCCAAAAACACCTTAAAATCCATGAAAAAGTGTTCGGTTTCAAATAAGTATTTTGTACGATATCGAACAGTTAATTTCAAAATAAGGCTAGGGCTTATAGAATGACCCCATGGATTTTGGAGACTTTTTACAAATTCCAAAGGCTTCTACGTTTCGATAGCAAGTGGAAATTTATAAGACGGGGAGTCGAAGAGCATTTTTCTCATAATCAAGAAAGCAAAAAAGGCACTTTATTAGCCCTGTGTCCAATCAATATTTATTAGATTTACTTTAATATGACACATATTAGTCTATTGTAAAACATTAAAACACCTTTTTTTATGGAAAAGCAGGAAAATACGGAACCACCAGTACAAGTAGAACCAGTGTCTATTCCAACTGGAAGACCACAGGAAAAGACTGAAACAATTCCAACAACACCACAAACTCAACAAGATGTTAAAACGAATAAATAATTAGACCAATTACAGGTGATAAACAAAGCGCAAAAAATGACAGAGTGACAAATAACAAGCGTCTTTTGTTTTTAGCTTCATTAAGTTTAATCCTTTCTGAATATTGTTCAGCTTCGTTTCTTATAAGATTCAATTCAGCTAGTTCCGTATTTGCAAAAACATAAAACGATGGATTGAATAATTCAGATGGGTCTGTTCCTTTTGTCCAGATTTTATACTTGTAAATACCAAAAATGCTAAGTACTGCTGATATGGTTAATGTAATTATAAATCCATACGAAACATTTGCGGGTATATCTGGACACTCCCTTATAATGTCTTGTATAAAATATGTGGCAGATGAAATAGAAAATAATAATTGAATTCTACCTCTATTTTGTATACTATTCATTGTATCACAGGTTTCATTAAGCATTTTCTCACCTTGACCTAAGATAAATAGGTAATGTTCTTTTGAGTAACTATTCCAGTTTTTCATAACTAACAAATTAAAAGTAGCTCCCACTTTAACTGAGCCATCAATGAATACTTCAGTCTGCCCGTCGTAGCTAAGAATAAATGATACGGCAATTCAATCAAACCGTTCTTGATTGTCAGGTTTCTATTCTCTCCAAACAAAATCACCGTTTTCAGCAGACCAGTCATTGCCAAAAAAGCCAGAGCAGTCAATTCCAGCCAAGCCTTCCATCAACACTTGCTCATTGAAAATCATTACATCCGGGAAGAAAGTACCATTCACAAGATAGTTGTTGGCAAATGCGGCTTTCATGCCTTCCGGTCCGGTGGCAGTTACCACCCCGATGCTGGCGGTGTTACTGTCTGTTCGCGGGAAAATAAAATAGGCGCCAAGATTATTGCCAAGTAGTGTTTTTTCTCCGAGCGTAAGTTTGCCCTTCGAGACTTGCAATGGAGAAGGATTGAGCAATAACTTCCAAGCGGCATTGTTGTCGCTATTTCCATAAATGATCACATTTCTATCAGGATATTCGGCAGGTACAAAGTCCGTATCTTTCACCAACTCCACATTGCCGTTGGCGCGGTACCAAAACTTTTCTGCATCAAATAAAGCCCTGTTGTAGTACCAGTCATTTTCCTCTTTCGAGCCTTTGGTGGCATAGACAAATACCATATTATTTCTAAATGCATCTTTAAATCCTCCGTTTCTATGTGGGCCTTTTTCCATCAATGTAGGCGCCTCGGTTTTTTCCCATGTGCCATTGCTGTTGGCCAAAACAAGTTTGGTTATGCCTTCTTCAAAGGTTATATCCTGTCCATCAATTTTCATGGATTTTGAGGCGTTTTCCATCTTCTCCAAATCAATGGAGAGGGTGACGACATTATCCGTGGTAATGGTAGAAATACTATCCCTTTCAAAATTGAAAGAACTTATTTCAAAAGGTTTTTCTTGTTGCAGAATGCTCACGAAATGCGAAGTTGCCGACACGCCCGGAGATGCTGTATAAAATTCTATTTTTCCGATTTCATTGGAAGGCTTAATGCTCCTAAATTTAAAAAAATCAAAAATTGGCGGCCAGTCCACGCTGTGGTTGCCGAACCAGTGCGATCCATTCGGGTATTCGTAATAGGCAAAATCATTGTGGAATTTCCCAAATATTTCGCGCATCTCCCTAGCGATAAAAGTAGGCACCACGGTGTCTTTTTCACCATGAAAAATATATACGCCATAATGCAGATAATTGCGTTTCAGCTTGAGTGTCCTGCTGGGATTCCCGGCCCTGCGAATCATGGAATCGAGCAGTATGTCAGATGGATCAGTCAACACATTCGCAGAAAGCATTTTATCCAGCTGCTCCCTTGTCATACCAAACCGCTTCAACCCCTCATCATCCATGGTTTTTATCCTCTTTGAAAAGCTGTCGCGATACCCGAGAAGATCCGGATATCCCGCACACGGCGCAATCGCCGCCCAGCGATCCGGATAGGTGGCACCGAGGTACCAGGCGCCATGTCCTCCCATTGAATGACCGGTGAGGTAGGTGTGCTGAGGGTCTGTTTTAAAAAGTTTTTCTGCATGATCGAGCACTTCCAGCGCATCCAATCTGCCCCAATCTTCCCATGCAAAACCAAATGGCCTGCGGTTGGTAGGGGCGACCAAATGCCCCCAATCCTTTTGTTGATAAGCATTGGCTTGGTTCACAGCCTCCACAGAAGCCCCATGAACGGAAAGGAAAAGTGACTGATTTTCCGTATCCTTATTGGATGAAGGCGCGACGCTATAATACTGCACGCTACCGTCGATATCACTAATAAATGTATTCTTATGGTGCTTGTATTTAGATTTTACATTTAAATTAAAGGAAGTAGTCGCAAGTGTTTTTCCATGTTTGTCTTTGAGCAGCAAGTTGTAAGTCACCTGCTTTTCATCCGGATTTACCGATACGGGGATTTGAAATGGCACCTTCCTCACGTTCATGGGCGAGACGGAAGGCAAGTCTGTTTTCATGGATTTTTCACCCATTTGACATGTGATAGAACCTCCGGTGAACCAGCTTTGGTTTATATTCATCACCCTGATAGCCCCCAACAGATTATCATTTTCTTCCATAAGGACATCAGGCAGCGTCATGTCCCTTTTTGTGAAATTGATGGGCTTTTCAGAAGCTAATATCCGGGCACGCATTCTGGCAAAACGGCCTCCCTGAAGCACAAAAATATTTTTTCCTTTTTTCAACCTAATGAGAATCAGGTTGTATCCAAAATCGTAGTGATCGCCTTCGTGGGGTAAACCATTGATCAGGGCCATGGTGTGCCCCGAAGCTTCGAACAATACATTTTGAGCTTTCTTGGATTGGTATTCTAGATATAAATATCCGGAGCGCAACCCATTGTCTTGAAATTCATTTTTCTCCCCTGTGCTTATTTTTTTCCAAATCATGGGGCTGTCGGTAGCACCATTTCCGAATGACTGACCTTCGGTGACAGCCTCTAAATCCTCTAACAAAAACTTGGCAAAAACAGCACTTTTTGGCACAGAACTGGAACTAAAACGGGAGCTCCGTTGGCTGAGTAACAATCCTTCCTGAAAAACATGGATTGTCTTTCCCTCATGGATTTCTTCTACTTTCTCTTTACCAAAATACTCAACAATGTTTCCTTGCTTGTCCTGTGCGGATAGAGAAACTGCTAAGCCAATCAGTATGGCAATTAATGGAATTTTGATGGTTTTTTGATGCATAATTATTTGTTGTTTGATGCAGTATAATCAATCCCCAAATCATTGTTTCTTACTTCAGCCAGCTTGGCTTTTAGTTTTGTCTTGAAATCGGCAACCACGTTCGTATAATCTGGGTTTTCTGCCAGATTTGTATATTGTTTTGGATCTTTGTTCATGTCAAATAACTCGATGCCGGAAGCTGCGTCTTCATCGTACTGAATATACGCCCAATTTTCATCCCGAAGTAAAAATGTCTTTCCTCCCTGCGTAACAGAAAAAGCCATTTCTCGCACTTTATATTCTGGATCGTCCACGGTTTTTACAAGGCTTTTTCCTTGCAAATGTTCCGAAGCCTTCAGTCCAGCAAGTTCGGCAACTGTGGGATACATGTCAAGTAACTCAACAAACGAATTACACACAGCAGGTTTCTTGCCGGGCACTTTTATAATCAGAGGCACACGAGCCGATTCTTCGTGGACGCTCACCTTCATCCAGAATTGGTGCTCACCAAGATGAAATCCGTGATCTGAAGTAAAAATGACAATGGTATTATCTTCCAGTCCTTCTTCTTTCAGCGTGGTCAATACTTTCCCAACCTGAGCGTCCATATAAGCCACCGAGGCATAATAAGCCGCTACTGCCTTGCGCTCTTGCTCGGTATTCATTTTTCCATTGACACTCGTCACATAATTGATGCCGCGCTTTGGTATATCATCCCAATCGCCTTCCACTTTTTCAGGCAAAACGACACCTTCCTGTGGATATGGCGTGAAATATGATTTCGGTGCTACAAATGGCACATGTGGCCGTACAAATCCAACTGCCAAAAAGAAAGTAGAATCCTTATATTGCCGAAGGAGCTCACTCACTTTTTCTGCCGTTTTTCCGTCAGAATGCACTAGATCGTCTCCGTCAGCTTTTACGATGGTCATGACATTTCCACCCTTGATAGGCAATGTGCCATCTGGATTGCCTTGAACCAATTCCCCATCACCAGGAGCTTTCCACTCCGGCCCTTGGCTGTTGAACCTCTCTGTCCAAGAAGCTTCATCATCTTTACCATTAGATCCCGTTTCTATATCAATAGGCACGCCCATGTGATATATTTTGCTGACACGGGCACTGTGGTAGCCATTTTCTTTGAATAGTTGTGACCAAGTTTTACGGTCCGGGCCGATATTTTTCCTTCCACTAATATAGCCAAATGTGGTGGTAGCATTGGGGTAATATCCAGACATAAACGAAGCTCTCGATGGGCCACAAACTGGATATTGGCAATACGCCCGAGTGTAGCGCACCCCTTCGGAAGCAAGCTTGTCAATGTTTGGCGTATTACATGCTTTATTTTCGTAGGCAGAGATGGCCGTGGCTGTCAGATCATCTGCAATGATGAATAATACATTTGGTTTTTTTGGCTTTTGCGTACAGCTATAGCAGGTCAGAAAGGCTAAAAAAAGTATTGAAATCCTCATGAACGGTGCAATTTATAGTGATGAATGATAATGGACAAAGCAATAAAATATGTACCACCCCTGAAGTAATTATTCGCGGAACTGAAATAAGGCTATTAATTCTAACAGATGATGGCTATTTTTAATGGAATATAATTCCAAGTTATGAAAAATTTGTTATTTCAGTACACACTAATTCTTCTGTTGTCGTTCCAAACAATTAATGGATTTTGTCAAAATGAAAAGACTGGAATCTCGGTCATAATAACTGAACAAGAAAACCCAACTCCAGTAAGGGTAAAAATAACAGACAGTCAGGGGCATTTTGCACCTCTTCCTGATGAAGTGATTTCCATTATGTACGGGAGAAATGACACACCAGAAAGATACGGTTACCAACCTGATAGTTCCTTTTATGTTGATGGTTTTTTTCAACTTGAATTGATTCCTGGCAGATATGAAATCTCCCTCTCTAAAGGGATGGAATATCTAGATCAAACGCAGACGGTTGATGTAAAGGCCAGTGCTTTATTAGAGTTGAAATATGAGATGGAGCGTTGGGTCAATATGGAAGCAACGGGCTGGTATTCTGCTGATGATCACATCCACATTCGGCGTTCGCCAAGGGAAAATCCACTGATCCTAAAGTGGGTGGAAGCCGAAGGTTTAAATGTTGGTGTGATGCTGCAAATGGGAGATTTTTGGGCTACCTATTTTTCTCAATACGCTTTTGGGGAAGATGGAGTTTACAAGGAAAACAATAGCATGCTTTCTACGGGCCAAGAAGAGCCAAGAACCCATCAGGTAGGTCATACGATTGCATTGGTTGCAGATGATTTTGTACGATATAAAAATGAATATTATGAATATGATCATGTTTTTGATAGGGTTCATGAGTTAAAAGGAATTACGGGCTACGCTCACCAAGGAATGTCTTTTAATGGATCTCGAGGGATGACTATGGACGTGTTGAGTGGCAGGGTTGATTTTCTGGAATTGTTGCAATTCTGTGTGGAGGGTGGGCCATTGCTTACGCAAAACTATTATCACTTTCTCGATTTGGGATATAAGCTTACGGCAACAGCAGGATCAGATTTTCCGTGGTGTGGAAACGGGCCTAAGTTTGGTATGGAAGAGGAGCCAGAGTGGAACGCCAGAATTGGAAATGCCAGATTTTACACCCATATAGATGATAGCTTCGAATATACCTCATGGAAAGAAAACCTGGTGGCAGGGCATACATTTGTGACCTCCGGCCCTATGCTTCAATTGAAGGTCAATGATAAGCTTCCTGGTGACGAGCTAAACCTGACGGAAAAGGGAGAAATATCCATAAGTGCAGCCGCCTTCGGAAATACGACTCAGATACCCCTTTCAAAATTGGAAATTATTGCCCACGGCAAGGTGATCAAAGAAATTGTTCCCGACGGGAAAAACAATACTTTAGAAAATTTGAGTTTGGATTTTGATTGGAAAGTTGATAAAGGGGTTTGGGTAGCTGCAAGATGTTTTGCCGGCCCCAATCAAGTGGCACATACCACACCTATCTATATTTCCATTAATAATAATGGTTTTCAAAATGATAGCACTTGGCAAGATTATCTGGCATTGAACGAAAGATATATGGACGAATTGGAGCATGAATTGCAAGCGCCAAACGATCGTGCAGACAAACGTGCGTGGTGGTATAGAAAGGAATTAAAACAACGCATAGAAGATACAAGGCAAATAATCGAAAAGCTAAAAAAGGAGTAAGCAGATAGCATATTGAACATACCACCATCATTTAGCGTTATTATTTCCATAAAACGCTAGAAGTGCCTAACTTTGCGATAATTATTCATCTTCGGATGAAATTAAAATGATATTTGACGGCTCACAGGCGTTTTAAGCGTACTTTTTTATTGATATTTGAATTTGATAATCAATGCCGTCGTTTTAAATTTGAAGTGTTTGAATTTAGTCCTGTTATGAAAAATATAAAATTTCCATTTCTATTCGTTTTGGTTCTGTTTCTATACTGTATCCCATCGATCAACTATGCCCAAGATGCTTCAGAGGGAGAAGTGGCGAAAGACCTTAAGACTCAGTATAATGAGATGCTCGAAAGTTCTGAAACGTTTACAGATTATAAGGTTATCAAAAAATCTACTCTTTACCAATATTCTAAAGCGGTTGGTGATTCGTTACAAGAAAATAGGGATGAGATCAATGCCCTTAAAATAGAATCGGCAGAAAACAAAGCAAAAATCAACCAATTGAGCAGTAAAATCACGGAATTGGAAGAACAATTAGCTACGAGTGAGGAGCTCAGGGAAAGCCTTACATTTCTAGGGATCAACATGAGCAAGTCAACTTATCACAGCATTGTGTGGACGCTGATTGGTGGATTGGCAATTTTTGGGGCGTTTGCCTATGTAAGCTTTACCCGCAGCAATAGCGTAACTACTACAACCAAAAAAGATTTTGATAAGCTGCAAACCGAATTTGAACAGCACAAAGTCAGAAGTCACGAAAAGCAAATAAAAATAGCCCGCGAGCTTCAGACGGAGCGCAATGCTGTAGAAGAGCTCAAAACTAAATTAAAAGCGAAAACACCGGGAAAGGCCTGATTTTCCATCAAATAACTGACGTAAGAATTTAGGATTTTTTTAAGGGTGAGATTATTGTCTTTAGGTGCGCAATCTAATCCGTAACACCCTAACAAGTAGCTATATCTTATTCTTGACATAACCCACAAAAAAGGGTTAAAATTCCATGGATTATATTTTGGCCTGGTTTTTGGTTTTACGAGGGAAACAAATTTTTAAGACTATGAAAACGATATTGAATTTATGGATTTTTGCAATGATAGCCGTGCTATCATCATGTATCAGTGAAACTGGCCCTGTTGGCCCTCAGGGGCCACAAGGCGAACAGGGCTTGCAAGGTGAGTCGGGTTACGTGTTTGAATATGAAGATGTTGATTTTACGGCTCCGGAGTATGAAGTATTCCTTCCTTTCCCAGATGATTTTGAATCTCTTAATTCTGACGTCGCCTTGGTGTACCTGTTGTGGGATGTGGTAAAAGTTGACGATGTGGATACTGAAGTTTGGCGGCAAGTACCTCAAAACATCATCACCAATGAAGGCTTGTTACAATATAACTTTGACTTTTCCATGCTTGATGTGCGACTGTTCATGGATGCCGAATTTAATATGGACTTGCTTGCCGCAAATGATACAGACGATTGGGTAGTAAGGGTCGTGATTGTGCCCGGGGATTTTTGGAATTCTGCCAGACTTAGCTCCTCGGAATTATCCTACAGTGACGTAAAAGAAATGCTAGGTTTACCAGATTTAGCCACGCCAAATATTGGTTTAGATCGAAGGAAATAGATTTAAGCAAACATAAGGAAAGACGGCCAGATGGAAATTTGGCCCTCTTTCTTTAGGCAATAGCTAGTATTTTCCAAAAGTTAATTCATGGATTTTTCACTCAATCCCACTCATTTGACTAAGCAAAAGTGCCAAGGCACTATGATCCAACTCGCCGTCCCCTTTAGCTATCAATGAATCCATTTGTGTTGCAACGATCGACGATCCAGGAAGCGGTACAGACAGGTCCCTTCCGGTTTGCAATGCAACGTTCATGTCCTTGCGGTGAAGGTTTGTTTTGAAACCGGGAGCAAAGTTTCCATCTAAAAATCGCTGTCCATGGATATCCAAAATGCGACTTTGAGCAAATCCACCCAACAAAGCTTCCCGTACTTTCGCCACATCTACTCCAGCTTTTTTGGCTAGTGTCAGTGCTTCTGCGACAGCTTGGATCGTCATTCCAACAACAATTTGGTTGCAGGCTTTCGTTACTTGCCCTGAACCTGCCTCACCTACACGAACGATATTTTTTCCCATGATTTGCAAAATGGGAAGCGCCCGATCAAAAGCCGATTGTGTGCCTCCAACCATGATGGAAAGGCTTGCTGATTTGGCTCCTCCTTCACCTCCAGATACTGGTGCATCCAGTACTTCTACTCCCTTTTTGGTTAATACTTCGTTCAGTTTCAAAGCAGTTGCAGGAGCGATCGTGGACATATCGATGAACATTTTCCCGGAAGATACACCTTCCAAAACGCCATTTTCTCCCAACACAATTTCTTCCACTTCCGGAGAATCCGGCAAACATGTGATGATCACATCACTTTGTTCCGCAACTTCTTTGGGGGTCGAAACCAATTGTGCGCCTTCAGCCGACAAGGCCTGTGCGGAGGAACTACTTTTCAATACAGTAACTTTGTGCCCTCCTTTTAACAAATGCAAAGACATGGGTTTACCCATGATTCCAAGTCCTATAAACCCTATTTTTTCCATAACAATTCTTTGTTTTTTACTGCAATCTTTTTCTTAATTCATTTAGATCATTTGCCATTTTTGTTGCGCCATTGCTCACAAAAGTCATATCTGCTCCAGAAGCAATAAAGCGAAAACCATTTTCATGATAAAATTGGTATTGATTGAGATCAAAAAATAATACCCCAGCTCCTTTGCCTGCTTTTTTGGCAGCATTTCCCACGGCCTTTACCGCATCTACATAAAGTGGGTGGTCCCATTGCCCAAATACACCCAGAGCAAGGCTCAAGTCTGCTGGGCCGAGAAAAAGCACGTCAACTCCATCAATGGCTGCTATTTCATCCAGATGATTCAAACTCTCGACCGTTTCAATTTGAATGATCCCCAACAAGCCACTTTTGGCAAATTCATAATAGTCGTCGAAGCCTTTCCCAAATTGCGTGGCGCGGGTCATCTTAGCAAATCCTCGATTGCCAATAGGCGGATAATACATGTTAGCAATGGCTTTTTGAGCTTCTTCCGCATTTTGGATTTGCGGGAACATAATGCCCTTAAAACCCATATCCAGAGCCCTTTTGACCCTGGCTGCCTCAAAGCTTTCTACCCGTACCAATGGGACAGCCCCTTCATTTCCAATAGCCTGCAATTGACTGAAAACATCTGCCTCAGTGCCAATACCATGTTCCAAGTCAACGAGCACCCAATCAAAACCAGCAGCGCTAACAATCTCTGCCGAAACATTTGAACCCATGTTTAGCCAACATCCATGGACTGCGTTACCTTTTTGTAGTTGTTCTTTTAAATTAATCATGCACGATAATATTCATGTTTTTTTAAATGATCTACTCGAATCCATTCACGACTTTCATCTATAATAATGCCACTAAAATCCATGAAATGCAAGACGATTTAAACTCTACTTTTCTAGGCAAAACGATCACCATCTCACCTGTTTAAATTCCCAATCGGGCACCACTTTTCTCATTTCTACCAGATCATCCCGTTTCTTCAATCCACAATCCAAATAGTTTTTATGCAGTATTTTCAACATTTCCCGATCTATTTCTACCCCAAGCCCGGGTTTGGAGGGTACCTGCACAGCCCCTTCTTCAAACTTAGTTCTCCCTCCAACAATAACCTCCTCAGATTGCCAAGGGTAATGCGTGTCAAGGGCATATGGCACCTCCGGCAAGGCGGCACCAAGATGCACCATGGCCGCAAGGGAAATCCCCAAGTGGCTGTTGGAATGCATGGATAGCTTGCGCCCAAAAGTGCTGCAAATCCTTGATAATTCCATGGAAGAGCGCAGGCCTCCCCAAAAGTGATGATCGCTAAGAATGATATCTTCCGCACCTAACTTGATGCTTTTAGGGATATCTTCAAAACTCGTGGTACACATGTTGGTGGCTAGAGGCATCTTTAGGGCTTGTCTTGCTTTGGCCATGTTTTCTTGTCCCCGCACAGGATCTTCAAAATATTCCAGAAAGCCTTCCATGGATTTTCCATGCTTTATGGCGGTTTCCAATTTCCAAATGGCATTAGGGTCGTGGCGCAGCGGTACATTGGGACCAAAATGAGCATACAATGCCTTGATGGCGTTGACTTCTTGCTGAGGCTCGAACGCTCCACCTTTTAGCTTTATAGATTTAAATCCAAATTCCTTTACCATGAAAATTGCCTGCTTTACGATGCCTTCCGGAGTTGTTGCCTCTGCTTGTCTAGCAGCGTCCCAGCCCGTAGCATTCCGGTCTATTCCAAACTCCAATTTGCCTCCAGCTCCTTTATATTTATAAAATAAATAAGCTGCAAAAGGCACCATATTCCGTCGCTTTCCACCTAGCAAATCCACTATTGGTCTTTCCAAAATTTTGCCAATTATATCAAGGCAAGCAACTTCTATCGCGCTGAACACATGGACAATCTTGCGTTGATCCCAAGGAGCATCTCCCCGTTGTGCAGTTGTTTCACTATCAAAATGGCTTTCAATGGCATCTCGGATTTGGTTCAATTGAAAGGGATCCTTTCCAATAATAATTTCCTTTGATTTTTCCAGTGCGTCATCGATGTCGCTATTACCGGGTATTTCGCTTATGCCAATGATATTGTCATGGGTGACAACTTCCACGATCGTGCGTAGCGCGTATGGCGCATGAAGCCCGGCGGCATTAAGTAGTGGCGGGTCTGTTGCAGCAATTGGGGTAATGATGATGTCTTTTATTGTCAATCCGGTCATTGAAAAAATTTAATAAGTTAAAATCAGGTTAAAGGAAATAAATTTGCTGCAATCATAATCACAATGAGACCAACAATCCCCATGATGGTGAGCAGCGGCGAAAACGTTTTAAGTGCTTCCTGCTCTGTAAGATTGCTCATTTTGCATACAATCCAAAAACCGCTATCGTTCATCCAAGGGATCAGCTTGGATCCACAGGCGATAGCCAGTCCGATGTACAATTGATGGTACTCCAAGGTCATCGTGGTGGCCATCCCGGCAAGAATTCCGGAAGCTGTAATCATAGCTACCGTAGCAGATCCTTGTGCTGTACGCACAATTGCTGTGATCAAGAATGCCAGCGGGATCAAGGCCATTTGATAATCTTTCGTCAATTCTCCAATGCGCAAGCTGATGCCCGTTTGTTGCAGCATTCCGCCAAAGGCCCCTCCAGCAGAAGTTATGAGAATGATCACTCCGGCACTCATCAAGGCCGTTTGTACCGATGACGTCATGCCCTGCTTGTCACCCTTTTTCTGAATAACCAAAAGCACCAATGAAGACAAGGCCCCAAGCGATAATGCCATGTTTTTTTCACCAAAAAAATTAAAGAAATGCGCAAAGAACTCTGTAAAAGAATCACTGGAATCTTTAAGGACAGTTTTGAAAAGAGCATTGAGGCTGATGAGCAATATTGGAATTAATATGGGTAAAAGTGAAAACCACAAAGGAGGAAGCTCCTTTCCATCCTTGTTGGACAACGCCCTGATATCTTCCAGTGGTGCATCCATAGAATCGCGCAATGGAATGGGCCATTTGCGATTGGCCCAAGCGGCATAAAAGTATCCCGCAACTATCGTGATGGATCCTACCAAAAATCCACCGACCATCATCATGCCAATAGGAATGTTCATTTCGCTGACCAGGAACAGGGGGCCTGGGGTAGGTGGCACTAACGAGTTGGCCATGGCGGCTCCCGCTGTAATACATAAAATGAGCAGCAAATAATTCTTACCAATGCGCATGGCCATGGCTTTGGCCAGTGGCACCATTAGATAAAAAACCGTGTCAAAAAACACTGGAATACCGATAAAAAAGCTGCTTCCCAAAAATGTCAGTGGCGCATTATTGATTCCTGTCAGCTTGAGTGTGGACCTCACGATCTTTTCGGCAGCACCGCTTTCAAGCATTGATTTCCCGATAATAGAAGCCATGGCGATGAGGATGCCAATCTTGCCACAGGTCTTCCCAAATTCCGTGGCAATTCGCAAACCTGCATGCTGGTTTGCCAGGTTTTGGCCATCTGCAATTGAGCCTCCTTTTCCAGCGATAAAAGCAACAATGGCCGTATCTGGTGTTAGAAGAGCTACTACAAAAGCCCCTAGAAGCAACGCCAAAAATGCATGAAGGCGCAAACCAATAATCCCTCCAACAACCACAAAAATACCTATCGCCAAAATAAAAAGTGGATCATCAGAAAAGTGTAGTATTTCCAACTTCAGGTCTTTGAGTAGTTTAGAGTTCTATTAAAATGGTGGTTTTTCCATGAGTGCATGGTCGCCATCAGACCCAATTTACTGGAAAAATTGGAAATACTTATTTGATCATTCAAATATAATCAAATGGGTGTCTTGCCATTCTAAATTTATACCGCATGGACATGGACTGGTTTTCTTTACTCCAAATCTTTCTTGAGGTCGTATGTGTACTCTTGCTTGATTTGTTTCTTATAGTCTATCACCCCTACCAACAATTTATAAATCCCGATATTGGTAAATTTGTAGGTAGCAAGTTTGACAAACTCAGGGTCGCCCCGCTTATAGGTAAAATTATGCTTGTCCAATAATTGCATGGTATGATAATCGTACACCATAATCCCAATAGGTGTTTTATTCTTTAAGTTTTCGAGCGGAACTTTAATGGACGGAATTTGCTTGGACTTGTCGGGCGCTGCACGATATTGAAATTTATAGTTGGCAAAAACCATGGATTTTCCATGCATTCCCAGAGCTGCCAAGGTGTAGTAAACAGTGGCATTGTCTGCAATGGTATCTTCAAAGGAATAATGATTTTCGTATGCACCAAAGGCGTTGGACACAACGGGTACTTCATCCAGGTATTCACTTTTTACATTGGGATGAATCCTACGGTATATTTCAACTGCATCAAATTGCTGACACAACGAATCGGGCATCTCCCATTCTATCCGAACCACGTTCTTTGATTGACTCGTGTTGGAAATTAAATCGAGCGATGGCTCAGGAGAAATCCCTCTTGGGGTCTCACTAACCTCCATCTGAAAAGCGCAGAAATCATGCAAATATCCATCAACATTGATGAGGTAATCCTGATTGTGTTCCAGAGAATCCAGTTCGACATAAATGTCGTCCTGAGTGGCGAGGGACACGCACGTGAGGATTTCATAGGTCTCTGTCTGGCAAGGTTCACCCTTGAGCACGACGATTTGAACCCCTTTCAGATCACGACAGTCTTGCCCAATTATATTGATAAAAAGGGTCGAATTTCCATGAGAATTGAAAGTGAACCATTGATCATTGTGGTAGTCGATGCATTTCCCTGTCAGGCTCTCATCCACACAGTTTGGCTGAACGGTACAACCACGCGTGTTGGATGAAATGACTTGCTCTTGCTCTAAATATAATCTGTTTTCGATGTCGTCATTGGGCACTTGCGCACAAAGCGAAACCACCGGCAACATGAACAGCATTAACCATAAAATGCATTTTTTTCCATGAAAAAGGTTAAAAATCCATGAATTTCATTTTTGATCCCATCACCTTAATCTATGGTAAAATACCTTTCTTTCAAAATCTTTATATGGTGGATTTGATGTCCAAGGATTTGAAAACCCAGCGCCAGAGGCGTCACCTCCACACCGGAACAAACCCCTGAAATATGGAACTGTTCATCCTTGAAATTTTGGAATAGGAAAATGCTCGCTTGGCGCACAATCTGAAATTCTATCAAAAGATTATCAACAGTCCGTTCGTTGGTATTGGTATCTGAGGCATATAGCTGCTCATCGTAGCCTGGCAGCACAACTTGATCGCTTCGCGAGAATGCAAGTGCCCGATAGCACTGAATTCGCTCGTTGTCGATAACATGTTGCAATACATCCCTAGGCGTCCATTTTCCCGGTTGGTATCGATAATCTTGATGTCTTTCAAGCGATGCTTTTACCAACTCAAAATCATCTTTGGATTGCTCCAACCCGGAAATCAGATCAGTTTCTTTGTCTACTTGATTTATGTACCTGTCAAAAAATTCAGGCATGGATTTTAGGGCTTTTGTTTTCATTTTTAAAGTTCTTCTAGAGGCGGAATGACCAGTTTATCTAGCGTTGTGACTTTTTACCACTACAAACTTTCCAGTCTCGTTATCTTTTTTCCTTTTCGTTGTGATAAAATTTTATTTCGGCATCATACTCCAATTCTTCAAAATCATCTTTCTCAATCCAATATTTTGAGGTAATAACCTCAACAGTGCTTTCGCTTTTTTTTGTGAATCGCCAAATTACTTTTTCCGCATCTCCAAAGGGTTCAGTTCCTAATATCTGGTCCTCATAGAGCCTTGACAACAAGTTCTCATTTTTTAACCCTGGATATAAAGATTTTATCAATACTTCTTTGGTTAGTTCAGGAGCATTTTCTTCTAGATAGTTTAGCGTAATTATCGTCGCTTCTGTATTTGGGAAAGTTCCATTATATGCCTTATACAATAATTGATTTATATTGAACAGGTCAAAATGAAGCGCTGGATCCGGATATTCTTCAGCCACTTTATCATCCAGCATTTCATTAGATAAGTTTTTGATTTGACCATCCTTTAATCTATCACCCAATTTATATTTTAATAATACTTCTGCTGCCTCCTCTGGTTCAAAATCTGTGATAGACATAAACAAGTAATCCAGGATTTCATCCGGATTGATCTGTTCAGGATTAGGAAAATCAAATTCTTTTAAGAGATTTATATAATCCTCATTTTGCCAATAAAAATCAAACTCATTTACAGTTTTCAAACTGGTTATTCTAATGCTTAATTTCATATTACAAATCATTTTTTTTGAAAATACTAATGTATGCATATTCAATATATCCATAACACAAGATTTCTCATATAATATAAAAAGAAGCTTTATAATTAGCTCATTGGGCTATGGGTTTTGTGGTTTTAAAAATTGCTTTTATTAAACCGGGAAGCTGAATAGTATTTGTTCCCATGCAAAATGGAAAAAAGTACATTTAAAACATGCGAAGTCACAAACCGTGGTGGGGATTCTGTCAAAAATGTAGTAACTCTGCAACTTTAATATAGCTATGATAGTATTTCAATGTGGGCATTGCGATTATCCATTATTTTTTGAAAATAACAAATGTGAAAATTGCCAACATTTGTCCGGCTATAGGGATCAAGATCAAAAAATGCTCACCTTTGAGCCCCAAAGAGCTCTCCTGATTTCTGATCGCGAAAAAATCGCATATAAATATTGTAAAAACAAAGAGCATGAAGTTTGTAATTGGCTCTTGGAAAAGGATGATCCGCATGACTATTGTCGAGCTTGTCAACTCAACCGGACGGTACCCAATCTTTCCGATGGAAAGAACTTTCCAAAATGGAGGAATTTGGAAGTGGCCAAGCACCGGCTCATTTATCAGCTACAAAAAATAGGCCTGGATCTGAATAGCAAAATGAACCATGAAGGGGGGCTGTGTTTTGACTTTATCGCTAAACGAAATAACCCGAAAGTAATGACTGGTCATGCAAATGGAGTCATTACCATCCTATTGAGGGAAGCGGATTCTGTCCTCAGAGAGCAAATGCGAAAGGAAATGAATGAGCCTTACCGAACACTGATCGGACACTTGAGGCATGAGGTTGGCCATTACTTTTGGGATAGATTGGTTTTTGACAATCAATATGTTTTATCAGAGTTTAGATCGATTTTTGGAAATGAGGAAGTGAATTATAGTGATGCTTTACAAGCGTATTACAAGCAAGGGGCTCCTCAAAATTGGAGTAGTTCATTCATAAGCAAATATGCCACATCACACCCATGGGAGGATTGGGCCGAGACTTGGGCGCATTACTTGCACGTCATGGATATGGTAGAGACGGCCCATTTTTTTGGCTTAAAGGTAAATCCTACTGACATCCTGAAAAACATAAAAACAGAGGTGACATTTGACCCATACACCATAATGGATTTCAAAACCATTATTCAGGCATGTGTTCCTTTATCCTTTGCAGTCAATAGCATCAATCGAGCTATGGGGATTCCTGATGTCTATCCTTTCATAGTTACTCAACCGGTAGTAAATAAAATGACATTCATTCACAAGTTGCTATGGTCACAAAAGTAAATCCTAAGTGTGTACAATGTCTTCGAGTAACTCCACCATGGATTTACATGCTTTATAAGATCGATCTCACCAATCCACCCTCTACCCTAATAGCAGCGCCATTGGTAGCAGAAGCCAACGGACTGGAAAAATAGGCTACAGTGTCCGCCACTTCTTCTACAGAAGCAAAGCGCTGAATGAGTGAAGTAGGGCGCATATTTTTGAAGAAATCAGACTCCACTTCATCTACAGACTTGTTGTCGGCCTTGGCAAGGTTCTCGATAAAACTGCCGACACCTTTTGATTTTGTAGGCCCAGGTAAAACAGAGTTGACGGTCACACCAGAACCTTTGGTCAGTTCGGCCAATCCCCGGCTCACAGCAATTTGAGCAGTTTTTGTCATGCCGTAGTGGATCATCTCATCGGGAATAAAAACGGCAGATTCACTCGAAATGAAAATGATCCTCCCCCAGTTTTTCTGCAGCATTTTTGGAAAATAATGCCTTGCCAGCCGAATGCCACTCATCACGTTGACTTCAAAAAACCTAAACCAATCTTCATCCGGGATATCCACAAAAGCCTTAGGTTCAAAAATCCCGGTATTGTTTATCAAGATATCCACTTCCGGCAGCTCTTTTAGCAATCTATTGATGTCATCTACTTTTGAAAAATCTGCCGCGATACCTGATACTTTTGCTCCTTCAACAGAAGACTTTAGTTTATCCACGGCATCATCAACAGTTTCCTTTTTTCTGCCATTGATGATGACTTGTGCGCCTTCCGTCAAAAACCTTTGCGCTGTTGCAAATCCAATTCCGGCTGTAGAACCACTTACGAATACAATTTTATCTTTGAGTTTTAAATCCATTTTATCAGAGTTTATATAATTTTATTATTTTCGATTGTTGTAGCTGTTAAGATCAATTTACCTCCTATGTTCATAGTCGTCAATCTCTTGTATAAAAGCATGGATTTTTCACGCTTTTTTATCTAAATGCAAAAGCCCCAAGACCATAATTATCAATCCAGTTAAAAAGACAATAAGCCGCTTGACGGAGATAATATTCAAAAAACAAAATCTGGCGTTAGTTTCATTCAGATTAAAACAATATGACAACTATGTAGGGTTTGAATATTTGGTGTTCAACACTTTAAATATCAATATTGCCACCAAGGACGGAAAAAAAGCACTAAAAATCCATGGTTAATGTACCAATTTGATTATTTCCAGTTTATTCTTAATCCCATATTTTCAATCTAATCAACGTAGAGAATAGTCGCCTTGTTCCATTCTGTAGTATTCTTTCTGAATCCATGGATTTATTTCACATGGATTTCGCATAATTAATGGACACTTTTGTATTGTAGCATCTGTAGAATTTTTAATATTGCAATTGGCTAAGGATAGTTCGAGGCAAGAACTTATCAATATTGAGTGCCAAATAACTTTTCAAATCTAAAAACTTAATTCATGGAACAGGGAGTATTACTGGGAACAATTGACTGGGTCATCATCGCGGTTTTCTTTATGATTGTTTTATCTATTGGTTGGATAGCTTCTAGAACGGCTGGAAAAAGTTCATCTGAATTCTTCCTTGGCGGTAGAGGCATGCCTTGGTGGTTGCTTGGTGTTTCTATGGTGGCCTGTACTTTTTCTGCAGATACTCCGAACCTTGTTACAGGTTTTGTCCGTGAAAATGGTGTAGCTAAAAACTGGGCCTGGTGGGCATTCCTGATCACTGGGATGGTTACTGTTTTCATATATGCCAAACTTTGGAGGCGTTCTGGTGTGATGACCGATTTGGAATATTATGAAAAAAGATATGGCGGCAAACCAGCATCTTTCCTTCGTGGGTTCAGATCTCTTTACCTAGGCATATTTTTCAACTGCTTGATCATGGGTAGTGTTACGCTTGCCGCTATTAAAATTGGTGGGGTTATGCTCGGGATGGAACCTTGGGTAGTTGTAGTGGGAGCATCAATTGTGGTAGTGATTTATGCAGCCCTTGGCGGAATAAAAGGAGTTATTTGGGCTGATTTCTTCCAATATGGCATCGCCATGTTCGGTGCCGTCTATGCTGCAGTAGTAGCATTGCGACAACCGGAAGTTGGAGGATTGAGCAATATGCTTTCAAAATTAGCAACAACTGATAAACTTTCATTCTTTCCAGATTTCTCCGACCCTTCGGTGTATATACCATTGCTCATCATACCGGTTGCCGTACAATGGTGGGCCGTATGGTATCCGGGTGCTGAGCCTGGAGGTGGTGGTTACATCGCTCAAAAAATGTTGGCAGCCAAGGATGAAAAAAATGCCATCGGAGCCACCTTATTTTTTAATTTCATGCACTATGCGATTCGTCCATGGCCATGGATTATTGTTGCTTTAGCGTCGATATTGATCTATCCTGATTTGGCAAGCATCAAGGCGGAATTTCCTAATATATCCAACGAATACCTCAAAGACGATATCGCCTATCCGGTGATGCTTTCAAAACTAGGACCCGGTTGGTTGGGCTTGGTGGTAGCCTCGATCATTGCCGCATACATGTCAACAATTGGTACGCACCTTAACTGGGGATCATCTTATATCGTGAATGATTTTTATCAGCGCTTTGTAAAACCGGATGCATCCGAAAAGCAGTTGGTATCTGTGGGTAGAATTTCAACAGTTGTATTGATGGTTTTCGCAGGTATTTTATCCTTGACATTATTAGATAATGCCACACAGGCATTCAATATACTATTACTTTCTGGCGCTGGCTCTGGCGCAATTTATATTTTAAGATGGTTTTGGTGGAGGATCAATGCCTGGACTGAGATTGTAGCGATGATCGTGGCCCCTGTGGCCGGAATAATTCTTGTCGTATTTATAGATGACGCTGCTGTGGCCACAGATACATTGGATGGCTTTACTGTAAAGCTACTAATCACAATATTCTGTACAACAGTGGCATGGATTGTAACGACCTTTGTCACCAGACCGGAATCTACAGAAACATTGCGCAATTTCTATCGGCTGACCAGACCGGGAGGCCCTGGATGGAAACGTGTTGTGGCAGAAGCTGCTGCTGATGGCGATATGATTGACGCTGAAAATGATGGGAAACCATGGGAAATGCCGATTCAAATCCTATTGGTTTTTATAGGATGCATGGTTATCTATTCTAGTTTATTTTCTATCGGAAGTTTCCTTTATGGGAATATGCTGACTGGGGTGCTCCTCCTTGTAGTCGCCATTTTGGGGACGATTTTCCTTTTCAAATCTTTTGGCAAGCTTAGGGCTAATTAGTGTCTTCAAAGTAAAGCAGTGCAAGCGCGGGCAGGATTATCAACAGTTCTGACGGCCTTAGCAGAAGCTCTTTGGAATTGTTTTGAAAACATCGTATCGTCAGAAAATCAAGGCTTAAGTTGAGTTTAATTCTGAGCCTAGCTACAAGAACAAAGTAAGCATAATCAGGTAAGTAATTGTGCTTACTTTGTTCTATTTGTGATATTCTTCATTTTCTTTGTAGCAAAATGAAACTTCGCTCCAATATCCTTAAGCTTTGCCTTTTTGCCACTGGCCTGTCTGGCATTGTAGCAGAATATGTGCTTTCTACGCTTGCTACTTATTTTCTGGGCAATTCCGTGCTACAATGGACGATGATCGTCTCAATCATGCTTTTTTCCATGGGGCTTGGTGCGCGCATCACAAAGGTTTTTGAAGGAAATCTCCTCGAAAAATTCATCTGGATTGAGATCGCTCTTTCAATTCTCGCTTCGTTTGTTTCTTTAATTACCTACACCGTTGCAACCTATACTGTATATTCCGGCTTTGCCATTTATACCTTGTGTGTGATCATTGGCCTACTCATTGGCATGGAAATCCCGCTGGTCATCCGAATCAACGATAAGTTTGAATCCCTCAAAACGAATGTTTCTTCGATGTTGGAAAATGACTACTATGGCAGCTTGCTAGGTGGAGTTTTCTTCGCGTTTGTTGGTCTTCCATTTTTAGGACTTACTTATACGCCATTCATACTCGGGTTTATCAATTTTGTGGTGGCGATTGTGCTTTTATCAGTTCTATGGAAGGATTTGGGAAAGCAAGTGCAAGCCAGGCTGGGAATCGCAAACACATTGGTTTTCTTTCTTTTAATCATAGGAATGCTTAGTGCCGGCAACATTATCGCCCATGGTGAGGAAATGCGGTATAAAGACAGGGTTATCTTTTCCAAGCAAACGAAATATCAAAAACTGGTCATTACGCAATCGAACACAGATTATTGGCTTTTTATCAATGGAAATCAGCAATTGAGCACCGTCGATGAAATTATGTACCATGAACCTTTGGTACATCCATTGTTGAGATTGCACCCAAACCCAAAAGATATCTTGATTTTGGGCGGTGGTGATGGCTGCGCGGCACGCGAAGTTTTGAAATATGAGTCAGTACAAAATATAACCGTTGTTGACTTGGATCCTGACATGACTCGGCTGGCCATTGAGCATCCTATACTTTCCGAGATCAACCAAAATGCGCTGGAAGATGAAAAAGTGACTATCATCAACGATGACGGCTACAGGTATTTGGAAGATGAGCAAAACTACTACGACATCGTCATCATTGACTTGCCTGATCCAAAATCTATCGAATTGGGAAGGTTATATTCTTTTGAGTTTTACAAACTATGCTACAATGTTTTGCGGCCAAACGGACTGATTGTTACCCAAGCCGGCAGTCCGTATTTTGCAGCTCGGGCTTTTAAATGCATTGATAAAACCATGGAAAAATCAGGCTTTTCTACCGTCCCAATTCACAATCAGGTGGTCACCCTCGGGGAATGGGGGTGGGTTTTGGGCGCAAAAAGTTTGTCGAAAGACCGGTTTAAAGAGGCCCTTGTCAAACTTGATTTTAAAGGGATTCCCACGAAGTGGATCAATCAAGAGGCGATGACTCTGATGACTTCTTTTGGCAAAGACTTTACCATAAACCCTTCAGATTCCATAGAAGTCAATACTATCCATCATCCTACGCTTTTTAAATATTACCTGAATGGCGAATGGGATTTATATTGAGCCCATCATTGGAAATGCTGTTCTGACATATATTCATGCCAATGAAAAAATCATCAAAATCCATGGATTTTAGAGGCTTTACAGGAATTCGTCTAACTGTTAGTCATCGTTTTTTATTCCGGATAGCCAGCCAAAAAAGGTTTGAGTTTGATCTTGATGTTGTTTTTTTCTTATTCGGTAAAGTTTATGGCCAGATTCAGAGATCAGTCGATTTTTTAAGTTATCCTTCTCAATCTGTTTTGGGTTATCATGATATCCACTATCGAGCTCGAAAAAATAAGTTGGTTTGTGAGATTTAGAATCTATAATTACGATATCTATTGAGGATGTCAAAAAAAACCATTTTTCCTCGTTAGAAAGACTCGCCAATATCTTGGAAGATAATGTCATTGAAAGTGAAGCATTCGGAAGGATTATTGAGTCTGAGAAAACCTTTCTTGCTGCATAGTAGAATTCTTTTTCTTGGGGAGATTTAAATATCGAATCCGTCTCAGCCCCTTCAAAGGATTCGATTTCTTCAATTAATAAATTTTCTGAGATAGTAATTTTACGACTCGCTTCAAGTTGTTGATTGCGATACTCGGCTAGAGCACTCTTAAATATTGGGAGTTCTGGTTGTTGTTTGGCATATTCAATGTTTCCTGTTATGTCAAACAGTCGAAGAAGTAGGTTTTCCAGGTCCTCACCAGTTAGTTCAAATGTATAGCTGTTGGATTTATGAAAATTGTAAACAGAGTTCAGATAAATGAGCTCATCATCTTTGTTTAAATCCTGTTCAGATAAAAGTTCTCTGATAAAGTTCTCACGAAATACTTGGACAAAAATTGGGTCTGTGATCAACCGTTCAAATATCCTGTTATCCCTTAAAGTTTGGGTTAAGCGATCCCAGTTTTTCTTTTGAATTAGTATTAATGCTTCTTCTCGTTCCATATATTGTTGCTAATAATTGCACAGAGTGCACTCAGTGCCCCTTATTTACATTATGACTGGTGCATTTTGGCTAAAATAGCCATAGCTGGTAATATTCCCATGATCGGTTGTATTATTTTGTTTCTGTTACTTCTTCATCAAAAGCCCTAAAAATCCATGGATGTTGCAAATAGCAAGCAGATCCCGGATCAAGTCCGGGATGACGCCTTATTATTGCCATGGATTTTGGAGGCTTTATAATGGCTGGTTTATCTATTGCCCGTGCGCCATCTAGCGAATCAGACTTGAATTGTACTGACGCTAATAACAGTCCATCAAGATTTGTCCTTTGTTTTGAAAGTGGCTGAAGTCCTTTTTTAACTCGTTGGTACAAATATTTCGGATGACGTCATTCACACTTTTTTGCATCATGACCGAGCCACAGATCATGATAACACCATTATTTTTTAGCGTGTCTTTGACCAAAGACGCATCCTTTTCCAGTAGGTGTTGTACATAAATTTTTTCTTCCTGTTCGCGCGAGTAAGCCGGGGCAAATTTTGTGAGCTTGCTGGTTTGTAACCCTTCGAAGATTTTTTTTTCATAAAGCCCAAAGGCCTCTTTATTTTTTCCACCCCAAAACAAATGAAGCTCGCGGCTTTTCCAGTTGTTTTCTATCATCCCCAGAAATGGGCCAATTCCCGTCCCTGTAGAGATCATCACAACTTTTTTGGCCCGTAAGGGAAAATGAAAAGTTTGGTTTTTTTCTATCCTACAGTTCAGTTTGTCCCCGACAATGAGCCCATTCAAGTAGTTGGAGCAAACGCCATTTTCATGGATTTTGACACAAATTAGCATGGATTTTTGATCCATTACTCCGATAGAGTACAGCCGCTCCACGCTGCAACCATCAGGCCGAATGGCCAACAAATCGCCTGATTGGCATTTTTCCCTTCTGGGCATTTTCAGTTCCAAATAAAAAGTCCCGTCTATGGTTCGGCTTTTGTGCAGAACTTCGATGGAATGCAGCGGTTTCGCGTGCCTGCCAACCATGGATATTTCGGCCTTTTTTAACCTAATCGGAATGCTCAAGGCTTGAGACCATTGATTAGCCCAGTGGTTGAAAGATTCGAAAGAATGGTTATTGACCGTGTGCACATCAATTAGTTGCGTGCTATGTTCATGGCTATTGATGAGCTGGTCTGTCTCATAGGCAAACTGGCAAAAATCAGGATACGCAGAAGATCCAAAACCAACTACAGAAAATGTAAACGATTTTTTTGGCGCGTATTTGCTAAATCTGGAAGCAAAATTTTCGGCACTTGCCGGGGCCTCCCCTTTGCCATATGTCGCCGTAATCACGATCAAATGCTCCAAATTTCCATGATTTTTAAAATCATTCATAAAACCCATATAAGTAGGTTGGTTGGCTTTGATCAGCTCATTGAACAGCATATTGGCAAACTGAAAAGTTGTGCCATTTTCCGTTCCTACAAGGATTACAAACTTACTTTCTTTCCTTTTGAAAGTATTTTTAATTTTTGTCTTAGGTCTTTTAAGACTGATCACAAAGCCTGAATACATCAGGAATGGGATAGCTAAGCTTCCAAGTCCCAATATTATAGACAACAAAATACTGCCCGTTCCTGTATGTAGAATAAATGCCCAGGAGTTGGCTATGGCTACAAAAGGATAGGCTTGTTCGCCAAGCAATTCGCCATTAAATTGATTTACCAAAATCTCCCCTTTTTTTAGCTTGAGAAGAAAATAATCCTCCTCAAAAGGAGAAAATGGAAACTCTAATTCACGCAAATCAGAAAGCTTGGCGTTTTTAAAAACATCGAACTCCCCATAAGGGATTTGTTCTGAAAAAGTGAGCTTCTCCTGATCAGGGATAAGGCTCAACATAGGGTCGGGGATAATGTCAAACCGCAACAAACTCAGATAAACGCCTGAAATAGCAAGAACCAAAATCGGAATAAGCGTCAATCTCGCTGTGATAATGTGGGCATATTGCGAAAAATTTTCCTTGATGATGCGCTTAAAAAATCCCAGAAGTCCCCCTTGTCTTTTAATGATTAGTATGATTCCGGTTACACAAATCAGGATTAAAAGAAATGAAGTAAAGCCTATAAAGAAGCGCCCTGTTTTTTTTAGGAATAAGGATCGGTGAAGCGTAGTGGCAAACTGGTAGATTGGTGCCTTTTCCTCAAAATCACCAATTTTTTCGCCATTGAGCGGGTTGATATAAAATTTGACATTCTCACCATTTTCAATGACGGATACACTCACAAATCCTTTTGAGTCGTGGGCTATGTTCAATACTTCGTCATACTTTCCGTCGAGATTGGAGATGACCTGAGCGATAGACAGGTCTGAAGCTCCAGAAATATGGTATGGCTTGCTGCTGTCAGAGATCGATTCAACAGCTAGGATCGACCCTGTGACGGATGCAATTAGTATAAAAATAGAAGAAGATATGGCCAACAACATGTGACCATATCTCCAAAGTGAAATCGCCATATTTGGGTTTAGTTCGGTATCATCCTTATTTGACGAATGTATCCTGTGCCTTTTGCACCGTTGCGTAAAGTGGTAGAATTCAGTTCTAATACAGCATCTGTCGTGTGATATTCTTGGTTTTCTACTGCTGTCTCAAAACGAAGTGTAAGTCCGCTATCGATTTCAGATTCGTCTAGTTCAAGGATGATCACACTTCTTTCGCCGTTGCCCAGCGACGCTCCGGTGATCCCATCAATGCTCTCGCTACTTTTTTCCTGAAATTCCCACCAATCTTTGATGTCAGGATACCACTCATTATCATCGCCCTGCACATACAGTGTTTTTTTATATTGTCCATTGGCGTCTATAAGCGATACGGCTACATAGGCATCTTCACCTACATAATTCGTCATTTGAATCAGGCACTTATATGATGTCTTATCCGCCTTTGGGCTAAAGGCCATTGATGCGAAAATCAACAGGCAAAAGAGGGTAAAACCCATGAATCTATTTGCTTTTTTGTTCATGCTCTTTCTTTAATTTAGAAATTGTAAATCCGTTTCGTTTTTACTCAGAAGTTCATTTTCGCTGGCTAGATCAAATGCCGTTTCGCCAAACTCAGTAGTACTCTTTTTGTCCGCACCGATCGATATCAGGTATTTTAATATTCTGTCATCCATGGATTTCATCGCAGCGTAATGCAATGCCGTATTTCCATTGGCATCTTTAGCATTTACGTCAATTCCAAACTCATTCAATTTTTGAAGTAAGAAAAGATCATTCTTTTCAATTGCTATATGAAAAAGGGTGCTGTTGTCTTGCTGTAAAGCCTGAAAATTAAGCCCAGCCTTCGTCAAAGATTGTTTTTTTGCATCGAATGCTTGTGCATCATCTCCTCGATATGACTTGACTAAATAGTAGGCGAGGCTATTTTGGCTGTCATCAATTACATTGACGTCACCACTTTTTGAAATTAAATAATTCACTACCTCGGGCGAGTTTCCTTCAACGGCTTTCGTCAAAGCTGATTGGCCTTTTTTATTCTGCATATTTACATTGCTTCCATTCTCGATCAAATAGGATACAACATCCAGCGAATTCCTTGCCGATGCATTGATAAGTGCCGTGTTGTTATCACTGTCCATTTGATTTACAGCTACTCCTTTTTCAATGAAATAATTATATATTTCTAGATCTGAAGAAGCCTTGGCCAAATTGTGAAGCGGCGTAGTTCCGTCAACAGTTTTTACATTTGGGGTCAATCCCAATCCTTCCAAATAAGTATAAACCGATAGTGGAATTTCTCTACCTGTGCTAGCGAATAAAATGGCATTCTCTCCGGTTTTTTCATTTGCAGCATAGTTGACACCTCTTTTGACCAGTTGATTGAGCAAATCAATATTTCCGCCTTTAGCAGCATAGCTGAATATACCATTGCCATGATCATCAGTAGAGTTCAATTTAATTCCCTTACTGATCAGATAATCAACCATAGTAAGGTCTTTCAATCTTGGAATCATGACAAGAAGTATGTTTTTTCCATGATGATCTTTTTCATTCACTATATCAGAACCATTGGCTATACAAAAATCATAGATGTTTTTGTCCATTTGTCCGGTAGCCGCAGTAAACAAAAGCAGAGAATATCCATGAGAATCCTTTAAATCCATTATTGCTCCCTGATCGACGAAATATTTCATCAATTCAAGATTTCCTCTTGAGGCAGCCCAAAAGATATAAGTCCTCGAATCATGAGTTCTTTTATTGACAGAGTTTCCTTGCTCAACCAAAAACTTGATGGTTTCAACGGGGTTATTGGCAAAAATCGCAAATGTGGTAGCATCAAAGCCACCGCCATTGGCCTCCTGAACAGAAAATCCTTTGGCCATATTGGATTTTATACTTTCGATGCTTGGCTGTGTCGCCCAATAGTCGCGGTTCAAAAAAGGATTATCTAAGTTGTTTTCTATTTGGGCTGTGGCATCAATAGATAGCAAGCCTGTTGTGAAAACTAGGGCTAATGTTCTAAAAACTATGGTTTTCATTTCTATTTTATTTTGTGTTTCGGAATTTCAAAACCGTTATCGAAACCAAAGTTCCAATAACAGTTTTTAGTTATTGTATCGGTTATGTTATTGCGTCAAATACTGATGGACATCATTTGTCCTTACTCTTGTCTGTAAGTTAACTTCTTTTAGAAAACCTTCAGGAGAGGCTCAGCTTATATCAAATATCAATACCACCAAGTTTGTCTATCTCTATCACTTTGATCTAGACCACTTTCAGGTGATTAAAATACACCTATGAAGTGACTTCCTTCCACATTGACTAGTTCAGCACCTTGGGTTACCTCACCAGTTTCCGTTTCTACTACATAAATGTTTCCGCTTTTCCCTACAGGAGCTTGAGTAAGGTAAATTTCCGTTCCTTCTGCTACAAACCCTTGGTATTGGAATAAGTAAAAATCTGCTTCGTAAGGAATATCATCAATTTTTTGAGCTGTTTTAGTATTTAGATCGGCCAAAGCAAAGAATCCCTGGGCTCCTGCCACTCCTTCTTCAGACCCTTCATGACGATACGCGATTACTGCTTTTCCGTTTGCAGCAGGTCTCCATGCCAGAATATATGCGCCTTCTACACCCAAAGCATCATCAAGACTAAAAACATAGGAATTATCGTATTGGTTGTTGGCTCCTATTTTTAAGATATGAGAACCGTTAGGATCTCCCTGATTTGCCTGAAACACGCTACCTTTGTATTCGAAAGCATTTATACTACGATAACCATTCGTGTTGCCTAAACCTACACTTGAAGTAATGACTGTTGGATTTAACAAGGAAGGATAATCTAATACGATAGTTTTTGCCCCTAAAATCTCGCCATCTCCATCACTTTCTCCTGTTGCAGGATCTACTTTACTCAATCGTGCACCAATGTATAATTTATCTCCAGCTGCATTTAAAGTAGGCATATCTATTCTAGATATATAATAACCGTTTGATTCTTCTTCTTCACTCAAGGCTAGAGAATTTTCTTGGAATTCTAGTATAGAAGAATTTACCAGATTCAAAGTTACAACTCCCATGGTAGCCTCAGTACGGACGTAAGTGTCATCTGCCGCATCTTCAGGAGTGCCGTTGTCATCAAAAATACTTTCTGTAGAAACATATACAGCAGCCCCTGTTTGGTCCCCATCAAATAGTTTAATCCATCTTGGCGCAGAACCTACGTAAGGTGCAATACTTACCCCAGTACCATTTTGAGTAAATTTTTGTCCACCTCCAACTGTATATTTCGTGTATTGTCCTCCCGTATCACCAGCATAGCTAATGTTAAAAATAGTATTGCCGTCCTCAGAAGATTGTAATCTGGCTGTTCTGTTAGAAGGCACTATGAACCCATTATCAAAAGGGGCTATGGAGACCGTAGGGTCTTTGGCTTCCTCACTACTTATTGAGTAAATTAATGTGCCTCCGTTTCCATCGCCAGGGTTATCACCCATTCTTGCTGCGGCAACGGTAATCCACCTGCTTCCTCCACCTGGACCTGGATCCGGCTCGGGATCTGTGCTTTCAGTACACGCAACCATTAGCCCACCTGCTAAAATCAAAGTAGTCAGCTTTTGGAAATATTCAAACTTTCGTTTCATTATATAGTTATTTATTAATTGGTTAAAAATTATTGATTCTGTAATTAAGTTTTAGGTAAAAAGCTCGTCCTGGTTTTTGCACGGACAGGTTATCATAAATGGGTTTATCAAATATATTTTTGATGTCAAAACTCATGACCAACTTGTTACTCGGAAAAACATAACTAAGCCCAAGATCTTGTGCTAATTGTTGGGGAACTTTAAAAAACTCATCACCTACGGTATTTGATCCCTGTGGTACCAGGTATGAAAATTCATCCGTGAAGTACATATTGTAAAATAGATTTAATCGGGATTCATCTTGAATTAAATCTTTAAATGAATACCGTAAACCCGCATTCATTGTCAAGAATGGGGTGTTCGGTACGTCTATTTCTACACTGCGGTTTACAACTTTTAAATCAAAATGGGAAATATTGAAATTGAATCCAAAATTGTCGTTGTACGTATAGGCCAATTGGGCATCAAATCCTTTAGAAGTTCCATTACCCTGGTTTTCATAGAGTATAGTTTCATCATTGACATTTAAGGAGGTTTCAATCGGCAAACCAATTCTGTCTTTAATATTGCGTGTAAATAGATTTGAAGATATTGTAAAACCGTGCTTGTATAGGTTGAACCTTCCTAGTCGAAATCCTAGATTAAAATTATTGCTAAGTTCTGGTCTGATACTGGGGTTGGCTACCACATTATCACCATCGTTCCCAAAGACTTCGCTTTCGTTGGGCAACCTGACAGCTTTTTCTGCGGATGTTAATAACGTGATATTTGGAAGTACAGCATAGGATACTGTAAAGCCATAGCCTTCATCTGTTGTATTGGCACTTGTAATAACATCTACTATTTCATTAGTTTCTTCACTGATATCAGGGTCAATATTTACAGTTTCTTGCTGGTAGTATTTCCCAAATACATTAGCCTTGAGCTTTTCATCCAAAGCATTTAGCTCATAAGTTAGAGAGACAATGTTTTTTTGTAAATCCCTTGTCCCCATGAAGGTGTTTTCTAAAACCGATCTTAATTGATCACTGTCCTCCCGATCTATGCCGCTGTAAACATGATTAAGCATGATTTTGTGATTATTGTTAAGGGAATAGGATACCCCTGTTCTTAT
This sequence comes from Bacteroidia bacterium, assembly GCA_030426345.1. Classification (GTDB taxonomy): domain Bacteria; phylum Bacteroidota; class Bacteroidia; order Cytophagales; family Cyclobacteriaceae; genus JAAUQL01. The sequence continues at coordinate 93,180 of JAUHYU010000005.1, forward strand.
GGAGGATACAACTCTGTTAATTTTAGCTAGCGTAGGCCCACCTTCCTGTTGGGAATTCCATGAATACATATATTCCTCTCCCCTAAAATCAATTGCCTTTTCTCCGTTCCAGCTGTATGCCCATGCGAGCGTATCACTTACCATGCGGTTTCGTTTGCCATACAAGCCATTGACATTTACATCTAACCCAGTCGTAAACAGATTTTTCTTTTGATAGGTAAGATTCATCAGCGTGGCATCCGATTCCAAAAACCTATCCTTATAGGGCATAATAGTCATAAAAGCCCCATGTTGAACTTCTTTAAAATCACTGGATCCTGTAATGCCAATTAAAAATTGATCTGCCCATTTTACATCCGTGTAGCCAACCTGCAATATTCCTCCAGAGGATCTGTAGGCATCATTGAATCTTCTGGCCGTGATAGGTGTTTGCACACCTCCTATTCCTGTAACCACTACACTTCGGCCTGAGACCTTATAATCATTATCAGAATAATTATAAAAGAATGATCCTTTAACCGTGAAACCTGATTCTTTAAAACGGTACAGGCCGTTGACATTAGCCTGTAAAGTATTAAAAGAACCATAAGAAACTGAAGCGCTAAAATTTGATTGAGTAGAATTTTGAAGGGCAATATTTATAGCCCCCCCTAAAGCATCATCAGCCAAATGTCCAGGTACCACTCCTTTATACACCTCAATTTCCTTTATCATTGAAGACGGAATACTATTCAGGTTAAATGAATTTCCATATGCGGAGATGGGAATTCCATCGATAAAAATTCGAACAGCACTTCCTGACAAACCATTTAAACTATAATTAACCTCAGAACCTAGACCGCCATTTTGACGAATTTTAACGCCTGCGGTTGTATTTAATAATTCATTTGTTTGAATATTTCGTAGACTAGCTTCTTTTGTATCTACTACATTTACTGCAAAACCGGATTTTTCCACCCGGGTTTTATAAGATTCCCCTTGGACGACTACTTCATCCATTACCCGGGTATCCTGCTCCAGTGATATAGTGAGTTTCAAATCCTGTCCCGCAATCAGTTTTGTGGTAATGGTCCGGGTCTTGTATCCTACCCCATTGATTTCGAACTGATGCTCTCCCGCTCTCAGGGATGAAATCTCAAAATTCCCATCAATATCACTTACCGCACCTTTGTCTGTTCCTGTCAGGCGAATGGTGATGCCTGGAATCGGTTCATTGTTTTCGTCCAAGATGGTACCGACTAGTTTTGAGTTTCCTCTCTGGCCAAAAGCAGCCGAAAAGGAAATCAGGAAACTAAATGATATGATAAGAAGGCGTGGCAAGTATTTTAATTTTATTTAGACTTAATATAAATAATGATGCAAATATAGGCTTGCCAATCTTATAGGTCAATCCCAATATGTTGGGATATTTGCTTAAATTATAAGAATCCAAAAGCCCCAAAAATCCATGGATTTTTGGGGCTTTTGGATTGACAGTTTGGGCAGTCAATGTATTTGAACCAGATGAAAAGCCTTATTTTTCCATGAAATAAAACTTTAATATATTGTGCGAATCTATCATACACCAGATTAATACCTCTAACACAATAGCCCGAATTTGATTTTCAGGATATATCATATGTAGATTATGAACAATTGACAAACCCTAATTATATGTTATCAAGACTCTTACTTATCAGCTCATTAAGCCTTATTTGCATCAATGCCTTTTCATTTGATTTTGTAGTGAAGCCATACCTGCAATTTGCCACACCGACGAGCATCACCGTGATGTGGGAAACGGATGAAGTGTGCCATTCGATAGTCCGCTATGGTGAGCCAAAGTTCAACCAACCTAAAGCAAACCTCGAGTTTTCTGCTGAGCTAAAGGATACGACATTAATCCATGAAGTGGTGCTACAAAACCTGACTCCGGAAGCAGACTATTTCTATCAGGTGATCTCTATCAACGCGCAAGGTGATTCCCTGATAAGTGAGGTAAATACCTTTCAAACTGCATTGGCAGAAGATAAGGCTGTTGCTTTTGCACTATTTTGTGATTCCCAAAGCAATCCCGAAGTCTGGGAAAAAATATCAAATCTGGCCTACCAGGAACGGCCACATTTTGGGCTGCTCGGTGGCGACCTTGTAGACTATGGATTTAATAAAGACGATTGGGTCGATGAGTTTTTTGCACCAGCCAATAATTTTATGAAGCACTATCCCATTTATTCCGTACCAGGAAATCATGAGCACGATGCTTTTTTGTATTACCAATATATGGCCAATCCTGATCCGGAGTATAGATATACTTTCAATTATGGAAATATTCAGTTTTTCATGATTGACACCGATAGAGATGTTTCGCCTGGAAGTCCACAATACACCTGGCTGGAAGAACAACTGGCAACTTCAGATACACATTGGAAAATTGTCATGCACCATCACCCACCGTTTTCCTCTGAAGAAAACGACTATGGTGATGTGAATTATGAAAAATCAGAAGAGGGTGATTTAGAGACCAGACAGTTGGTGCCGCTGTATGAAAAATATGGTGTAGATATTGTAGTTTTTGGCCATATTCATGCTTATGAGCGTACGTGGCCAATTTTCAAAGAGCGGGTAAATCAGGAAAAGGGTGTGATTTATCTTAATCTTGGTGGAGCGGGTGGTGGACTGGAAAATGCTTCCTATCAACGTCCATTTTTTACGCAAAAAGTTAAGAAAGTTCATCACTTTGGATTGATCACAGTGCATGGGCCCAACCTGAATTTTGAGGCCATCAATGAAAGTGGGAATATCTTTGATTCTTTCTCCTTAAATAAGCCTGAGCCGACTTCAGTCAGAGCAGTCGATTTTCCAAATCCACCAGCACCGATTGTAGTAAGTGAAGAATTTGTTTTTGAAAAAAACATGCAGTTAGAGCTTCGTCCTGTTTTTGAAAGCAATGAGGTGAGATATACCACTGATGAAAGTGAACCGAATGCAAACTCAACCTTGTATCAACATCCAATAGAGCTGAGTGAAAGTGTGGAGGTGAAAATTGCCAGCTTTGAAGGCACCAAAAAAAGCCATACAGTGAGTATTCCTGTCAAAAAGCAAAAACCATTGGTTGGAAAGAAAAATGTGAAAAACCGTGGATTGAAGTATGATTACTTTACGGTCGAAAATCAAAAAGGAAGATACGTCGATAATTGGGAAATATTAAAGAAGGGAAACCTGGAGCAGTCGGGAACCCTGCAAAGCTTTGGATTGGATAACATCACTCATCGTAAGCATTTCTGGGGTGTGGTTTACTCAGGCTATTTTTATGCAAAAACAGAAGGGCTTTATTCATTCTATGGCCATGCTGAGCGCCAGTTTGCCATGAAGATGCATGGGGAAATGATCATAGAAGAATGGGATGAGGATTACGGCATAGAAGCTCAGGTGTTGTTGAAAAAAGGATGGCATCCGATCGAGATATATTATTATCTGGGTGAATCCGGCACCCCTAGTATTCAGTTATTGGTGGAAGGGCCAAAAGATATCAAAAAGCCGTTAAGCCCATTTTTGGTTGGGCATGATTAGAGGCAGAATTTTTTGTTAGGAGCTAGTTTGGCCAATAATATCAAACTTAATCGAATAGCCCTAATACATCTATTCAGCAATGGTAAGCTTAAAAAGCATCAGAAATCCATGGATTTCTGATGCTTTATTTCGTCCATTTGAAGCCATTGTAGTTAGGGCATGGCAGGATTTTGTCCCTTCGTTTTACTTTGTTGGATTGGAGCTCCGGCAGCAATAGGGTAACGGAGATTTCATGCGAACCACCAGATTGAGGTCCGATATCCGAAACAGTAAAATCATAACTATAGCCCACCTCCACATATTGAAGGTTAAGGCCGAGGTTAAAAATCAGCGCATCCTGGCTCATTTTTTCGCTGTAGTTTTTAGATGCAGGAATGCCCCGGTACCACAGTCCCACCATGATCGGGTCAAAAATCACATTCGTACCAATGTCTAATTGCCGAAACCTCCCTTGCATTTTATATACAAAAGATGGTGCAAAGCTGCTCAACTTCGAACTAGACAGTACGGAGTGTTTGATCGGGATACGCATTCCTCCGTGAATTGACATGCGCATTGACAACTCAGCATCTTCGCCGAGCAATGAATAATTTGGTTCATTGATATGATAACTGGAAAATCCAGCCCAGAATGTTTTGTTATAAATCACAGCACCGGACGAAAAATCGAAATAAGATTTATTTCCTAAATGCCCGATGGCATCGTCGGTTGTAGGCCCATTATGTACGATCATATCCCCAAATACCAACTTGTCAAAATCTATTGATCTGGAGGCATATCCAAAAGTGACACCAGGAGAAAGCACCCACCCATCAGAAATCCTGATCTTGGCAGCATAGGTGCCATGGACAGAAGTATTTCTCAAATTGGCGGAGCCGGCCTTATCTGTCATGGCCAGAAAACCAAAACCGCTGCTCCATTTTTCCACCAAAAAATCGGCAGAGGCAGAGTATGTATTGAAGGCATTTGGCAATTTAGCCCATTGCATCCTGCTGTTTACGATTAACCGCGGTTGCTGTACCGACCCCGCCAATCCCGGGTTGAGGTACAATGGTGAAGCGTAATACTGGGAAAACATAGGGTCTTGCGCATACAAATTGGAAACTCCAATAAGCAGAAAAATGAGTATGATATATTTTTGTATTATACGCATGATTTCCATTATCTGATTAGGGTGATGTCACCAAATTTCATGACTTCCCTACCGTCCAAAAATTTGAATTCTATTTTATACACATATACATCGGGCGGGCAAATCACACCTTTGTAATATCCATCCCAGCCACGGCTGTTGTCTTTGGTTGAAAAAAGCAACTCTCCCCATCTATTGAATATTTGCATTTTATAGGCAATGACGCCTTCAGTTACGGGAAAGAAAACATCATTTCTGCCATCATTGTACCGGCTGCCACCTGTTGGGCCGTCAAGGCTTGGTGTAAATGCATTTGGAATCAGAATCTCATTGCCTTCGGCCACCTCGACCAAATTTTCATATACCAAAGTATCCGTACATCCATGAACTGTCTGGGCGATAAGACTTATGTCAAAACGACCAGTATCCAAATATGTATGGACAGGTTCAAACTCCGTCGAGCTCTTGCCATCACCAAAAGTCCAATAATAGCTGTCGGCTTGATAAGATAAATTTGTGGTGTAGACCGGATCGTCGGGAAGTTTCACCTTCTCAGGTCG
>JAUHYU010000006.1 GCA_030426345.1 Bacteroidia bacterium
TTCGGGATTTATTTCTTTTTCCCAACCATATAACAAATCCTGTTATAGGTAATGAAGCAACTACTAATGATGCGAAAAACATTAGCAGACGCCCGGGGAATCCAAGAATGTTTCCAAAATGTATACTATAAACCATACCATGAAGCGTATGGTAAAGACTGGCATCCTTGTACAATCCATTTTCAAAATGACCGATTATTTGCTCGCCATTATATCTGTCAAAATAATAATGATTGTTGTCGTACTCGGTTATATTAGATTTGTGAACAATGACATGTATCGGATCTGAATTTTTGTGTGGATTGCTGATGCGTATAAAATCCCTAGGATATTTGTTTAGAAATACTTGGGCCAGGCTGTCCATTATAACAAACTTGTTGGAGTCGTTAGAACTATTTAGATTTTCTGATATAGGTTGCTCATAGACCATTTGTACTTCACCAGTTACTTTCATGAGTGTATTTCTTACAATTTCAAAACCCCAGAAGAGTCCCGTGACTATGCTGAAAATGATGATCCAAGAAGAATAAAAACCTATGATATTGTGCCAGTCATAATTGAGCTTTTTTGGCGATACTCTCCAATTAATGCTCAGCCTTTGCTTTCTGTTGTGTTTGTCTTTTGGCCACCAAAGCACTATCCCAGTGATAACCATGAGAAGAAATAGCAATGTAGTCCAGTGAACAATCTGTCTACCAATATCACCAAGCATCAAATTCCTGTGTATTGCTACAAGATAATTAAGCCATCCTTTTTTCATGTCTTGGAGATGAACCAATTTGCCAGAATATGGATTTAGGAATGCTTTGTAATAAGTTCCCGGTGCATATAGAAGCACCTCTGCAGTACTTGATTTATCCTTGTAAAAAACAGTTCGGAAATCAGAATCGGGAAACTGTTGATCGATAGTAGATTTTAATACAGAAACTGAAACAAAGGGTGAGTCCTGCGGCTCAACTTTTTGATTATAAATAACATAACTGATTTCTGGAGCCCAAGTATATAGCGCACCAGATATTGAAATGATAAAAATAAGAATCCCAATAATCAACCCAATCCACAAATGAACTTTGCCCAGTATTTTTTTGATCTTCATATTATTACTTGGGATGTAGATCAGAATGATGGCATATTGTAAAGTTAATTAATTCATACAAAGATTAAAGGGATCGATATGATGTATTTCATAAGGCCAAATTCAATAGTCGTGGTTGTTGTTGATTGAATGCGATATGAAGTGGATTTGTCTGAATGCTTTATTGTTTACTGTAGTCGGGGACAATTGATTTATCTGATCAATTTTAATGGTTTCTTTGAAAAAAGGAGGATATGATCATCCATAATTTACAATGCTATTCAAATTATAATACGCATAAATTTAGTTTCAGATATTCACTATAAAAACACCACTTTCAGTGATCTCAAATTCTTTTATCTCACTGGCATATTTAAACATTCCTACAGCACCTTCTTTCCCAATGATCTCTGCTGAAACCATTTTCCCTTCTGCCCATTTCACATTAACTTCAAACCCACCTCGGGCTTTAAGTCCTTTTACTTCTCCATTTTTCCATTGTGTTGGTAGAGCGGGCAATAAGTTGATTAGTCCTTTTTCATGCGACTGAAGTAGCATTTCCGCAATTCCAGCCGTTACTCCAAGGTTACCATCGATCTGAAAAATGTGTGGAGGGTATAAATCAAACAGATTGTTGGCTATATGGTTGCGGAGTAAACTATTGATATGTTGATAGCAATCGTCTCCTTTAAATAGACGGGCATAAAAGTTAATCATCCAAGCTCTGCTCCATCCATTTTGTCCACCACCAGATGCGAGTCGTTTCTCAATTGTTTTTAATACAGCATCAAATAGTTCTGGCGTCTGCTGAGTGATTTGATTTGAAGGATACAAGGCATACAAATGCGAAACATGCCTATGCCCAGGCTCACCTTCCTCATAGTCTTCCATCCATTCTTGAATCGTGCCGTCCTTCCCTATTTTTATTAATGGAAGCTTGGGAATAGCCTTGTTGATTTCATCTGTAAGTACAGTTTTACCTAGAATTTTTTCCGATTCAAGACATGCACTGAACAAATCTCGAATGATTTGAATGTCAATTGAAGCGGCCACTGTATTGCGTAATTTGATCTGTGTAATCGGATCAATATAAGTGTTTTCGGGAGAATAAGAGGGTGCTGTAACTAGATTCCCTTTGGCATCTTCTTTTAAGAAATCAAGAACAAATCGTGCTGCCCCTTTCAATACAGGGTAAGCAGTTTCTCGCAAATATTCATCGTCATTGGTGAATGTATAATGCCTCCATAAGGATAAAGACATCCAGGTCCCCGCCATAGGGAAACAATATCCATTCTCAATTTGTGACCTAAAGTTTGATCCTGAGGGAGTAGTTCTACCAAATGGGTTGGCCACATGGTGTGCCATCCAGCCATCTGAACCTAGAAACTGCTGTGCGGTTATTTTACCATTATTCGCCAGTTGCTCCATGTAGCTAGAAAGTGGAATGAATGTCTCAGAAAGGTTGCATACATCGGCAGGCCAGTAATTCATTTGCAGATTTATGTTCAAATGAAAATCCGACTCCCAGGCTGCCCACATATCTTGATTCCAAATACCCTGTAAATTGGCGGGTAATGTAGATTTGCCACCTGAACTGCCCATTAATAGATAACGTCCATATTGAAACAAAAGCTGGGCAAGATAAGGATCATCTGTGCCTTCCTCTTTGAAGGATTTCATGCGTTTATCTGTGGGAATTGTATCCAATGTGACACCAGAAATATCCAGTTTTACGCGATTATAAACAGCTGAATGTGTTTGAATGTGAGCCTTCTTAATGTCATTGTAAGAGGTAGCTAGGGCTCTGTTTAAAATACCTTCAGCAATTTTTTGCGAGTTGATATCTCTATCAAAATTGAGCTTTTGCAGGTTGTAGTCAGTTGCTGCACTAACAACCACCGTAAATGCTTTTGACTTTTGAACCTTCAGCTTGGAGTCACTTGCAATAATTTCCCCATCATCAGTGTTGATGCCAATCTGTGCAGCAAATTTCATATGCAGACCAAATTTTCCCGAACCATCAGCATTATCGTCATAGCCATCAGGATCATCAAATATTTGTCCTGTCACAACTATTTTATTATCGCTGATTGTTTGTAGAATATCTTTTTTCCGATCAAATCGAACTTGACAATCTGTCGGAACTCCATCAAGGCTTTCAAAACGGTAGAAAATCGCATCATACTCTGTGGAAATAAAGGACTCACGTTTAAAACGTTTGTTCTTTATCTCGTATTCAATGGTAGATATCCCACTGCTTAAATCTAAACTGCGTTTGTAGTGTTTTGGAGTATGGTGTCCGAAATTCAAATAGACATCACCAAGTGGCTCGTATGAGCGTATGGAGGATGGACTAACGGCTAAATTTTTCATGCCATAGCTCAAGGCTTCATTGAATTTTCCCTCCAAATTGAGTTGTTGAAAACGAGCATAATGTTCTCTTACATTGTCAGGATATGGATTTTCAGGACTTCCTGCCCATAAACTCTCCTCATTCAATTGTATGTGCTCTTCGGTAACATCTCCAAATACCATCGCCCCCAATCTACCATTACCCAATGGAAGAGCTTCAAACCAATCTGCAGCTGGTGATTCATACCACAGCTTTTCAACACTCTGCTGTGGTTTATCACATGAAATCATAAAAAGCACCAGTAAAGAAAAAATAATATGTGTTCGTTTCATTGTTTAATAAATTGGATGTGGATTTAATATATTATAAGGGGCAATTAGTTAGACTTAAGTTTATCCTTTAGAGGTGTCATCAGATTATTGAGAAATGCGGTTTCAGCTCTAACCATTATAAAAACAGCAACTGTTAGTTAGATACGGAATACCTACTTTTTTCCATGGGTACACCAACAGTATCTTCTAAAACCTGAACCTGTCCGTTTCAAATCTCAATAAAAAAACAACTCATCCACAAACACCCAACCTTTATCACCTTTACCAGGGTGCCATTCTGGAAGTACCCTCAATGGATGCGCCACTACTTTATAATACCTAAATAGACCGTTTCTTACCGGAATAGAAAGTGCTCTTACTTCATTTGGAGAAAATTTACTATCCTGTTCAGGTATAGATTTTTTCAATAAAACGAGATCATTTTCATCATTACCTCCCCAAAGCTCAATGGAGGTAGGGGCCATAATATATTGTTGAATATTAATCCCATAACTCATGACCACCTTGCTGATTTTTGGTGCCGATTCGCCCAAATCAAAACTGGCCGAAAATGAATTTTCTCTATAACCCAACCAGGATTTTGAAGCAACATTATCGGCTTCTCCTTTCACATTGTCAATTAGGGTTTTGGCTCCAGTGCCTGAGTATTTCTTAGCAGGATTATTGATCAGTGTTGCCTTCTTTGGGGTAATCCCTTTTACATAAAAACTATAGGTTCTGGTTTCACTAGGCAACCACCCTTCCTTAAAAGCCTTGGCTTTTAAGGTGCTATAGGAGTCAAATTGAAAAGGTTCTTTAAATAATGCTGATACACTATCCGGTTCGGAACCATCAAGGGTATATCTAATATCAATGCTCTTCAATTTATGCTCCAGTGAGATTTTGTCTTCTTTCGATATTACTGTTTTATTTGTGGATAGAGTAGGTGCGTTTATCCTGGACTCCTCACCGGCTCCATCATAGCCAAGTTCAAATCGTATCTTTGGATAACCTGCCTCCAATGTTTTGATATCATCTTGGGATATTGAAGTATTCCAAAGATAAACTTCTCGAAGGTTCTCGAAATTTCCTAATGTGTTAGAAATATCTGATGTTATCTTAGTTCCTGATAGTGACAAGGAACGCAAATTGGTGCATGCAGATAATATTGGTAGGGACTTTTCAGTTACTTCAGTGAAGTTTAAGTTCAATTTTTCCAAATTTATCAACTCACTGATTATACCGATTGCATCATCTTGTATGGGTAAATAAGCCAAATTAAGAGAAACTACCTGAATTTTAATCTTCTTTAACTCAGTCAGATAGTCCAATTGGAAAGCCTGTCTGCCATAAATGTCAACATCTATGGCTGGGGACTTAGGTGATTGCTGTGCAACAGTCCGGTAAGGATTGTTGAGTGAGGCAATCAAGTCCTCATCGGCAAATGAAAAAGCATATTCCGGAGCTTCCTCTACATAATTTAGCTCCTCCATTTTATTTTTGGCCAGCATATACAATGTATCATCTTTGGATAATTGGGATAATGAGATCAACTCGTCTGCACCTTTTTCAATCCATTTTTTGATCAGGTCAAATTCATTAACTGTTAGCTGTGCTTTGCCTTGGGGAGGCATGTGTTTTTCATCATCTAAAGGAAGTAGCACTTTTTTGACCAATTCACTTTGCTCCAAGTCTCCTGCTATCCAAATTGGCCCATTTTCACCACCTTCATGTATTTTCTCAAGGGTCGACATATCCAATTTGCCTTTGTGTTTTTGTTCGTTATGGCAACTTTCACACTTAGCCTTCAATATCGGTTTTACAAATGAGGTAAAAATCGGTGAATTTTCGTCAAATGCAGCTTTTTGAGTTTTGAGGATTGGTTCCATCAAAAAATTCATTCCATGGGTAAGTCCTGCTCCAAAATGTCCTGCAAAAACTATTGAAAAGAAACCCGTATAAAGCAATATTTGGTAAACCTTCTTTTTGTTATACGTCAGGATCAAGGCATACATGATGTAACTTACTGCCACGCCTATCCATTTGTGCAAAGACATCAAATCTGACGTGTTGCCATCTTCTCTTGATAAGAAAAAGCCCATAAGAGCCGATAGAGTTGTAGTAAGTGCAGTGAGCAGTAGCAAAAATTTATTCACCTTCTCATAAGAGGCCTCATCAAGTTGTTTCCTGAATAGGTTGATTAAAACCAATAATACAACAAACCCAATAGGGAAATGCAGCAGCAAAGGGTGCATTCTTCCAATAGGTTGAAGCCAAAATGGGATTTGTACATACTGTTCAAACACTAGCAGGATTGCCAGCAGGCACAATAAGAAGAATACAATATTTGAAACAATCCTTTCTATTTTCTCCATATTATGCAACAATGTCCTTCACAACTTTTCCATGTACATCTGTCAAACGGAAACGCCTACCCTGATATTTATATATTAATTTTTCATGATCCATTCCCATCAAATGCATTATGGTTGCCTGCAAATCATGCACATGCACAGGGTCTTTCACTATATTGTATCCAAACTCGTCAGTTTCGCCATATGACATCCCAGCTTTAACACCACCACCCGCCATCCAAATGCTGTAGCATCTTGGGTGATGATCTCTTCCATAATTACCGTCCGTTAATTTGCCCTGGCAATAGTTAGTTCTGCCGAATTCCCCACCCCAAATCACCAGTGTTTCGTCTAACAAACCTCTCTGCTTAAGATCCGTTATCAAAGCAGCTGAAGCTCTGTCTACATCTTCTGCTTGTTTGGGCATTTCCCCCACAAGGTTTCCATGTTGATCCCAGCCTTGATGGTACAATTGAACGAATCGTACACCTCCTTCTGAGAGCTTCCGTGCCAAAAGGCAATTTGAAGCATAGGTGCCTGGTTGCATTGAGTCTGCGCCATACATTTTTATGATACGATCAGGTTCTTTCGATATGTCAGTAATCTCAGGAACTGCCGTTTGCATTCTATATGCCATCTCGTATTGTTGAATTTTGGCATGTATCTCAGGATCACCAAATTCCTGATATCCCATTTCATTCAAAGATGCTAAATGATCCAACATCTTTTTCCTGCTCTGCATATCTATTCCATCAGGGTTATTTAAGTATAAAACAGGGTCTTCGCTGGCGCTAAATTGCACACCTTGATGATTACTATCCAAAAATCCATTAGTCCAGAGTTTGGAATAAACACCTTGCCCATTTCCCCTTCCTCTAGACAATAACACACAAAATGACGGCAGGTTTTTATTTTCACTTCCCAATCCATAACTCAACCAAGCACCCATACTTGGGCGATTCCCTTGTTGAGAGCCTGTCTGGATAAATGTAAGTGCAGGGTCGTGATTGATAGCCTCGGTGTGCATGGTTTTGACTACACATATATCATCAGTAATCTTAGCAATGTTAGGAAAAAGATCGCTTACCCAAGTGCCAGATTTTCCATACTGATTAAAACCAAATTTGGAACCGACCAGCGGGAATTTATCCTGATCGGCGGTCATTCCCGTCAGTCTTTGATCACCTCGAATTGATGCAGGTAAGTCCTGGCCATACATTTTATTTAATGTCGGTTTGTAGTCGAAACTTTCTAGCTGCGATGGGGCACCATTCTGAAACAACATGATTACTCTTTTTGCTTTTGATGCAAAATGCTTAATTCCTAGTGGCAATTCGTCTCCAGCACCTCCAGTTCCCTTCAATAAATTCGGTAATAGAAGTGAACCCAATGCCGCACTTCCAACACCCATAGCCATTTTACCAAGAAAATGTCTCCGGTTTACATTCAGTTTATTTTCTAAAAATTCCTTTTCCATAGTTTCATTACCTATTATAAAATGCATTAATCAGCAATAATAAATCAACTTTTAGTGATTGCTTCTTCCATATTATAAATGGTGTGAATAACCTGCATCAATGCAGCAACTGTCACATCATTCCTGTTTTCTTTAGGAGGGTATTCTCCTACATCTATAAATTTTTTCGCTTCTTCAGGGTTGGCCTCATACTCCAATAGCCGCTCGTTGTAGTACTGCAATAACAAACTCTTTTCTTTTTCTTTAGCCTCACGGCAAATAATCAAATTAAATGCCTTGCTAATTTTCCCGTCATTTTGTAGGCCCTCTTCATCCAATCGCTCCGCTAATACCCTGGCAGCCTCCAATACTGTTGGGTTGTTTAGCATAATCAATGCTTGCAAAGGAGTACTGGTAGTTAACCTCCTCACCTCACATTGATCCCTATTTGAGGCGTCAAAAGTCAGCATAACTGGAGGTGGCACTGTTCGTTTGATAAATGTATAAATACCTCTTCTGTAAAGATCGTCCCCGTGATCTTGGATATATGCTTTAAGCAATCCACGCCCTGAAGTTGCAGCCGCCCAAAGACCATCAGGCTGATACGGTTTCACGCTGGGGCCGCCAATTTCCCGATTGAGCAAACCACTATTTGCAAGAACCTGATCTCTCACCATTTCTGCGTTTAATCTAGTACGATGCATTCTGGATAAGTATATATTCTCTGGATCTTTCTCCAATTTTATTTTTTCTATTACCGAAGATTGGGTGTACGTAGATGACATTACAATTTTTTTTATCAATCGTTTAATGTCCCAATCGTTTTCCCTGAAGTCAACAGCTAGCCAGTCTAGTAATTCCGGATGAGTGGGCAAGTCTCCTTGCATCCCAAAATCACCTACAGATTTTACGATACCTCTCCCAAAAAATTCCTGCCAGATTCGATTGACAAATACCCTGGAAGTCAATGGATGTTCATCACTCAATAGCCATTTTGCCAACCCCAATCTGTTCTTTTCAAAATTGATGGTGTCGTATTTAAGAATTGCCTCTGGGGTATTAAAACTTACTATTTGCCCTTTGGCATCATAATTCCCCCTGTCCAATATGTGTGTTTCTCGTATTCCAACAGAATCCTGCATCACCATGACGTTCACACTAGCGGTATCTTTTTTATTGATGAAGGTGAGGAGATTTGAAATTAACTCATCATCAATTGTCATGTTTGGAGGATCTGCAAAATTCGCATCTATTGTCCCAAACAATCCCTTCTCAGGAACTTTATCAAAAAAAGCAAATGTGCTATAGTAGTCTTTTTGCAAAATAGGATCGTATTTGTGGTCATGACATTTTGCACACTCAAAAGTGAGGCCTAAAAAGGCTTTGCCAAATGTATTGGTTCGATCTGTCACATATTCGATCCTATATTCTTCGTCTATAACGCCTCCCTCCTGAGTGATTTTATGATTTCTATTAAAACCGGTTGCCAGAAGAGCTTCTATATTCTTTTCCGGTAATAAATCCCCAGCCAATTGCCAAGTCAAGAATTTATCGTAGGAATAATTTTCATTGAAAGCATGGATCACCCAATCCCTCCAAGGCCACATGGTTCTTAAACCATCATCCTGATACCCATGTGAATCGGCATACCTAGCTACATCTAACCAATGAACTGCCATTTTTTCTCCATAGTGTACATTGGCCATCAGTTCATCTATTACCTTTTCATAGGCTTGTTCAGAATTATCGTTCATAAAAGCCTCCTGCATTTCCAAAGTTGGTGGCAAACCGATCAGATCAAATGCAACTCTTTTTAGCAGCCGTGCTTTGTCAGCTCTTTCATTGGGCGTGAGCCCCATACCTTCAACCTTATTCAGTATAAAATAGTCAATCTCGTTTGTTGCCCACTCTTTATCTGTAACGGTAGGCAGTTCAGCTTTTACAGGAGGAACAAATGCCCAATGCGGTTTATATTCCGCACCTTGCTCTATCCATTTCTTCACCAATTTAATTTCATACTCAGTTACTTTCACGTTGAACTTTGGTGGAGGCATCATCTCAGAAGTATCTTGAGAAGACATTTTAATGTAAGCTTCCGATTCATGAGGTTTGCCACTTACAAAGGCAAATCGATCCTCATCATAATCTTTCAATGCAGAAAAAGCACCCTCTTCAGTATCTAATCTAAGATCGGCTTTTCTTTGATTGACATCAGGGCCATGGCACGCAAAACATTTGTCAGAAAGTATAGGTCGGATATGAAAGTTATAGTCAACCAAATCTGGAATAGTTTGTTTGGATGATATATCACCGGTATTATTGTGATTACATGAGATAAGTAACAATACTTGAAATAATACACCTATTCTGAACAAATAATTTAAAACTTTCATTTAATACAGCTTAAAGCGTTTTTGCAGTGATGCAATATAAAATTGATTCGTTTGTGATTGGATGGATAACTTGGTAAACGAATGATTCGCTTTCAGAAATATATGCATTTATTGAAAGCCTACAAATCTATCCCCTAAACCGATTTCACAACTTTCCTTCCAACTACCTACAAGTAATCAAATGTACTCATATCTAACAAGATAATTAATTTTAAAAAGTAAAGATTTAAAGCCTTTGCAAAAAGCCGAAACTGTTTGAAGTGAACTCCCAGATTTTGATTTTATGTAAAGAAATTTGACCTTCCTGGCTAAAGAAACCTTATTTTTTGTAGCGGATATTGTAATTAATCAGGCTAGATACATACCAGATATTATAGATGATCAATTCAAAGGAATATTATAAATGAGATTTGCACCAATATAGCTATTGGGCTCAAGGATTAGGCTCTCTCCCGGAAGTGCGACAGGAATGTTGTAATGAAAGTTGAGCGAAAAGGTGAAACTGTTGACATAAAGATAAACCGGAGCCGAAATGCTGTAATTCATGAGTCCGAATGCATTTTCTGAAGTTGCTGAGTATTCTGTAAAAACGTCTCGGTTTTCCTCGGCAGCTTTCAGTTCTAGTTCAAGGTATTTTTCACGGTTATTTATAAAAAGATATTTGATCAATTGCTCCCCGTACTGTTCAAATAAGTATTGGCGAATCTTGTAACGCATTTCCAAGTTATCGGATGGGAAAGTAGAGGTGGTTTTGGTGATTTGTGAATTGCCCAGTTGAGCAGAAATTGTAGGCATAAATACTATACGGTCAATGAATCCTACATTTTTTGCAGTCAATGAATATATCAAATTTCCATGGATTCTATGCATATTTTCGTCAGTAAACAAAAGAGAGTAGTCTCCGGATAAGGTGAATTTTCCAATGTCAAAAAACGAGGATGCATTGATGCTGCTGGTGATGGGGCTATACACCAAATCATTTTTATCTTCTACATAAGGATATACATATTTATCAAAGCTCATGGAGTAATTCCATTTGTTGGTAAAACCACCGAAGTATCCCAAAGACATTATGGTAGGGCTATACTCATTGGAAATGTCGTTTTTCCAATAGCTGGAGACATCAGCGAAGATTCCCGATTTATGATAGTAGGAAACTCCGGTATTAAAGCCATGCTGTTGAAATCCGATATTTCTATTTGCATAAGTAATTTCACTGGTATATCCGGTGCGGAGTGATAATTGGGAATAGCGAAAATCAGTATTCAACAAGCTATCCATAAGATCCAAAATATCCATGGAAGAGCCATTCATATCTTGTTCCAATTGATTCAAATACAGTGAATCACTTTTTAGATAATACGCCAACAACGAGTCATAATTATCTTCCTGCGCTATCGCTGATAATGCGATAACTCCACAAAGTAAAAAAGCCAATATGCCCTTTGAAACCATATATAAAGTATTTTGTTTTAAACGCAATAAGGAAGTTTCCAGTACGGTAACTTCCTTAAATGATTACTGAAGTTGTAATTTATTTAATAGTTTATGAATAATTTTTTCATGTGTTTATAATTTTTTAAGTCACTTAGGGGGTGTATAATCATCCCCTGTGCGTCCTAATTTGCTCCGGCCATGCCGGTTTCATCAATTGTTATTTCTGTCTTGCATCATTTCCCGACGTTGTTTCATTTTTTGATTTTGGTCTTGCCGTTGCCGCTGTTCCTGAATTCTCTTCAAAATCATCTGCTGGAAGTCTTTTTCAGCAGTTTTTAATTTATACAACTGTTTGGTGCTAATGACATCAGTAAGCCTGTTGGAATATTTCTTTTCAAGATCAAGTTCGTGCTGTTTCATTTCCATGGATTTTTGAACCAATTTTTCGCTCTGTTCTTCAGTAAGGTTTTTGACATCCACATCTTTTCGCTCCTCCCTGAATTTTTGCCTTACCTCTCGGCGTTCCATGGTATATTCCCTGTATATCGGCCAAAACTTCTCAGCCTGATCAGGCGAAAGCCCCAGCCTTTCGGTAATCAATGCGATTCGGGCGCTCTCAATTTTTTTCATGGCTTCCCGGTTTTGAGCGTAGGCACCGGTTGAGACGAAAAATAATACTATTGCGATACCAAGCTGTTTCATAATTATAAATTTATAATACTTTGCCATCAATTCCATACTCGTCAATGACTGCATTTATTTCCATATCATCCAATTCAAATTCCTGTAGTAGGGATTCATCGTCAAACAAATCCACATCATTTTCAGAAATATCCAGTTCTTCCAATATTTCATCTGCCGAAATTTCTGTATCTCCCAAATAGGCGATCAGGTCGTCGGCACTTACCTGAGCAAGGTAATCACCCGCGGTCGGCATGGGTTCTTGATTGTTTTTTTCAATAAAAATGAACAATAAGACCAAGGCGAAAACTGGAGTAGCTATTTTTAAAAATAAATTCCAACTCAAAGTGCTTTTAGAAGCTGTTGAATCATTTATCCTGGACTGGATCTTCGTTGGCAACTGATCAAAATATTTGTCAGGGACTTTGAATATATTTTGCTTATCTATGTCTTCAAGTTTCATTTCTGTGCAATTTATTTGTTTGACAAGAACCGATTCTTATGGTTTAATTTTCTTTTAAATATGCTTCGATTTTTTTTATGGCATAGTGATAGTTCGCCTTGAGCCCACCAACGCTTGTATCTGTAATTTTGGCAATCTCCTCATATTTCATTTCGTCAAAATATTTCATATTAAAGACAATCCTTTGTTTGTCAGGAAGTTTGAGTAATGCTTTTTGCAGTCTCAACTGTATTTCATCTCCATCGATATCGTGTACATTGTTAAGCTTTTCACTCAATTCATGCTGCACATCGTGAATAGGGAGGAAAAATTTATTTTTCTTTTTCCTTAAGAAATTCAAACATTCATTGGTGGCGATTCTGTAAATCCAGGTATATAGCTGGGCATCTTCTCGGAACGAACCTATATTTTTCCATACCTTCATAAATATATCCTGCACCAAATCATCGGCATCGTCGTGGACGATGACCATTTTTCGCACATGCCAATAGATCTTTTGCTGGTATTTTCTCACCAGCAAATTGAATCCATAGTTCATGGTTTCCGGGTCCTTTATTTTTATCAGTAGATCCTTATCGTCCAACGAAGATGCTATTTTGAAGCTTTAGACTTTGCTATTTATAAAAGGTTTAATCCGGTTGAATTAAATTGCTTTATTTCGATGTATATTCGCGATTTGTGAGTAAGAATAAAACCATGTGTAACAATATTGCAAAAAGTCTGTTGTGATGGTTATGAAGAAAACAGTAGTATTAGGAGCTAGTACAAACCCTTCTCGATATTCGAATCTGGCCATAAGGATGTTAGATGAAGCCGGGCATGAATTTGTTCCTGTAGGAATAAAAAATGGGGAGATTTTGGGAAAGCAGATTTTGAACATAGAGGATAAACCTCAAATTGATGATGTGCACACCATATCATTGTACTTGAGTGCAAAAAACCAAAAGGAATGGTATGATTATATTCTAAACCTTTCTCCTAAAAGGTTGATTTTTAATCCAGGTGCAGAAAACCCTGAACTAAATAAATTGGCGATGGACCGGGGAATTAAAGTGGAAAACTCCTGCAACTTGGTCTTAATCCGAACCGGCCAGTTTTGAACTGAGCACACAAAAGATGCTAGCACCAGATTTTGGTTGTAAAAAGCATCCAATTTCCATGAATTAGAGATTCAATATTTTGACATGATTTTTCCATTTTTCATGGAATTTCAAGGCTTTTTTATTGAAATAAACCGATCGTGGATGCAGTGCGTTTTGTAGGTTGATTTTTTCAATATATTTTACCATTCTATACAGGAAAATCATTGAAAATTAACTATTTTTGCGTTTATTTTTAGACATATGAGCAACACAAAAGATCATTCCAAAGGGGATTATTCAGCAGAAAATATTCAGGTACTTGAGGGGCTGGAAGCTGTAAGAAAGCGCCCAGCCATGTACATTGGCGATATCAGTGTGAAAGGACTGCACCACATGGTGTGGGAAGTCGTGGACAACTCAATAGATGAAGCACTCGCAGGATATTGCGATACTATAAAGGTCATCATCCACAAAGACAATTCAGTCAGTGTTCAGGACAATGGAAGGGGAATACCTACAGAAATTCACACCAAGGAGAAAAGATCTGCTCTTGAGGTGGTAATGACCGTTTTACATGCCGGGGGTAAGTTTGATAAGGATACTTACAAAGTCTCTGGAGGATTGCATGGAGTAGGGGTTTCTTGTGTCAATGCACTGTCGATCATGCTGAAAGCCACCGTGCATCGTCAGGGAAAACTATACGAACAGGAATATTCTAGAGGTATTCCGCAATATGACGTCAGAGAGATTGGAAAAACTGATATCAATGGAACGCATGTGCATTTCAAGCCTGATGGTGATATTTTCACAGTGTTGGAATATAATTATGAAACAGTAGCTTCTAGGCTAAGGGAACTTTCATTTTTGAACGCTGGCATCAAGATTACCCTCGAAGATGAAAGAGAACAGGATGATGAGGGTAAAAACAAGTCAAATGTTTTTTTCTCGGAAGGGGGACTTCGCGAATTTGTCGAATACGTGGATAGCACCCGTGAAAAGCTGATCAACGATTGTATTTATATCGATACAGAAAAAGGGGTAATACCTGTACAGGCAGCACTCAGCTACAATAAGTCATATTCAGAAAACATTATATCTTACGTCAACAATATCAACACAATTGAAGGTGGGACCCATGTTGCAGGATTCCGACGGGCATTGACACGTACGTTAAAATCGTATGCTGATAAGTCAGGGTTGTTGGATAAAGTGAAAGTAGAAATTAGCGGTGATGATTTTCGTGAAGGATTGACAGCGATCATTTCGGTGAAAGTTGCAGAACCGCAATTTGAAGGGCAGACCAAAACTAAGTTGGGTAACTCAGAAGCTATGGGGGCAGTAGATACTGCCGTTGGGGAAGCATTGAATATATATTTGGAAGAAAATCCTAAAGATGCCAAGGTGATCGTGCAAAAGGTTATTTTGGCGGCTCAAGCCAGGCATGCTGCAAGAAAAGCCAGGGAAATGGTGCAGCGAAAAAATGTGTTGAGTGGTACGGGATTACCTGGGAAATTGGCGGATTGCTCAGACAACGATCCCACAGTATGTGAAATATACTTGGTCGAGGGAGATTCGGCTGGTGGTTCAGCAAAGCAAGGAAGGGATCGAGGCTTTCAGGCAATACTTCCGTTAAGGGGAAAAATACTGAACGTAGAAAAAGCACAAGAGCATAGAATCTACGATAATGAAGAGATAAAAAATATGATTACCGCCCTTGGGGTGAGCTTTGGTACAGCTGATGACGAGAAAGCCTTGAACATGGAAAAGTTAAGGTATCACAAAGTGATCATCATGACAGATGCCGACATCGATGGAAGCCACATTCGTACTTTGATCTTGACTTTCTTTTTTAGGTACATGAAAAGCCTGATTGATCATGGCTATTTGTACATCGCGTTGCCACCTTTGTACTTACTAAAAAGGGGCAAACATGAGCGTTATTGTTGGGACGAAGCAGATAGAGAAAAAATCGTGTTAGAACTTGCTCAGGATGGAAAAGAAGATGCCGTTAGTGTACAGCGGTACAAGGGTTTAGGGGAAATGAACCCAGAGCAATTGTGGTCTACCACCATGGATCCGGAGCGAAGAACTTTGAAGCAAGTTACTATAGAATCCGCAGCTGAAGCAGACCATTTATTTTCCATGCTGATGGGTGAAGAAGTGGCACCCCGAAGAGAATTTATCGAAGCAAATGCAAAATATGCTAACGTAGATATTTAGTATTTTTTATAGTATTTGGAAAATAGGGTATATGGAAGTTTACCCTATTTTTTTATTTTAAATTGAAAAAATATGGCAGCACCTGATCGGACTTTATCCCAAATAGAAAAGAGTAAATTTATTAGCCGCGACTTGAGTTGGCTAAAGTTCAATGGAAGGGTTTTAGATCAGGCCAAGAAAGCCAAGAGAAATTTTTTTGATAAGCTCAAATTTATGGCTATCACCTCATCTAATTTGGATGAGTTTTTTATGATAAGGGTGGGGAGTCTATACAATTATCTTGACTATCAAAAAGAACGAGTAGATTATTCGAGCCTAAGGGAAGTCCCATTTAAGAAAAAGTTGTTTGGTGAGATTCATGGATTTTATCAAGATCAATCCAACCACTTTATTAATGCAATAAAACCAGGATTTAAGAAGAATGGGTTTGAAATTTTAAGTGTAGCCGAGCTGGAAGATGCAGAACGCGGGCATGTAAAAGAATATTTTAAAAAGACCATATTCCCCATGCTCACCCCCATGGTCTATGATAGCTACCATACTTTCCCATCTCTGGTAAACAAGCTGTTGATTTTTGGGGTGGTCACCATCGATCATCGCGATGAGCTAGAAAAGAAGCGTTTATCCTTTATTCAAATACCGACAAATCTGCCTAGGTTTTTTGAAATCTATCGGGAAGATCAAGTTGTTTTTGTGCCGATTGAAGAGGTGATTCGTACCTATATTCATAAGTTATTTAGAAATATCACCATAAAATCGGTGGGTCTGTTTAGGATTACCCGGAATGGAGATTTTACGTTAGATGAAAGCGACGACATTGAAGCGAATTTTTTGGAGGAGTTGCGCCGTAAACTAAAAACAAGGAAAACAGGGCGGGTAGTTCGTATTGAAGTGGAAGGTCAGGCAAACAAATGGATGTTGCGGATATTAAAGGAGCGATGGGAGCTCGACGATGATAATATCTTTTTGCTGACAGAAGGTGATTTGCTCGATTACACAAGTCTTTGGCAGATTGTAAATCACAACGAGTTTAAGAATAAAATCCCAAAACTTCACAAACCAATCAAGCCAATTTCCATGCTTGATACAGGAGCTGAAGATTCGATTTTCGAAGTTTTAAAAAAACGTGATATTCTGCTTCACCATCCCTACAATAGCATTGAACCCCTGTTGGAATTATTGGAAAAATCAGCTGAAGATTCCAATGTATTGTCTATCAAGTTGACAATTTATCGTCTGGCAAGTGATTCTAGAGTAACTGCGGCCTTGCTTAAGGCAGCTGAAAATGGAAAGCATGTATCCGTTTTGTTTGAAGTCAAAGCTAGGTTTGACGAAGAAAATAATCTTAAAGAGGCGAAGCGGTTGCAAGAGGCAGGTTGTTTCGTGATTTATGGCATACAGGAGGTGAAGACGCACACTAAATTGCTATTGATCGTAAGGAAGGAAGGCGAAAAAGTGACTAGGTATGTACACCTTTCCAGTGGTAATTATAATGAATCGACATCTAAATTATATACTGATTGGGGGATATTGACTTCCAACGAGGTATATGCGCATGACGTGTCTGAATTTTTCAATGCCATTACTGGTCATTCAGCACCCAGAATTTATAAATATCTGCTAACTGCCCCAAAAGACATGAGGATACAATTGGCAGACCTGATTGGAGTGGAAACTGAAAATGCAAAAAAGGGCTTGCCAAGTGGTATTATTATAAAACTCAACTCGTTACAGGATAAAGAGATCATAGATGAATTGTATAAAGCGTCACAGGCTGGAGTACCTATTAAGTTGATCATCAGGGGTATTTGCAGTTTGCGTCCTGGGCGTGAAGGATTGAGTGAAAATATAGAAGTATATTCTATTGTGGGGGATTATTTGGAGCATTCTCGCATTTACTATTTCCACAATGGTGGTGATTTCAAAATTTATGGAGGAAGTGCGGATATCATGGTGCGCAGTTTTGAAAGACGCATCGAATCACTTTTCATGGTAGTAGATCCATTACTCAAAAAGGAGATCATGTGCATTTTGAAATACAACCTGAAGGACAATGTAAATTCATATGTCATGAAAGAAGATGGAACCTACGAAGTTAAAAATTCAAAAGGAGAGAAGCAGTTCAATATTCACAAGGAGTTTTTTAATATTACTAAAGAGGAAATAGAGCAGGTGGTGCTGATATAATGCCACTGTTCTGATGCTACTTTGATAATTCAGACATAAAAAGCCTCTTAAATCCATGGATTTAAGAGGCTTTTTAATGTGTAAAGGTAGTTTTAGAAGGAAGTAACGATAAAGCTTTCCATGGATATTAGTGATATTCTTTTTATTGCAATATATTTGCAGCACTTATCCAGAAAGACTGAGGGATCGGGCCCTGTGAAGTCTTGGCAACCTTGAAAAGGTGCCAATTCCCGCTTGTAATAATAAGGAAGATAAGTTATCCTACATATTGCCTGCCTCAAGCACTTTCCGATAAGTATTTATAATTAAAAAAAGTACAACATTGGAAAAAATAAAAGCAATTCTTGCTGAGCGGATAATGGTTTTGGACGGTGCTATGGGTACCATGATCCAAAATTATAAGCTTACCGAAGAGGATTTTAGAGGAGAGCGATTCAAAGATCATTCAGATTCCCTAAAGGGAAATAATGATATTTTGTGTCTCACTCGCCCTGATATTGTTAAGGATATTGAAAGGCAATACCTTTTGGCGGGAGCAGATATTATTCTTACAAATACGTTTAGTTCGACTACAGTTGGTCAGGCGGATTATGGATTGGAATCTGTAGTATATGATTTGAATTACCAAGCGGCCAAAATCGCCAAGGAAGTAGCAGAGGAAGTAACTCAACAGGAACCTGATAAGCCGCGGTTCGTAGCAGGGTCTCTTGGGCCGACCAACAAAACTGCTTCGCTGTCACCTGATGTAAATGATCCCGGCTATAGAGCAATTACCTTTGACCAATTGGTCGATGTGTATAAACAACAGGCCGGTGCATTGATGGATGGCGGTGTGGATATTTTGATGGTAGAAACCATATTTGATACGCTCAATGCCAAAGCAGCTCTTTTTGCAATATCAACACTTTTTGAGGAAAGAAATGAGAAGATTCCAATCATGGTTTCCGGTACGATTACAGATGCCTCCGGACGTACACTTTCCGGACAAACGACTGAGGCGTTTTGGAATTCTATTTCACATATTGAAATATTTAGTGTAGGATTAAATTGTGCCCTCGGGGCAGATTTGATGCGTTCTTATATCCAAGAGCTAGCTAGAATTGCGGATGTACCAGTGAGTGTCCATCCTAATGCAGGCCTTCCGAATGAATTTGGTCAGTATGATGAAACACCTGAATATACGGCAAGTGTTCTTGGAGAATTTGCGGCAGAAGGATTTGTTAATATTGTAGGTGGATGTTGTGGTACAACCCCGGATCACATCGCGGCGATAGCGGCAGCCGTGGCCAAGCAAAAACCTCGAAAAATAGTGCCTAAAGATGGATATCTGCATCTTAGTGGCTTGGAGCCTTTGACAGTGAGGCCAGATTCGATTTTCGTAAACATTGGCGAGCGAACTAATGTGACCGGCTCGAAAATGTTTGCCCGACTAATCAGGGAAGATAAGTACGATGAAGCGCTAGCTGTGGCTATGAGTCAGGTTGAGGGAGGAGCGCAGATCATCGATATAAATATGGATGAAGGGATGCTGGACTCGGAAGCGGCCATGACCAGATTTTTGAATTTGATTGCATCCGAGCCGGAAATTTGTAAGTTGCCAATCATGATCGACTCCTCTAAATGGTCGGTGATTGAGGCTGGGCTTAAATGTATTCAGGGAAAAAGTGTGGTAAATTCCATATCCCTCAAGGAAGGTGAAGAAGCTTTTAGAAGGCAAGCTAGATTGATTAGGAAATATGGTGCGGCTACTGTTGTGATGGCTTTTGATGAAGTTGGACAGGCGGATACTTATGAAAGGCGTATAGAAATTTGTAAGCGCTCTTATGATATTTTGGTTAATGAAGTCGGGTTTGCAAAAGAAGACATCATTTTTGATCCAAATATTCTTACAGTCGCAACAGGTATAGAAGAGCATAATAACTATGCGGTAGACTTTATTCGAGCAACTAAGTGGATCAAGGAGAACTTGCCCGGGGCCAAGGTCAGCGGTGGGGTGAGCAACTTTTCTTTTTCGTTTAGGGGAAATAATATAGTTCGGGAAGCTATGCATTCTGCCTTTTTATATCATGCTATTAAGGCAGGCATGGATATGGGGATTGTAAATGCTGGGATGATTGAGGTGTATGAAGAAATACCCAAAGATTTACTGGAACGCGTCGAAGACGTTTTGCACAATAAAAGAGAAGACGCCACGGAACGGCTAGTGGACTTTGCCGAAAAAGTTAAAGGAGGGGGAAAGAAATTAGAAAAAGATGATGCTTGGCGAAAATGGCCTGTGCAACAACGCCTCAGTCATGCGCTTGTAAAAGGTATCATTGACTATGCAGAGGAAGATGCCGAAATCGCCAGACAAATGTACGAGCAACCCATTGAGGTGATTGAAGGGCCACTAATGGACGGGATGAACATTGTGGGCGATTTGTTTGGTGAAGGGAAAATGTTTTTGCCCCAAGTTGTAAAAAGTGCCCGTGTTATGAAAAAGGCAGTGGCGTATCTACTGCCGTTTATCGAAAAGTCACAGTCGAAGACAGATTCTAAACAATCCATAAAAACTGCCGGAAAAATTCTAATGGCAACAGTTAAGGGTGACGTGCACGACATTGGAAAGAACATCGTGGGAGTGGTATTGGCGTGCAATAATTTTGAAATCATCGATCTTGGCGTGATGGTGCCATTAGAAAAAATACTTGATACCGCAATAAAGGAAGATGTGGATATTATCGGTTTGAGCGGGTTGATCACGCCATCACTTGATGAGATGGTCTATGTGGCCAAAGAAATGGAAAGGCGTAAATTTTCCATACCCTTGTTAATTGGAGGAGCGACCACGTCACGGATTCATACTTGTGTAAAGATCGATCAAAACTATAGTGGGCCAGTGATCCATGTGATCGATGCTTCAAAAAGTGTCCCCATTGCCAGTCATTTGACTTCTGGAAATGAAACCACCAAGCAAGAATTGGTGAACAAAGTAAGAGAGGAATACGAGCAGTTGAGAGTAGATTATGCAAAACGGCAGGGGACTAAGAAGCTGATTTCTATAGAAGACGCCAGAGCCAAAAAAGTTCCGATCGATTGGGATTCTTTTGAATCAATTAAGCCATCATTTCTTGGGACAAAGGTGATTTTAGACGTCCAGTTAGAAGAAATATTGCCATATGTAGATTGGTCTCCATTCTTTATTTCATGGGAATTAGCAGGTAAATATCCGGCTATTCTCAAAGATGAAGTAGTAGGAGATGCGGCAACAAAACTGTTTCAAGATGCACAGGAATTGTTGGATAAAATCATCAAGGAAAAACTATATGAAGCTAGGGCAGTCATTGGGTTCTTTAAGGCCAACAGGGTTGGAGACGAAGATGTAGAGCTATACAGCCAAAAGGATGGAAGTGATGAACAGCTGACCACTTTAAACTTTTTACGACAGCAAAATAAAAAGGCACCTCGTCTCCCGAATTTTGCGTTAAGCGATTTCATCTGTCCAAAAGAAACCGGAAAGCAAGATTATATTGGTGCCTTCGTAGCGAGTTGTGGATTTGGAACCAAAGAGTTGGTGAAGATATATGAAGATGATTTGGATGATTATAACAGCATAATGGCCAAAGCCCTTGCAGATCGACTGGCAGAAGGATTTACAGAGTATTTGCATATGAAGGTGCGGAAAGAATATTGGGGTTATGATGCGGATGAAAAGTTGAGCAATGAATCTTTGATCAAAGAAGAATATACTGGAATTCGTCCGGCACCGGGATACCCTGCTTGTCCTGATCATTTGGAAAAAAGAAAGCTTTTTGACTTGCTCAATGCAGAAGAAGAAATAGGAGTGGAACTAACAGAGAGCTTTGCCATGAGCCCTGCGGCGACCGTGAGTGGGTGGTATTTTGCACATCCAGAATCCAAATATTTTGGACTTGGGAAGATTCAAAAGGACCAAGTAGAGGATTATGCCAAGCGAAAAGGCATGGCTGTGGAAGATATCGAACGCTGGCTTTCTTCCAATTTGGCTTATGATGCATAAACCCTTGTGGAGGTAGTGAATTAAATTGACCTTAAAAAGCCTTTGAAATCCATGGATTTTGAAGGCTTTTTAAGTATTGCTTATTTATAAGGAGACATAAATATAGATTCTTTTTTGCAGTATAAGTTCAAGAGCTGTTTCGCTTCCATCAAATTGAGATCACTGGCGACCTGAAGATGTGCACAGGCAG
This sequence comes from Bacteroidia bacterium, assembly GCA_030426345.1. Lineage (GTDB taxonomy): Bacteria > Bacteroidota > Bacteroidia > Cytophagales > Cyclobacteriaceae > JAAUQL01. The sequence goes on from JAUHYU010000006.1 coordinate 22,221, forward strand.
AATCTGGCATATCGAGTTTTATCTCAGCTCTAGCCAGATGATAATAGGTGGCTGCTTTGTTGAATGGCCTATCTTTTAATTCTGAAAATACTTCAAAGGCTTCATGGTTTTTAGACTGTTTTTCATAGATGATTCCCTTATAGTATGTTGCAGTATAGTGTTCATTATTCCGGTCGATTAGTTGATTGAGTAAAAAAGTAGCGCTATCAGGTTTTGGGATTTGGAAGGTAAGAATCATGGCAGACCTGAAAAGACTACTGTCATAGGTGCTGTTAAAATCCCTCACTTCATTAAAGGCAGTCAAGGCTTTGATTGGCTTGTCAGTTTCAGCCATGCATATACCTTTTAGGTATTGAAATTCCGAAACCAAAGAATCACCGGGGTCATGCCCCAATCCACGGTTTATGTATTTCAGGGCGTAGTCATATTTATTTAATTTATAAACTAAAATTACTGAAGCTAATGCGCAAGCCTCAGCATTGGAACTGCTAAATCCTTTGATTGAAAGATCGACATTGTGCAGTGCGGAATAATATCTACCCGCAGCATAATTATTAATTGCTTGATTGAAATGTTTGCTGGAAGTTGTTCGGAGTAAATATAGAGGAAAGGCCACAGCGAGGATAATAATTGCGGCTACGGCGTAGGTGGCGTACAGATAGTCCTTTTTGCTGTAAGTAACCTTTTTCGGTTTTCTTTTATAATAAAATGGCGGGGGAGGCCTTCTTGGACGAATGTATTCTGGTTCGATTTCAGGGTTTAATCCATTGTCATATCGGTATCGTTTTATCGGGTCGGATAGAACTTCATAAGCTAGAACAATCTCAATAAATTTCTTTTCGGAAAGTTGATTTTGCGGGTTTTTATCGGGGTGATATCTTAATGCCATTCTGCGGTAAGCAACTTTTATTTGCCCGCTTGTCGCGTTCGGTTGAATTCCTAATATTTCATAATGGTTTGGCATCAAAATTAGTTTTCCACTAAAACGGATTAGTTGAGTTTGTATTTTTTGCCAGGAATGGTTTTTACCATACCGCCAAATTCAAGTTGTAGAAGGATAGAGGCCAGTTTGTTGAGAGGTATTTGGGATTTCCAACTGAGTTCATCAAGGATCATTCCATCTGCAGTAAGCTTTAAAGTTTCCACGACAGTTTTTTCATCAGGAGAAAGTAGGGCTAAATCATGGATTTTTGATGCTTTTCCAGAGTCTTGAGACTGTGTCTCCCAGTTCATGATGTACTCAATATCATTAATGGAGGTTAGCAAATGAGCTTTGTTTGATTTAATCAGATTGTTACAACCTGCAGAATGTTTTTTACCCACATCACCAGGAAGAGCAAAGACATCTCTGCTGTAGGAATTGGCAATTTCTGCAGTGATAAGTGCGCCTCCTTTTGTGGCGGCCTCTACAACAATAATGACGTCACACATGCCCGCGATTACACGGTTTCTGGCCGGGAAATGGTGTGCTTCCGGTGTGACGCCAAGCATGTGCTCTGTGAGAAGACCTCCTTGTTTCAGCATCTCTACAGCAGTTCCTCGATGAATACTGGGGTAAATAATATCGAGTCCGCTGGCCATCACGCCTATGGTTTTTAGACCATATTTCAGTGCTGACTTATGCGCGTTAATATCAATGCCATATGCTAGCCCACTGACAATCAGTACCTCGTGCGCTGCCAATTTCTTTATTATTTCATCAGTAAATTCCCGGCCATATTCGGTAGATTTTCTTGTGCCAACGATGGCTACGGTTTTTGGATTGTTCAAACTTGCTTCTCCACGATAGAATAGAACTGTTGGGGAATCTGGGGCATGTTTTAGCTTTTTGGGGTAAGCTGAATCAGTGAAAGAGATTACTTCTATTTTGTGTTTAATGCACTTTTCAATTTCAGTTTCTGCCAAAGAGAAATCCTTAAAAGATAGAATCTTGGAAGCTATTATTTGGCCAATACCGGGAATTTTGAAAAGTTGATTTTTGTTTTTCTTGAAGACATCTTTTGCTGAACCGCAGTAGCTGATAAGAGTTTTGATGGTAATGTCCCCCAAGCCGGGAACCATGCTTAAGGCTACCTGAAATAATTTTTCATCTTCCATATAGATTTTATGGAATGGGGATCTTAAAATTTTGCGCGAATATCGAGAAGAAAATTCCGCACTTTTTTCAAACTATCAATTACTTCGATTTTTTCTTTCATGGCACCATTGCCATTCTTCAGCAAATCCTTTGCCCCTTGAAGTGTATATCCTTTTTCTTTGACGAGATGGAATATGAGTTTTACGTTGTCAATGTCTTCTTGAGTAAACTGCCTGTTGCCTTTTCTGTTTTTTTTAGGTTTAATAATGTCAAATTCACTTTCCCAAAATCTAATAAGCGAAGTTGCTACATCCAACATCTCGGCGACCTCTCCGATGGAAAAATATTTCTTCTCTATTACTTTTTCTTTGTATGGCATAGTTTAAAAATCATGGTCAAGATAGTTAATAATTTTATTGTCGCCAATAGCAATTTTTAATTCCCGAAAAACTATGTGATAAAATTTTCAAATATGAAATAAAAATCTTTTTCCCTGTTAAATCAGTGCAATTCTGACGCCTTAATTTTTTTTATTAATCATACTCTATAATGTCAAACCTGTTAGAATCATTCCGTAAGATGCATTACAAAGAATTGCTTGGTAGATTTACATAAAGAATACCCCCACATCTAACGCATGTATCAAACCAAACTTGTATGGATATTTATACATTTACAATCAGTAGCACCTTAAATATTCAAGTATGCAATTTGACTGCTTTTTATCCCAGTGATTCGTTTTCTTTTGATGCCAGCTCAATAAGTTTATCATACTCCTCATCGGTAACATCATTGTAAAAGAAGTTAAGAGGGTTTACGTGCTTGCCATCTTTCCATACCTCGTAGTGGCAGTGCGGTGCTTTTGAGAGTCCCGTGTTGCCTACGTAGCCAATAATATCACCTCTCTTGACGATCTGTCCCTGCTTTACGGCAAACTTACTCATATGCAGGTATTTGGTTTCGTAGCCGTAACCATGATCGATCTTGATCATATTTCCGGATGTTTTGCTAAATACCGCTCGGGATACCTTGCCATTTCCGGTAGCAAAAATAGGCGTTCCCTGAGGGGCAGAAAAGTCGCAGCCTGCGTGCATCCTCATGTATTTCAATATTGGGTGCATCCTCATGCCATATCCGGATGCGAGCCTTTTTAAGTCTTTATTTGCAATTGGCTGGATCGACGGTATGGAAGCCAACATTTCAGATTTGTTTTTTGCCATATCCAGAATGTCGTCATAAGACTTGGTCTGGATATACATTTGCTTTTTCATTTTGTCGATTTCTTCATAGGTGTCGATCACCAAATCCTCACGTACTATTTTTTCTTCACGTAGGTCACGGTATCTATCCGTGCCACCAACTCCCGCTTGGCGGATTGTTGATGGGATTGGATCTGCCTCAAAAATTACGCGATAGATATTATCATCGCGGTCTTGTAGAGCAGCCATCATGTTATCCATTTGTTTGATGTCTTTCTCCATATCATTATAGTACATCAACAATTCTTTATTCTCTTTTTTGAGAAGGGAAACTTGCGGGCTTTCAAAATAAGTAGAGGAAATGGCTAGCAATGCAGCTGCCAAAATTAGCGACAATGTAAATATCCCGAGAGAATTCAGAAAAATATCCCATTTGGATACTTTTACTCTTTCGTATTTACATGTTTCTGTATCGTAATAATATTTTATTCTGGCCATTATTAATACTCTTGAAAAACTTCTAAGTTTGCGGTGTTTTTTTCAAAATATGCTTAGGACGTCTGAAAATCTAAATAAGAAAATGCAAGTTATCAATTATTTGATTTAAAAGATAAAGCAACCCCCATTTACCAAAGTAATGATTCATGGAAGCACGAGAGATTAGAGCGAGATTTTTAACTTATTTCAAGGAAAAAGGGCATGATGTGGTAAATTCTGCCCCACTGGTAGTCAAAGATGACCCTACATTGATGTTTACCAACGCAGGGATGAATCAATTCAAAGATTATTTCTTAGGTAATAAAAAAGCTAAAATTAAACGGGTTACCGATACTCAAAAGTGCTTAAGAGTGTCTGGAAAACACAATGATCTGGAAGAAGTAGGCATAGATACCTACCACCATACCATGTTTGAGATGTTAGGCAATTGGTCTTTCGGTGATTATTTCAAGAAGGAAGCTATAGAATGGGCCTGGGAATTACTGACGAAAGTATATCAGCTACCTGAGGATAGGATATATGCCACAGTGTTTGAAGGGGATATATCGGATAATCTGGAATCTGACTCCGAAGCATATAGTCTTTGGAAGGGCATATTGGATGAGGATAGGATCCTTTATGGGTCTAAAAAGGATAATTTTTGGGAAATGGGAGATACCGGACCATGCGGTCCCTGTTCCGAATTGCACATTGATTTGCGCTCAGCAGAAGAGATCGCTAAAATTCCCGGAAAGGATTTGGTAAATGCGGATCATCCGCAAGTGATCGAAATCTGGAATTTAGTTTTTATCCAATTCAACCGAAAAGCAAATGGTTCATTAGAAAACCTGCCAAACCGACACGTGGACACAGGCATGGGTTTTGAAAGGCTTGTGATGGCGATTCAGGGTAAAACCTCCAATTATGATACGGATGTGTTTACTCCTCTTATAGATCATGTTGCCAAAAAGGCCGGTGTGAAATATGGGAAAAATGAAGCCACAGATATTGCCATTCGAGTGATTGTAGATCATGTGCGTGCGGTAGCTTTTACCATTTCCGACGGTCAGCTTCCTTCAAATACCGGAGCAGGATATGTAATCAGGAGGATTTTGCGCCGTGCGGTGCGGTATGGATTTAACTATCTGAATTTTAATGAACCATTTCTTCATGGATTATTGCCTGTTTTGGCAGATCAGTTTGATGATGTTTTCCCTGAACTCAAGCAGCAACTGGAATTCATCACTCGGGTGATCAAAGAGGAAGAAATATCTTTTCTCAGGACACTGGAAAATGGATTAAAAATATTTAATGAGGCATATAATTCTGCAAAAAGAGATTCCGATTCCACTCCTGTCATTCCCGGGGATGTAGCTTTTAAATTGTACGATACCTATGGATTTCCGATAGATTTGACTCAGCTTTTAGCGCGCGAGCGAGATGCACAAGTAGATATGGATGATTTTAAATTGCACATGCAGGAGCAAAAGCAACGTTCTAAATCTGACGCAGCGCAAGAAAAAGGAGATTGGATTGTGCTGAAAGAAGGAGCAGAAGTAACTTTTGCTGGATATGAGTCTCTCAGCACTAATTCACAAATCATCCGATACCGGGAAATAAAGGAAAAGAAAAAGACGATTTATCAGATTGTACTGGAGCAAACGCCATTTTATGCAGAAAGTGGCGGACAAGTTGGGGATACGGGATTCATCGAAGCTAATGGTGAAAAAATCAGTATCGTTGATACGCAAAAGGAGAACGATCTCATTATTCAGTATGCAGAGAAATTACCGTCTGATTTGAATGCAACATTTCACTGTGTTGTGAATAGCAAAAAAAGAACGCTAACCGAAAACAATCACAGCGCAACACATCTGCTGCAAGCAGCATTGAGAGAGGTGCTTGGAGATCATGTGCAGCAGCGAGGTTCATTGGTCAATGATAAATTTTTGCGATTTGACTTTTCGCATTTTTCTAAAGTGACGGATGAAGAACTGCAACAAATCGAGCATATCGTCAATGCCAAAATCCGTGAGAACGTCGCACTGGATGAACGAAGAAATGTGCCAATAAAGGATGCTAAATCCATGGGTGCCATGGCGCTATTTGGAGAAAAATATGGCGAGTTCGTGAGGGTAATCACCTTTGATCCTAAGTATTCGGTGGAACTATGTGGGGGAACACACGTGCTAAGTACGGGTCAAATCGGGTTGCTTAAAATTACTTCAGAAAGTTCGATCGCTGCAGGAGTACGTAGGATAGAAGCCATTACAGCCGATGCAGCTGAGGAATTTGTGGATGATAACCTTAAAGTGCTAGCGGAAGTCAAGGCCCTTTTGAACAACCCGAAAGACTTGCAAAAGGCCGTAGAATCCATGATCAACGAAAAGAGCGCATTGACGAAGCAATTGGAGAAAATCCAAATGGAGCAAGCTGGGGGTATCAAAAAGGAATTGATAGAAAAGGTAGATAAATCCCATGGATTTACTGCCATTATAGAACAAGTACAATTGCCAAATGCCGATGCCCTCAAAAAAATTGCTTTTGAACTAAAGTCGCAATTCGATGATCTATTCATGGTTTTGGCTGCAGATATTGACGGGAAACCGCAAATCTCCATTATGATTTCTGAAAGCCTTATTTCTAAATACGACCTGTACGCAGGAAATATGGTGCGGGAACTCGCCAAAGAGATTAAAGGCGGTGGGGGTGGACAGCCTTTTTATGCTACTGCCGGGGGCAAGGATATTCATGGATTGTCACAGGTTATTGTCAAGGCGAAAGCCATGTTAGGAGAGTTGTAGGTGATCAGGGAAATGGTAAAAACATCTAATAAGAACTAAAAAGATGTTGAAATCCCAAATTGATAAATTCAGTTTAAGATGACACCACTCAGTTAAGTGTGACTCATTGACATTGGGTTAAGCATTGACTAGAGGTTCACACATTGACCCTAGCTATACCATACCTTCTTGGATTTCCAAACTCTATATAGGTAAAGAATTAAGGCGCGGAACTCACCATTCACAGCAAAAATAAATGTGTATTTTTTTCCACGATACGCATCATTATTTCCCCATCTTCTTGCGTTCAAAAACCACTTTGTGCTGTATATGGCCGAGATGTGGTCCTATGGATTTTTCTATGTTTTGGCACACTTTTTTTATGATTAGGTGATATAATAATTATTTCTAATCAAAATATTAGTATCATGAAAAAAGTAAGTTATTTTTTTCTAATAGGAATTTGGGCAGTAACGTTTTCCTGTACTTCGGGAAATAAAAAGGCAAATGACAATGCTAAAAACACGGGGGATTCTCCAAGCATAAACGGTGTGGCATTGGAAGGGATGAACACAGAGTCGGAAAAAAGCATCAAGGCAGCCGCAGATATATCCAGTGCAAGCGATAGTGAGCTGACAGGCAAAGCGACCTTTACCACTACTTCGGACGGTAAGGTTGATTTTGAAATAACATTGAAAAACGGGCAACCCGGATTGCATGCTGTACACCTGCATGAAAAAGGGGATTGCAGCGCACCAGATGCCAAATCTGCCGGAGGTCACTGGAATCCTACCAATCAGGAACATGGCAGAAGAAGTGCAGCGGAGGATTTTCATAAAGGTGATATTGGCAACATTATTATTGGCCCCGACGGTACAGGCACACTGGGAATGATCGTTAAAGGTTGGGCCATTGGAGGCAACAGCGACTCCAATATTCTTGATAAAGCCGTGATTGTCCATGCAGGGCCAGATGATTTCACATCTCAGCCTTCAGGTGCAGCAGGTGATAGGATAGGATGTGGTGTGATAGAGATGGAGTAATAACATTGCAATTATATTAACAAAATTATGGCGATTTGGAGTTTCCCCCAAATCGCCATAATGATTATCAGACACCATGACAACCGAGTTGTGTTTTTTTTGTAATAGATCAACTAAAACTCATAACCTTTCGAGAAATTGCTAGTTCATTTTCATGACTTTTTTTATCTTGGAATGTGATAGTGTATTAAAACCATGTCAACTTCATGACTGAAGTTAGCCATAGTACTTTATTTATTCTAAATAATAGGATCATGAAAAAGATTGTGATTTTGATCTTAGTATTTGCAACATTGATTGGTTGCTCTAAAGATTCCGATCCAGAAAATACTAATAATGTAATGATTAGACTATTAAATATTAGTCAGTATGACTTTGAAAATATAACAGTAAATACATCAACTGGAAATGTGAATTTTGAAAATATTCGATCTGGACAAAAATCAGAATATAAAATATTTGATGTGGCATATAGGTATGCCTATGTTCAGTTGCATATAGATGGTGTAACTTACACCTACCAACCATATGACTACTTTGGGGAAGAACCTCTTGAAAATGGAAACTACACGTATTTGCTAAATGTAAACCCACAAGGCCAAGCCGGAAATGTGACTTTGAATTTAATTAGGGAATAAGATTTATTTCCTAATATGTGGAATGAATATCAACCCTAATTTAAGGCTTATAACTGTTTGTCAGACCGAGATATGAATTCCATTGTTGCCTGTTTTTCAAGACCACTCCAACAAAACTTCAAACCTTCTCAACCTCTTTATTCCCAATCAAATTGGCCACATCCAGTCGGCCTTCTTCAGGGCCATTTTCAAGTTTGAGTACGCCACGCGGACAAACCGCAGAGCATATTCCACAACCGACACATGAAGATCGGACAATGTTCTGACCACGCTGAGCATACCAGCGCACGTCAATGCCCATTTCACAATAGGTGGAGCAATTGCCACAAGAGATGCATTGTCCGCCATTGGTGGTGATGCGAAAGCGGGATTTGAATCGCTGCACCATTCCGAGATACGCAGCCAGCGGGCATCCAAATCTACACCAGACGCGATTGCCCATCAAGGGATAAAAGCCCGTGCCAACAACGCCGGCGAATATGGAAGCTATCAAAAATCCATAGCTGGCTTTGATGGTTTCAGTACCTATGCCAAATAAAGAGTAGCTTCCTGAGAAAAAAGTGTACAATACTGCCACCGTGTTGATGACAGCAAATACCAATACTGCGTGAATCATCCAACGCTCTATTTTCCATGCTTTTAACGATTTGTCAGACAATTGGCGGAAAGGATCTCCAAGTGTTTCGGCCAATCCGCCACAGCCACAAACCCATGAACAATACCACCTTTTTCCATAAAAATAAGTGATGACAGGCACGGCAATGATGATCAGCGCGATTCCCCAAAAAAGCATAAACCAGCCCAAAAATCCACTTTCCATGAGTTGATCCAAATTATAATTATAAAAGAAATCATAGTCGAGTGGCCAGATGTTTTTGAAATCATATCCGGGCTTGTTGAGGGAAATGAGTATTTCCGGTATGATGAACGCAATGGCAAATTGAAAGAAGATAACAGAAGCTGTGCGGATCAACTGGTAAGCATTGCCCCAGTATTTCAACAGCATGCGAATGCCCATCACCGAGACGGCAAATGTGTACATAAAACCATATAGAAACCAATGGCTGGCAGGGCCGCCGTTGAGTTTGTAGCTGATCGGATCGACCAGCAAAACCCAATTGGTCAGGTACTCTGGGTAGAAGTAGAGGAAGATGTAAAAGGCGATCATAAATGTGCCTAATATCACGCCGATCCAACCTCTGCTGGTGAGCGCATCCATGAAGATGTGGTTATTTTTGATACCGGCCGGGACGTTGGAATATGTGCCAAAGAAATAAGCCAGAGCCCCAATGATAACCAAGCCAAAACTTAGGAAAAACCATAGCTTAATGTTGCCTTTCAACACGCCAAGACTCGAGGCCTTGGTCATGGAAAAAACAAGGTTTTTCGCGCTGTAATCATCAAAGGCCTTTTGATAGGAGAGGCTGTTGTTGATGTTTTGAATGGCGGAAGTTAGTTGGTCGGAGAGCTCTTTTCGCGAAGAAAATTCCTTACCTTCTAGCCACCCGGTGAAGTCTTTTAGGCTTTTATTTTGCTCTGTAGCTACGTCGCCATTTGCTGGAAGTACTTCATCTATTACACTCTTGCGAAATACAAATTTATCCCCATCCATGGACTTTAAGGCCATTTCTGATGCAATTTCTTCCGCGATGGTATATTTGTCGATGATGGATTTATTGGCACTTTTTATTGCTTTTTTTAGATCACGGATAAAGCTGATATTGGAATCATAAAGCTTACCTTCCATGGGTTTTGTTGCCTTTTGCAGCGCTTCATATTTCTCACCTTCACCTTGTTGACCTACGATTTTATCCGTCAATTGGTAGTCACTCAATGATAGTGAGAGGACGAAGACTACAAACCCAATGATAAACAATACAAGCCCTGCGTTTTTTATATATTTTTCCATGTTCTTCTATTGATTGAAAACTGCAAATAATCCCCGCTTCCCAGTAGATTTTAATGTTTCTTCCGGAAACTTGGAATTGTATACTTTTAGAATCTCATCTTCATATTCTTTGTAAAATTCAGCATCGAAATTGGCTTTTTTCAAGTTGCCGACCACTTCTTTGATCGTTGCGCCTTGCTGTAGCCAACGGTCGCACACTTCGTGTCGGTACCTGACCCCCATCAGGTTGATGCCGAGCAATGCCTTGGTAGATTTGTTGAATACTATCCTGATGGAATGCTGTCCATTTTCATGCTCCCAATAAAGGCAATCTTCCGAATCCAACATTTCGTTTTTGACGTCTCCATACACCTGATATTCTACATCAAAAAACTTGGCGGAGTTGAACCACGGCCCCGGTTGGTAAGCTGTCTTTTTGCCACAGATGGTTTTGGCGACGATTTCGCCGTGCATCCTGCCGGTGTACCAAACCTGTTCTATGGATTTTCGGTTGGGCAAGGCAGTTTCAAATTGTGCACAATCACCGATAGAATATACATTAGGGACACTGGTTTCAAAATATTTATTGACCACTACGCCGCGATCTACATGGATTTTAGATGCTTTTACCATGTCAATATTTGGGCTAACCCCGGCAGTAAGCCCAACAAACTGGCATGGTATTTCTTCGCCGTCGGTAGTTACCACAGCTCTTGCTCTTCCATTTTTATCTGCTAAAATATCTTTCATTTCCGTTACTAGCCGCAAATCAACATGATGGGAACGGATGAGTCTATTGACCATCTCAGATTCTTCTGCAGGAAGTATTTTATTCCAAAAGCTAGACTCGCGCACTAAGAAGGTGACTGGGATATTTCTGGAAAGCAACATTTCCGCCATTTCAATGCCGATCAATCCACCACCCACAATCACCGCCCGGTTAATGTTTTTGGTATAAACCTCCATGTTTTCCAAATCCTGAAATGAGTACATTCCCTGCACACCGTCAAGATCTTGGCCAGGCCAACCAAACTTGTTGGGGCGAGATCCTGTAGCGATGATCAGTTCATCGTATGCGACACCTCTTCCATTTTGTAATTCTAATTTTTGCCTATCCGTATCAATGGAAATCACGAAATCACGCACCAGATCAATTTTATTTTTCTCCCAAAACCAATCTTCATAAGGCTTAGTATGTTCATACTTCATGTGTCCCATGTAGATATACATGAGCGCTGTTCTAGAAAAAAAGTGATCTGTTTCGGCGGAAATCACTGTGATGGCATGATTACTCATTTTGCGGATATGTCGCGCAGCAGTAATACCAGAAATGCCGTTGCCAATGATGACAATTTTCTTCATAGTTAGAATTCAGTTGGTTTGGTCAAGTTAAGATAAATTTGGTGTAACCTGATAATTTTATGGATTTGAAGCACATTTTCAAGCTATAACTTATCTATCGATCCGAAGTGCAAAATTCATGATCACAAGTTAACTATGCGTCAGGAAGGGGACAATACACCAGTTTATGCTGTTTGTTTATATGACGAAATTTGTGCTTGGCACGGAACATATCAATTCAAATATTTTGTGATTTAATAATCCGGTTTTAGATTGAAAATATTTTTCTGATGGGGTTACCATGAATGGTAAAATCTATCAAAAAGCCTTTAAATTCCATGAAACCAGCAGGGAGGCAAGCACAAAACGGATAACGTATTCCCTGACAATTATAAATTTATAACTACATGAAATATTTTCTATTTATACTCTTTTTAAGTTCTGCATATTTGGCCAATGCGCAGGAAAGAACTTTATATATCTCACCCGATGGCTATGACGAATGGCCAGGAACAGAAGCTAGACCATTGAAAAGCCTCGAAGGGGCAAGGGATAAAATCAGGGAGTTGAAGGAATCAATTACTTTCACTGACACGATCAGAATATTGGTAAAACCTGGACAGTACAGGCTGATGAATAGTTTCGTGTTAAAACCTGAGGATAGCGGAACTCCATCGGCACCAATTGTTTATGAAGCCATTGATGGAAAAAATACGGCTTTTAGTGGTGGCATGGAAATCAAAGGCTTTCGAGAGATCGAAAATGGCTTATGGGTAGCGCATGTGCCGGAGGTCAATTATTGGAATTGGACATTTGATCAATTGTATGTCAATGGCAAAAGAGCGACACGCGCCAAAAGCCCGAATACAGGATATTTCCATATTAAGGATATTTGGGAGAATGTATGGGTGCAAGGAAATGGGCGAAGCCCTGAAAAAGCGCAACAAGTTGTTGTCACCAAAGATGAAGCTACAAAGCAGTTAAACTCCATGAATTCGAACGAAATAGAAAATGTAGTCATGACGGCATTCCATAAATGGAATATTACCAAGCGGCATATCGACAAGTACGAAAATGACACCATTTACACATCAGGGCAAGGCATGAAGCCTTGGAATCAGTGGAAGGAAAACCAGCGATACATCCTCGAAAATTATCTTGGAGCACTTGATACTCCGGGAGAATGGTTTTTGGATCGCGATGGTACGTTATATTATCAACCATTTCCTGATGAGCAGATCGCAACAGCTACGGTGATAGCCCCGGTTGTGGAGCAGCTAGTTCGGATCGAAGGAAACGCAGCGCAAGGTGAATTTGTACATGATGTAACTTTCAAGAATCTGAATTTTGAACATGTAGCTTATGTCTTGCCGAAGTCTGGCTTTGAACCATACCAAGCCGCCATCACCATCGATGCGGCCATAGAACTGAACGGCGCCAAGAACATTGATTTTCTTAATTGTCAGTTGAGCCATACAGGCGGGTATGGACTTTGGTTGAACCAGGGTGTAAGCGATTGTGAGGTAAAACATAGTTATTTCCATGACCTTGGCGCAGGGGGCATCCGGATTGGGGAATTGGCGATTAGGGATGAGGACAACCTTCAGACACATTCCAACATTATTGACAACAATATCATCACTTCCGGTGGCTTTGAATTTGCGCCGGGAGTTGGGGTGTTGATAGGCCAGAGTGCCTACAACCAAGTCATGCACAACGACATTGGCGATTTTCGATATACGGGGGTTTCTGTCGGTTGGGTCTGGGGATATACGCCAAGTCCGGCCAAGGGAAATAAAATCAAGTACAACCATATCCACCACATAGGCTGGGGCGTGCTCAGCGATATGTCCGGCGTTTATACACTTGGGATTTCCGAAGGGACCGAGGTGTCCAACAACCACATCCACCACATTTATGCATACGACTATGGCGGATGGGGGCTTTATACAGATGAGGGATCCAGCCATATCCTTATGGAAAATAACCTCGTGCACCATACCAAAACCGGTGGCTTTCACCAGCATTACGGTAGGGAAAATATCCTACGAAACAATATTTTTGCTTTCAGCAAAATGTACCAGTTGCAGGCCACACGGGTAGAAGATCACCTGTCTTTTTCATTTACGAATAATATCGTGATTTATAACGAGGGCGTTTTGTTTCAAGGTCCATGGGAAAAAATGCAGGTGTCTCTGGATCGTAACCTATATTGGAAAACCAATGGGCCGATACAATTTAAAGGAGGTGATTTAGCCTCTTGGCGCAAAAATGGATATGATAAAAAATCGGTCATTATGGATCCGTTGTTCAAAGATCCGTTTCACGGAGATTTTACATTCGGCCGTTTGCGTGCCGCCAAAAAAATCGGATTCAAGCCTTTTGATTATTCCACGTATGGCGTGTATGGAAGTGAGGAATGGAAGGAAAAAGCAGAGTTGCCTAAGGAAACACTAGAGGCATTTGACAAGCTTTATGAGTGATATGCGGATTAGCTAAAGCCATGAAAAAATCATGGTTTTTTAATGGCTTTCTCAGTCCTGAGGGTGCAATTGAATTAATGGTTTATCGGTATTTCTGCCTTTTGGTATTTTATAATTCAGACGAAGTACTAAAGGGTAATTTTCCGTGATAGCGCATTTTTGACCGAGTTCCGCTTTAGAAGCGACGCTGATTTCATTTATTTTGAGTCGAGAATCCATTTTAATATTGATGCCGGGCAACTCCCATTTTTTGTTTTTGAAATTTCCTTTTTCAATGCCGGAAGCATAAACATATAGGTTTATTTCTGTAGTGCTTTCATCAGCTAGATAAATGTCCATCACATCATTGGCAATGCGCACATTCGTTTTTCCATCACCTGGCACGAGCAACCATCCAATTTCGTTTTCATTTTTCCAGTGGATAGTCCCTGTTTTTATTTGGCTCCATGACCTTCTGTATCCCCACAAACCACCCATCATCCAATCCTCCTTCATCTGCATTGTCACTTCTTTTTCAGAACTTCGGCTGTAAACCAATCTCTTTTCAAATCTTTCCGAAGTAAATTCTTTAAAATGGATTTCGTCTTCTTGGGGAACTACCCAGCCTAGATGGAAAATTGGCGCGATATTACTCAATTCGAAATATTTGGATCCGTGCTTTCTTGGCAATGGTGCAGGATATTTTCCATCGAGCAAGAGTGCTATCCAAATACCAATAATAGAATTGTATTTTTGCATGTCCATCCCATAACTTCTGAAATGTGGCCCCGGCATATTTTGTAAACCTGCATGATAAAACAGGGCAATCTCGTGCCAAAACTCCTTTTCGAGAATTTCTCCCATTTCTCTTATCTCTTGATTTTTGGCATATTTTCTCCACAGCGCAATGGCCACCATATTCACTCCATAGTATGTTGGTGAGTTGTATTCACTAAAAGTTTTATGCTTTTGATACAGGTTGAAAACATCGGTTGCCTTCTCAATTCCAAATGATTTGAGTTTAGGTTCACTAAATGTTGTTCCGACATATTCTGTCAGAAATGCACTCATGATGGCGATATTGGTGTATTCCGGAACGACGTTTCTTACGATAGCTCCGCGAGCAGCATGTTTCAAACTTGCGTCGATTGTCATGAGTAATTCATCAGGGAGTAGATCGCTGTAATTTTCCCTTATCAAAATGAGCTCACATCCAATAAACTCTCTCCAGTTTTGATCGAACTTTTTACCTGCCGGTGTTGAACTCCAAACCCCGTAATCCTTGCTGCTGACATCCTGATTTTGGAGTGGCAAAAGCCAATTTAAAATGGTAATTGCATCTTGAATGTCTCCCGGTTTATTTCTAAATAGCAATGCTTCCGCAAGTCTGACTTTATTTCGTACACTTGTCGAAGTGGTTAAAACGTCATTTATGTTGCTGCCGGAGGGTATTTCTATTAATAGAAATTCATCAAAGATTGCTTTCTGAAAGGGAGACAAATTGCCATACGACATTGAGTCTTCGGTTTTAACCTTTGTGTCGGCACAATCAGCCTCAAGTATCTTGAAAGCAAAAATCAAAAGAAAGAATAAAGCCTTATTCATGTCTATTCGTTAGTCAATAATAATTTTAGTTGTGCTCTATTTTACAGAATAGAATCACTTCATGTTAGATTAACCAAATATATCAAAATCCATGGATTTTGGAGGCTTTTGATAGACTTTATGAGTGATATGACGATTAAAAAACTATGAAAAATTCATGGTTTTGGAACAGTATTGTATGAGATTTCTTTGCGTTCATCTAGCCACCAAATCGATTGTACACCTTAATTCATTTCATTTGTTCTAAGGATTATTATACGCTCCTGTTTGCAAAGTGTAATGTCAAAGGCAAGAAATCTACTTATAGAAGAAGTTGAAGGAGTTTAGTTTTCTCCAAGGTCAAAGTCTAGTCGTCTGTCTTTATAACTCCCAAACTTTAGTGTAAGCTCAGTATATCGCTTTTCGTACTCAGCTTTGTTAATTACATCGTTATTAAATAACCAAAGCAAATTTTGATGGTTATGGTCATATGGCAACATGGTATTAATTTCCCCATACTTTTGATCCAAAAATTGGTTTCTCCTTGTTGTGAGGGTTTCGATAAATTCATCTAGCTCTTTTTTTGAAGGACTGTTGTAGATGAATTCGATTCCATTATTATGACCTGGGTCAATTAGATAAAACTTTCTTTTATATGTGATCATGAAAATGACAATACAAAAGACTCCTAAAAGAAGATAAAAAATTTCTGCACCTGATCCGACTTCTCCGCCAGTCCATCTAGTAATTGTTAAGATTGCCGCAAGTACAAAACCAATAATAGAAGCACCGAACCATCCGTTTCTACCAAATTTTTCTTTAAGTGGACGAATACCAATATTATCGTAATCAACAAAATATTCTCTTGAATTAAGAAACCCTGTCTGTCGTACACTTAATCCAGTCTCGGCAAGCTCGTAAACTCTTTTATTAAAAAATCGATCTTTCTGAACTAATGTGTTCCTCATTAACTTGTTTTCGTACAATTTAAGGTGAATATATAATTATGAGCAATCCCCATTCACCAAAATTAACCGAATCTCACAAAGTATCAAGATAGCAGACTAGTTTCACTTGCCAATGAACAAAAAAAGGAGACCACATAAAGCGACCTCCTTTTTTAGAATTCATGGGTTTTTGAGGCTTTTTTTATTTCAAAAATTCATGAAGCCATTGTGGGGTGATGATTATCTATTTAGATAATCATCAACTGCAGCTGCACGTTGCGCCACATGTGATTTTAGTTGATTAATGGCATTTTGAAAGTCCGAGCTACTATTTAAAAATGTATAGCCAGAAACTTCTGTAGTAGCATATGGTTCTATCAGCGAGGCATAACTTGTGTACAAGGCTTGCATGTCAGTTGTATTAAATACACCATCAGCTATTTCAGCTACATAATCGTCGTACTTAGCTTTGTAAATAGGGTCATTGTATAAATAACCTATCAAGGGCCAACTGCTGGCAGATAATCCGCTAAAATTCAGAGATAATGCGCCGCCCTGTTTGCCGCTTTGAAGTGCCTCGTTGTTATCCCAAGGAATCCACGTCAGCTTCTTTGTATCTAGATTGTTATATAAGAAATAGTTATGCGTCATTCGCCCATAGGTATCCCAGTTTTGAATGGTGGTATTGACTGCCAGATATTTTAAGAAAGTTTCAGTGTCAAAAACGGATTCCAGATTGTCTCTCCATGTAGTTGGGTCGCCAGTTCGTGCGTCATCATGCAATACCGAGAATAAATTGGTGATATCAGACCAATCAGCATCATCTTCGTTTGTTTTCTTCTCAAAAACGGATTCACTAAAGGTGCCGGATGCAAAACTTGCACCGTTTCCATCTGGTTTGTACAAATTACCGTCATTATCAGAGAACTGCGTATCTATCACCGTGTCATCCACTTCTTCGACCATGGTATAAACGCCGAAATATTTTGGGCCGTCGCCATAATCCACATAAAGCGTATAAAAAGCAGTATGAGAACTAGCCAAACCTGCATTTCTAAAGATATCCCCAGCTACTTTTTCGCGCAACATAGATTTGTCGTCAAAGTTGTTCTTGAGGCTTAATTTTTTGAATCCATAAAAACGTTGATTTTTTATCTGAGGATAATCATCTTCAAACTCGTCAAAATCAAGTTTAAATGACAACTTCAGATTTCCTGACTTCCAGGTTGACTGCAAACTAGAATTTCCCTTGAATCGAACGCCAACCCTATACCATTCTTTATCCCCATAAAAAATTTCAGCTGGTACAAATATTGGGTTTTCATCCGAACTGGATAAGCCCCCGGGGCCGCCAGTGCCAAAAGATCCATACTTGGCAGTCATATCATCCAGCATGCTTTGCCATCTTAACTCCGTAATGACGATATCCAACCTTTTTACGGCGTTGTCTTCAAACACTTCAGTGAAATTAGGATCCACATCGTTGCTATGTGTTGCCTCTGTCCAATCTGTGGCTTCAAAGTCAGTATCATCAATTTGAGTCATGATCTCTTCTTCGTCGGTTATCATGTCTTCATCTTCTGAACAAGATGTCATAAATGTGAAGCATAAAACTAAAAATGAAGCCTTAGCTAAATTTAGAAATTGATTACTAATAGAATATTTCATAGTAATAATTTATAATTTGTTTCGTGGGTTTAGACGTCGATGATTTTAAAATCCCTCGGGAAGAATATTATTTTTATTGATTTTTTTTACAAAAATGTTAACTGAACAGAGTCCGTCTCAGGGAATCAGTTGATGATTGAGCAAGTCATTTTGGCAATTTCAGTTGTTATAGAATAATATTGAGGAGGAGGAATTCTTCAAAACAAATCCATGGGTTTTAGATGCTTTTCTTAGGGTTAAAAGCTTTGAGGGGTGGTGTAACTACGATGATGTTACTTCCCCATTTCTAGTTCCAAAACGCCGCCATTCACGATTTCGCTATGTGTGATCCAATATCTATCGAGATTTTCTCCATTCAGTTTCATGGATTTTATATAGATATTTTCTTTAGAATTGTTGTGGGCGAGGATCGTGAACTTCTTGCCATTGTAATATTCCTTATCCAGTTGCAGTTCGATTTTATTAAACACAGGACTAGTGATCTGATACTTGTTATCTCCCGGGTTAATCGGGTGAATTCCCATGGCCGCCAGCACATACCATGCAGACATTTGGCCAACATCTTCATTGCCACACAAACCAAAGGCATCTGTGCCATAAGCCTTTTCGCAAATTTGCCGTGTCCATTTTTGAGTTTGTCGCGGTAGGCCAATCTCATTAAATATAAATGGAACATGGTGAACGGGTTCGTTAGGATGATTGTAATAATCATTCCACAGAAAGTCATCAGGTACCTGCTCAAAGAAGTGATTGAGCTGATTTTGTATCGAATCTTTTCCTCCCATCAAATTGGTGAGATCAGCAATGTTATGTGGAACAAACCAACCTTGCTGATATGGATTGCTTTCGGTACACCCTTGCCCGTGTTTCGTTTTTCCTTGCCATTTAATCCAATTATTATCTTCGTCTTTGGCGCGGAACCAGTTCACTTCAGGATCCCAAATATTTCTATAACTCAAGCTTCGTTGATTGTATTCCTGGGCCAATTCCGGTTTGTTCATCGATGTTGCAAAACGCCCAAAACACCAATCGGTATAAGCGTATTCTAGTGTTTTGGAGACAGATTTTGGCGTGAAGCCAAGCTCTCTATTTGAAAAAGTATCAACGCTGTTTTTAGAATATTCAAAGGCCTTTTCAATGTCATAATTTCTGATGCCTTTTTCGTAGGCATCTACTACTACGGAAACAGCAGGATTTCCCAACATACAACCTGAATATATATTCAAAAATTCCCATCGTGGAAAATATTTTTTGTCACTCAGTTCAGCCATCTGAATCAAAGAATTTATCTCATCATTTACCAAGCTTGGATTGATGATCGTTTGCAATGGAAACTGGGACCGAAAAACATCCCAACCACTAAAAATAGTTCGATAAGTGAAATCTTTGGATTCGTGTACTTGCTTATCTGCCCCGATATATTTCCCATCTGCATCTGAAAATGCCCTGGGGTCAATCATGGTATGATACATTGCTGTATAAAAAATTTCCCTGTCGCGCTCTGTAGCTCCTTCAGTATTCACTGAGTTCAAAGCATCGGCCCATAGTGATTTGGCATTTTTAGTTACGTTGTCAAAATCCCAATCCGGAATATCAGATTCGAGATTTAGTTTTGCCCCTGCTACACTCACAAATGAAATTCCACTTTTTACCAAAACTTGTTCATTTTCCTTTGTGGCAAAATTTGAGAAAAAACCAATGTGTTTACCTGCGAATTCCTTGGGGTTCTTATGAATCGTAGCTTTAGAAACCAGTTCTTGAAATTCTTTTCCGGTAACCTGTACTCGTTTTCGAACCATGTTTTCAGGGACATCGACACTCCAAACGCCATAATCTTTCAGCGATTTACTAAACTGGCAATAGAAATATACGGTATAGTCTCCACCACCATCTCCATTGCCCCATCCTCCACCTTCGGGAGGACATTTCATCCAACCGGAAATTGTATTTTCATTTTCTACTTTGATGTATTGTTCGGTTGAGGTGCCGCCAACCCTTCTAGACAAATCAACCTGGATTCTTGAGCTATCATGTTTTGGGAATGTGAAACGCAGGATTCCGGCTCTTGGAGCTGCGCTCAATTCGGCTTTTATATTATAATCAGAAAGCTGTACACTGTAGTAGCCCGCCGATGCAGATTCATTGTCATGTGAGAATCGCGATCTGTAGCCGGCCTCCGGGTGATCATCTTCTCCTTTGGCAGTATGCAGTTTTCCGGTAGTTGGCATAACTAAGAAATTACCTAAATCACCATACCAACCAACACCACTCATATGCGTGAAACTAAACCCTTCAATAGTAGTGTGGTTCCATGAATATCCTGAACCGTTGTCGCCGCCGGTGCGGGTGTCAGGGCTAAGCTGCACCAATCCAAAAGGAGTTGCCGCACCTGGAAAAGTCTTGCCAAACCCATGAGCATCTTCGGACTTTTCTCCGTAAGTCACTGATCCAATAAATGGATTTATATAATCGACTTTTGACTTTTCGTCGACTTTTGGCTTTTCAACATTGCAGCTTAGAAAAAACATTGACAGTGTGAGAATTATGGGTGTGTATTTCAAGACCATTTTAATTTTAGATAAGCGATAAGGAGGAATGTCTATTATGGCATCGTTCTTCCAAATTTAGCCTTATTAAGCAAAGTGTCAAGGAGGCCGTGCAATTTCCATTGCAAGAGATGACATTAAAGGTTTTGCTCGAAGCGAACCCCCTTAATAAAAGTCCATGGATTTTAGAGGCTTTTTTATCTGAAATGGCCATTGCCAAATCAATAGCCATTTGATGGTTAATGCTACATAAACATAAGTAGATTCCAAAATGCCCCTTTTTTCCATGAATGAATTGCTGTACATTTGAAATTGGCCATCCAAGATATTTGGATTGAACTAGAATCATTTTATGACGCACGTAAAAATGATATAAAAATAAGCCGTCAAAGGTTTTAATTCCTGTTTTTATAATTATCTGAAAAAAAGCGCATTCTCATTACGGGTTTTTTTTGTTGAAATTGTTTTTATACCTGAATGCGCCCGAAGTTCTCATGAAAGAGCATAAAGACATAGATCAAAAAATTACGAACTACCTAAGTGGTACGCATACCGCGCAGGAAAGAATGGATGTTGAGGAATGGATTCAGAGTTCCAAGGAAAATGCCTTCCAAATCCATGAATTCCAACAATTTTGGAAAGAAAGAACTACTGACTACAAACTGATTGATCATGAAACTCAAAAATCCAAAATTTGGTCGGCTTACCTAAATCAATCAAACGCACCAAGTCTAGGCAAGCAAAGATTTTTGAACCAAAGCATTTTGGTGAAAATAGCAGCAGCTATTTTGATCTTGATCATTCCTACAATTCTAATTTACCAGCGCATATCTGATCGCGAAAATAACCTTGCGCAAGTCGAAATGTCGAGTGAAATCGTAAAGTACAATCCCTCTGGTCAAAAATCTCAAATAAAGCTTCCTGACGGATCGACAGTTTGGCTTAATGCAGAGAGCACACTAACTTATTCAGGAAATTTTTCTACTACCTTTCGCGAAGTCAAATTGGAAGGGGAAGCCTTTTTTGAAATCAAAAGAGATACGCTTAGGCCGTTTTTTGTGAATACGGAGAAACTTCAAGTAAGTGTACTAGGCACTGGATTTAATGTGAGTACATATAAAGATGACGAAAACATAACAGTTGCTCTGATCCATGGGTCTGTGAAAGTCATGATTGATGATGAACCTAATAATGTAGTCTTATCACCAGGAAATGCCTTAACATACTCAAAAGACACAAAAACCCATGAAACTTTATTCTTTGCTGACGACGCACTTTTGTACGACAAGTATAATTCATGGCGCAATGGCACATTAATATTTGACGATCAGGACTTCGATGGATTTGTTCAGAAGATCAGCCGATGGTATGGCTTAGAAGTTACTGTTTCTGGTGTTCCGCCTCACGACTGGCACATAAGGGCTTCTTTTCAAAATGAATATCTAAGCAATATTCTTGAAGCGATATCATTTAATAAAGACTTTGATCATGAACTAAAGGATAAAAAACTAAAACTAATTTTTAACTAAATTTAGAGGTATGAATGATACTTAGAAATCAAAAAAAAATACCGCAAAGATCTGCCAATCGATGCGGTAAAAGTGAACAGTGCTTAAAAATAAATTCTAAACAATTAAAATTATGAAAAAAGGAATACTAAAACTATTGCTAATGGGGATATTATATTCTTCAATTGGTCTTGTTTGCCAGTTTTTTCTGGTAAATGTTTTGTTCGCATCAGGACTTGAAGCGCAGCAAATTAAAAGTGTCAAAGAGGTGTCTGTTCAATTGGATATCCAGAATGAAAAAATCATCAATGTTTTTCATTTGTTGGAAAAGAATACAGACTTCAAATTTGTGTATGACAAGGGGGATGATTTTTTGTATCACAGAATCAACTTTTCCAAGAGGGAATCTACAGTTGAAAATGTTTTGCTCGAAATATCCCGTCATTCAAAATTGAGTTTTAAGCAAATCAACAATAACATCAGCGTGAAGCGGGTGGAGAATAAAACGAACTCGATTGAAATCATCATACAAGGCATCACTATCACTGGCCGAATCACTTCTTCACAAGATAATGAAGGACTTCCAGGAGTGAATGTGATTGTGAAAGGAACTGCTAATGGAACGGTAACGGATCTTGACGGAAAATATAAATTGGATGTACCGGATCAAAACACTGTTCTTGTAATTAGTTCAGTTGGCTTTGTTTCTCAGGAATTTACCGTTGGAAATAATTCAGTGATTGATGCTGTTTTAGATGTAGACGTCAAGACGTTGGGTGAAGTAGTTGTTACGGCACTTGGCATTTCCCGTGAGAAAGAATCACTTGGATATTCAGTTGGAACAGTTAGCGGTGAGGAATTAAATGAAACACCTCAGGCTAGTGTACTCAACTCAATGCAAGGAAAGGTTGCTGGTGTACAGATTTCTCAAACCTATGGAGTTAAAGGTTCTTCTGTGAATATGGTAATTAGAGGAGCGACATCGTTAAACTCTGACAATCAGCCTTTATTCGTTATCGATGGTGTGCCGCTTTACAATTCTACGGCTAATGGATTCAATGAGGCTGACCTTGGTAATGCTATATCAGATCTAAATCCCGAGGATATAGAATCAATTTCAGTATTAAAAGGACCCAGTGCTGCAGCTCTTTACGGTTCACGCGCAGCGAACGGGGTTGTTCTTATTACTTCGAAATCAGGTTCAGGAAAGAAACAAGGTATAGGGGTGGATTTCAATACATCATTTATTACAGATAACCCGTATGACTATCTTCCTCATCAAAATAAGTTTGCTTCGGGGCAAGAAGGTGCATTTGTATTTGAAAACGATGCGTATGAATTTTGGGGACCTGAGTTAGACAAAGGTTTTATTGCGCAACAAAGAAATCAGGATAGTCCAAGCGAATTGATTTCTCATGAAAACAATATAAATCGTCAGCAAGATTTTTATCAAAACGGCTGGACACAAACAAACAATGTGGGTATTAGCGGAAACTACGATAAAGCCAATTTTCGCGTTTCTTTAGGTAACTACGATAACAAAGGCATTATGCCGAATGTAGATTTAAAAAAGAATAATATTAGCATTAATGGAACGATGAATCTGACTGATAATTTAGACGTAACTGTAATGACGTCTCTGAATGAGTCAAAATCAGGTAACAGACCAAACACTGAGAATAGTTTTTTGACTCCAACAAGAGCTATTCTAACTATTGGGCCACAAGTTGACATGGCTCCTTATATTAATCCAGAAACATGGTGGATGCCTAACAAGGAAGGTGTAGAACAACGCAGATGGAAAGAAAGGTGGAACAATCCTTATCTGATGCAAGAGTTGGCAACAACTTCTTTTGATCGTAGACAGGCAATGACGAAAATACAAGTGAGTTGGGAATTTGTTAAGGATCTTCGCTTTACAGCAAAATATTTACGAAGTAATTTAAACCAAAAAGCTGTAAATCAAAGACCATGGGATACCAATAGATCACCTAATGGAAATTTTGATATTGAAAACTCCAGTTTTAGAGAACAAAATTGGGAGGGCCTTTTTTCTTATGACAAAACATGGACCGATTTCACCCTATTGGCCAATGTTGGTGGAAATCTTCGAACCAATTATCAAGATAAAATTTTTAACGCGACAACTAACCTTGTTATTCCCGGTTTATATACCATTAGTAATGGAGGTCCTGGTTCGGTGACATATACTAACTCTTGGAGTGAAAAGAAAGTAAACAGTGTATTTGGGCAAGCGTCTTTAGGCTATAAAAATATGATATATCTTGATCTTACGGCGAGAAATGACTGGTCTAGTACATTGCCCAAAGATGAAAGCTCGTATTTTTATCCATCAGCTTCTCTTAGTCTGCTCGTACATGAAATGATTGAAATGCCAGAATGGGTTAGCCAAGCGAAGGTACGTGCAGGATATGCACAGGTAGGGAATGATGTAGATCCTTATCAGCTTCAAAGATATTACGATTTTGGGGAAGATTGGGGAAATACTAAAAGAGCCTCTCTTTCTAAGACTGCTAGGAATGCCCAACTAAAACCGGAAATAGCTACATCTCAAGAAATTGGAGTAGACTTGTCTTTCTTTGATCACAGAATATCCCTGGATGCCACATACTATACGATGGATAATGAAAACCAGGTACTTGGCATTAGTACGCCAATTACTTCAGGAGCAAACAGTAAGCAAATAAATGCTGGATTGGTAAGAAGTAATGGATGGGATATAACTCTAAACACCTCTATTATCAGGCGAAACGATTTTTCTTTTGATTTAGGATTAAATTTCACCCGAAATAGAACTACCATTATAGAGCTTGCTGATGGGATTGAATATTTTGGGTATAAAGTTGGGTATGCTTATTTTTATACTTATCCGGGTGATCAAGTAGGAGATTTTTATCAAGCTCCTTTCTTTAAAGTAGAGGATGAAAATTCTGAGTACTATGGACAACCCATAATATTTACTAATGGCAAACCTCAAACAGATAATAATCCTGAGAATTTTGAGAAAATTGGAAACTACAATCCCGATTTTATAATGGGAATAAACCCTAGTTTCGTATACAAAAACTTTAGTCTTAATGCAGTTTTTGACTGGAGATCAGGAGGGGAATTCTATTCAGAGACTCTGAGGCAAGGAAAGAATGATGGAAGGTTTCCGGAATCAATGAATGGAAGTGTAGATTATGATCCTAATGTGGATATAGCGCAGCAAATCAAAGCGAATCCTGATAAATACTTAAATGATTGGGTAGGAGGCCGAACTGCTGAATATGGAGGTTTTGCATGGGAAGACCCAGTGAAAAGAGAAGAAAGAAGTTATATAAACGCATCCGGAGAGAAGATTTATGTAGATGATGCCAGTTTTGATGTAGGAGTCCAAGACAATGGAGATGGTACCTATACTGAGAATTATGGAGGACCGGGAACAATATGGCTAAGTCCGTATAATGCGCAAAAGGGAGCGGATAGATATTTGGCATCAGCTAATACTTTCAGTTCAACTTATGTGAAATTAAGAGAGGTATCTCTTACGTATAGGTTTCCGAAGTCTTTAATAAGTAAAGCGAAACTGCAAAATTTGTCTTTATCTCTGATCGGTCAAAATTTGTTTATGTGGACAAAGCACAATGTATGGATCGATCCGGAAACGGCTTATACCCCCATTGGTAATACTACACAACCGGGCTATGAGTTTTACTCTGTTATTCCTCGTACCCGTAGTTTCGGTTTGAAATTAAATGTTGGGTTTTAATTATAATAATCATGAAGAAAATACTTAAAATAATATTAACAGTAGCTCTTATTCCTATTTCCATGTCATGTGATGATTTTGAGGAAATAAATGTAAGTCCTAATGATGTGAGTAAGGTCGATCCAAGTTTTCTATTCACAACAAATACGAGGAATATAGCCTATACGTATAGCGAGCAAGGTTATTGGAATGCACAAATTGCTTCCACAGTACAGTATTTCAATGTTGGCGATGGCTATCAATCGGAGCAGTATAATGCTCTATTATGGACACCAGGATTCGCTAGCCCGTGGGAATCTATATACTCAAATTTAGTAGATGTTCAAGCTATGTCCGACCTTGCTGTAGAGGAAGGTAACACTTTTTTGGAGGCAGTAGCTTTGGTCTATCGGGCTATGTTTATAGATTTGGCAGCAAAGATGTATGGAGATGTTCCCTTTTCGGAAATTAATAAGCTGGATGAAGGAATTGTTTTTCCAAAATATGATACTCAGAAAGAGATTTATGAGACCATTTTAATTGATTTGAAAACAGCAAAGAATATGATAGAGGGAATTTCTGGCAATGAAGTTCCTGTTTTGGATGGATATGACTTGTTGTACGACGGAGATAAAAGTAAGTGGATAAAGTTTGTCAATTCTCTCAGAATCAGGATGTGCTTGTTATTAAACAATAAAAAAGCAGAGTTAAGTGTGAACGTAGACGCAGAATTTCAGGATGCTGCTCAAAACGTTTTCACGAGTAGTGATGACAATGCTGTTTTGAATTATCTTGGAAATTCAGGAGGTACTTCTTTTTCTAGAGGCCCAATTAATTCCAGTGAACTTACCTATGCTGATAGAATGGGGTTAGGCTTTGTTAATACTTTAAGAGATCAAAATGATCCGAGATTGTATAGGTGGTTACGACCTGTTGAAAAGAAATGGGATATGGATGTTGCTACAGCAACAACAGTCGAATATACTGACCCACTGGGACAGAGCTTCCCTGTTGAAGTATTACCATACCCTAATGGCTATAATGATTTGGATACAAGTTTGTACGTTGGATTACCAGTTGGTTATCAAAAGTCATGGACCTCATATAATGCTGGTCCCCAAGCTTCATCAGTAGAACCCAAAACGACTCCGTTTAATAGCCGTCTTGCTGAAATGTATTTTCAAAATGCTAATGAATATGTTGGAATGGTTATTATCACCTATTCTGAAGTTGAATTTATATTGGCAGAAGCAGCAGCCATTGGTGCTTTTGGTGTCAACGATGCAGAATCTCACTATAAAAATGCAATAGAAGCTTCCATGGATGATTGGGGGATACTTGGTGACTATGTAGGAGGTTTTGATTTTGATGAATATTATAGTCAGGAAGAGGTTGACTTGAGTCAAGCAACAAATGAGCATGAGCGCATTATGATTCAAAAATATGTATCCATGTTTTTCAGACCAGAGTCATGGTTTGATTGGCGTAGAACAGGTTATCCTGATCTTGAACCGCCCGTCGATGCAGATCAGCCTGCAATTCCTATTAGGTATCTTTACGATACACCTAATCCACCAGATCCTGCGTATGTTGCATACTACAATGAAGCTGTTGATAGATTAGAAAAATCTAACTTTGTGCAGAGGCCATCAAATGATGATACTCGCTCACGAATGTGGTTATTACAAGGTACGGGCTTGCCTTATTAATAAATATTGACAATCAATTAGTTACAAAAGGTTTACTGAAAGTTATTTCAGTAAACCTTTTTTTGTATATAAAAATCCACAAAAAGCGAGGTACTGGGCTTGTCGAAGTTAGGAGTGTTTGGATGAGGAAACCGGATGAGACATTGGTTATAACCTAAATTATCACCTAAACAACAAATTAAACGTCATTCGCGGCTTGGGAGCGCAGGGACCTTGATCGGGAATCTGTCTGCTATGAGTAGTATTCTCGCAAGCTACATATCCAAAATTAGGAGATTCCCGATCTCCGCTGAGCTCCGTCAGGAATGACGGAGGAATTTATAATCCAACTCAGGTTTTGAAATATTCTATTGGCATGGATTTTAAGGGCTTTTTAGCCTATTTTTTTAACAGGAGGACTAATTACCCCTAGAAATCTTCCCATCCAGTAAGGCAATAGGTATGTGTCACCAGCACTGAGTTCGCTTTGTCGATCTTTTGCATCAAGATTGAAAAGGGATCTGTTATGTTTTAATTCTGGTCGCTCGTCCGGAGGTAATACCTCAGAAGTATTTTGTCCCCAAAAGCCGGGCTCTAAAAATACGAGATCCTTTCGATGGCTATTTCTGGTTTCAAATTGTATCAAGTCCAAAGGAAATTCTTTGAGGTGCCAGATAGATTCGTCTAGATCAAATTCCGTGGCACCAGTCATGGCATAGCAGAAGTTCCAGAGCGAATTTTTCTCTGGACGCTCCAAGTTCCAATGATCCCGGATAGCTTCTTGGTAAATATCCTTTAGCGTGTCATTGAATGCGTAAGGGTATAAACCCCAATAGGCAAGGAAATACATTTCGTCATCAGAGTGATTCCATCCACTTGAAAGCATCTTGCTCCACGGATCCGCATCTTCAGGGGCGGGGCCAATCTCCGAGACAGGTCTGGCTAGATTTTCCAAATAGCCATGTTTTTCCATAAGTTCAGTGGCTTTTTCTTTGTACATTTTCTTTCCTGTAAAGTGATAGGCCGTTTGCAAGAATGCAATGATGTTAGAAGAGCATACTTTTCTGTCTCCGATCATGGTGCCAAAGCGGTTGACATATTCGGGATTCCACCTGCCCCAGAGTGAAGGAAGGCCATTGACATCCACCAAGTTCATGTCATTTTCTACGATGTAGTTCATCAGATCATCTATTAATTTAATCGCCCTATTTTTCCATGCTTCATCATCGATGTATTCGGCTACGAGCGTCAGCGCAAAGATCTGGCCAACCGTCTGGTCGCTGCTGGAAGTAGCTTGCCAATCCCATTCTGGATCTTCTGCATGTTGCCAACTGATATTGCCCTGATAGCCCTCATACCAATAATTATCCACGTAGGAGCGGTATTCCTTGTCGAATTTCTGATATCCCCGACGCTCAAAAGACCTTCCAAAAAGTCCCTGAATTCCATTGATTTCATGCATGCGCTCCATGGCTTCAAATGATTCGTAGCAATTTTGTCTCGCTTCTTCTGATCCTGTGGCGAGATATCTAAAAAGCTGGCTACCGAGGTACATGCCTGTCCAGAGATTGTCGCTGGGTGCCACTTTGTTTTGAGCTGTAGCGAGATCGTGGTTTTGCAATCGCGTCACATTGCTGTTAATGCCATAGCGAATTTGTCGTTGGCGAACTTGTTTTTCAAAAGCCATTGCTTTGTCTTCGAGCGTCATTTCTTCAAAATGAATTTGTCCCAAACCTTTGTCTGTCAAGATCAAAACAGAATTTTCTGGTCCAGCGGAAATGTGTTTTACCTCTTCTCCCGGCAGCCATCGTTGGCCAAAATAATAGTTGAATTTTCCATCTTCCTTGAGCATGAAAGCGCCTTTCATTGATCCAAACCATAATTTTTTATCGATCTCTGCAATGGATGTCAACTCTGTCCATGGTAGTTTTTTGTTGATTTCTCCCTTGGCTTTGCCCGATGCGTCCAAAGTGATGTATCCATCGTTTGTGCCGATCAGCAGGTCACCGTTTGTTTTAGCAATTTCAAAGCATGTAAAATCCATGCCGCTGTAAATTTTATTCAGTTCATTTTCTTCCGGTGAAAAAGTGTAAAGCTCATGTTCGCTAAGGATATAATAGCGCTTTGTCGCTGAATTGTATTTCATGGAAATTATGGCCTTTTTAGGTAATGAGCCTTGCCAAACCGTTCCAGAATCATGGATTAGGGATAGTTTTTTTTCATTAGAAATTAGAAAAGTAAAATCATCTCCTGCACAAATATTATTTGCCGCAACCATGTTATGACGGGAAAATAGCTTCCCTGCCCATGCATTGCTAAAGACCGCCTGATCATCTACATACACGAATTGATTTTGATAAACCATCATGTCAGCAACTTGCTTATCGGCCATCGGAATGTAAGTGATGTCCTTTTCCAAAGTTCCGGGGTATTGGAAATGCCCATTATTTGGACGGTAAAGGCCTTCTGTAGTCAGTATTTGTATGACATCGTTTCTGTCAGTAAAAACCTTTTTTAGTTCTATATCCTGATCTTCTATCAAATATTTCACAGCATAATCCTGTAAATAGGGGACGTCCTGATAAACCGGTTGCTTGGAAACATCAGGGATTTTCTTTTCCTGCGAACAGGAAAAGAGAAACGCAGAGATAACTAGGAATAGAATGTTAAATAGATATTTCATATGTTGATGTTGTATAGAGTAATGCTAAAGGGAGAAAGGCAAAAAGGCATAAAAATCCATGAAAATATATTTTTTATCGTTTGAGTAGCCACACATCGGAAACGCTGGAATAAAACCTCCATCGCAAATGCGATTCTTCCGGCTTGTCGAAAGTGACTCGCAGCCGACCGTCACCCACTGCCTGACGGGGAACCACAAACTCCTTGAAACCATCGCGCTCCTTATCATAGACCAAAGGCTCCAGCCGACGCCCATCAACACGAATCAAGGCGTCACCGTATCCTGCCACACGAATGATGTATCGTGCATTGGGGTCTAAATTTTCATATTCAAGGATTGGATCGTTTTGATACACTTGCGAAGAAAGTCTCCAGCGTGAATATCCCGATTCCCACCATCCAAAATCCACAGCATCATAAACAGTAGTCGTGACATGCGGGCTGTTGGAGATATTTGAAACATCATCATAATAGCTTCCTACACCGGGGTTTTCCCAAGAATAGATCACCTTGATGCGATCTGTTTTTTCTTTTTCAGAATCCATTTTGGCGATCGCTTCAAACTGATCTGCCAGCCACCATCTGTTGTTGAGCGGATAATCCACAAAGTCGAGGATACATCCGCGCTGAGAATTGCTGGCTTGAAAAAGCTCCACACTGGTTTGTAGACCGATTGATTTATATAAGTTATGGCAATAATTGTCAATTGCCTTTCGTAAATCCTGTGCGATCGGTTCTGTGTCTGCTAGGTTTACCAAAGCCAAGGCTTGTTTCATTGCTTCATCCGACCCTAGCGTTTCTACATGTTGAAGGATTTTATTGGCATGGATTTCAAGGGCTTTTTCATTGATGAGCCGAAGCCGAACATAAGCATCGTAGTATGCCCGCACAACCAGCATTTGCCATCTCCAATTATTGGAAAGATCGGGATATTGATTTTCGAGGGTTTGCCAAAAAGCAAGTGTAGGAGCCACACTTCCATTGTTTTGCAAAGGGCCATCCCAGTTTTTCTCCAAACCAAGAATGCCTTCTGTAGCGTCCTTCTCCACTTTATTTCCAAAGAAAAACCTACTGTATTCCATCAAAATATCTCGGACACTTTTTTTCGTGTCCCAACCTCTTTGACTCCAAATAATTTTATTGACATCATCGTGGCATCCATCAGAATAGGAGATGAAACCATCCGTGAAAGGGGCGTATTTTCCATGGACATTGGCATAATAAACCGGCATCGGATTGATCCCTTCCCGACCAATAGTCAGGGCGAAGGCCTGATCAAAATTGGGTGCTGGATAGTCGCAGCGCACATTGTGTGTGATGTCTGGATAATGCCGGTGTTTGTATTGGGCAGGTAATCGAAAGCGTGTTTCCGAGATAGAAGGGCTACTTGGACCAGAAACCACACCACGAAGCCAAGTTGGTTTATTTTGTTTTAAATATTGGTAAAAATAGTCTATTTGTTCCTGGCTAAACCCTTGAAGCGAAATCCAAATCCCGGCCTGTGGGTGATATTTCACCAAACGCTCATGAAGGTCTTTCAAAAAAGGAAGAACCTCTCTCGGGTGGTTGTGACCTGGGTCACCTCCCGGGAAGAAAATATTATCAAGACGTGGCACTTTTTTATAATTGGCTTCATGGAATTCGAGCTCTTTTTGGCGCAATTCCGGATCGGTAAGGTCAACTTCAGCAGGAGTCCAGACCCAATACTCTATGTCGTAGGCATCGCATATCTCGCTCATTTTCACATTCATCTCTTCGCGAGAAATAGGAAAATGTGGGCTATCATCTTTTTTGAGTGGCGGGATATTTTCTATGGCATTGGTGCCAAAGAGCGCGAGATCGCGAATGTATTGATCGTATTGATCCGCAGTCCAAGCATCGTAGGAATTGGCAGTATTGCGATAACCGATCTGATGTCCACGAAGTGAATAAGCAGGGGAGGAGGCGATGTCAAAATCTTCTGCTATGGTGATTTTATTAGATTCCATATTGGCATTGCGCAGTAGCTCGCCAATGCCAAAAATGATTGCGCGAGAATCCGCGCCAATGATCCATAAAGTAGAATTTTTCTTATCTATGAAAGTGTGAAATCCTTCAGGTTGCCACTCAGGAAGGCTTTTATCTTCACGATTTGGGACGATATTTCCGACTAATTTCTTATCGCTTGAGAGCGCAAGGGCAATGGTGATATTACTGTTTCCCCATTTATTTGCGGTGGAAAAAGTGATTCCGGTGCGTTTGCTGATTTCTTCCTGTAGAATGATAACCACAGATTTTTGAACTGTTGGTTTGATGTTTTTGGAAATAATTATTGAACTGTTTGAGATATCTATTGGTGCAGACATTGCAAAGGTGGTCGACACCAATAGAATGAAAATGGAAAAGATGACTTTGTAGCTCATGGGTAGATGCTTAAAATTTAAAATCTACCTTTCATACTTCAATAGACTAAGGATTGACTATTTGAATCTACTTTTTGTTCATTCACATTCTCCAGATGAATATTCTTTGATTCCAGAACATTCAGCCGAGCAGGCGTTGCCATAAGTTTTACCATTGCAGCCACATACAGGATCGTATTGCAATGTGCAACCGCATTCAGGTTCGATTACTTCTATGCATTCGTCAGCAGATTTCTCGCAAGCGAGACTTACTAAAATCAGTGAAGAGAACAGAACTATACTTATTACAATTGTTTTCATAGAATTAGAACAGTGATCTTATAGAAGACACCAACAAAAGTAAATAGTTTGAATTGAAAAATATAATGATTTATAATGGCCTTTTTCGGATTGGGAACAGTCCCTTTTTTAGTTGTACCACAAATTTATTGGAATACTATAAGAAGGTGAAAAGTGAATTTGGAAAAAAGTATAATCAGAAAAAATCCTGAACGATAAAATAGTTTTCAGAAAAGTAGTGGTCCGCATTAGGTGCTTAGGCCTGAACAAACGGCAAGGGGCGCGTAGGGAAGCGGGTGGTAGCATCGTTTGTTCATGAATTTTCTTTGGTTTGTTTCTTTTTTTCATAGAAAAAGAAATGAACTACCATGGAAATTGAATGCTTTTTAGAAGTATAATGAGAAAAAATAATAAAGCTAAGACCAAAATACAAAATCCGAATTAAGGGATTTCCATTAAAAACACAATAGAACCCTTATATTAAACCCTTATTTACACCACAATTATGAAATACAATTCCCGAAATAGTCTGGCTCAATGGCTCAATTTACGATTTGTCGCTTTTGTCGCGCTTGCCATTCTTTTTGCAAATGTAAAATCTGAAGCACAAAAGGCCTATAAATCCATAGCGATCAGCACCGGGCAAGATGCCAATGATGTAGAATTAAAAATCGCCAATTTGCTCAAAGATCGTATGCTGGAGTTGGGGAATTTGTCAGTGAGGATAGAGCAAGCAACTACTTCAAACAGTGATAATGAACTACTTATTTACTTTGGTCGGCAAGACCATCACCATGGATTTGAGAGGCTTTTTGAAGCCAATCGCATTCCAAAGCTTACCGAGTTGGCACCAGGCCCTGAGGGATTCTTACTGCAGCAAATAAACAACAATAGTTTAATCGCTGCGGGAATTGATGACCGGGGTTGCCTCTATGCAGTCGGGGAATTATTGAGACAAATATCCATAAGAAATGATTTATTGACCATGCCTGAAGGATTGAATATCCGTACTGCTCCAGCTTTTGAAATTCGTGGAACTCAGTACGGACAGAGTCATGTGGCTAAGCGTTTGGCCAAAGTTCGGGAATGGACAGATGAAGAAACGCAAAGGGTAATTCTGGATTATGCGCTTGCCGGGGCAAATGTCTTTAGCACCAATGCAGGGGAGATGTACGACTTTATCAAATCATACGGTTTGATGACACAGGGTAGGTTTGGAGCTAATACCGCACATGAAATCAAAAACCCGGAATGGTTGGGGTCAGAATCTATTGGCAGAAATGGCTACGTATGTCTCTCTGTGCCTGAGGCGCGTAGTTACATGTTGGAGAAAATTGAAAAATTTGTTCAAGAAAACCCTTCGTTTGATTATATAAAATTTCAAGGTGGTGATGGAGGTGGTTGTGAATGCGATCGATGCAAGCCTTATGGTCTGAAGTTTATCACCTTGGTAGAGCAAATGGCCAACATCATCCACAAGTATCATCCAGAGACCAAGATTTATTTTACAAATCAGAAATTTGACAATGCAGACGACAAGGCGATTTTTTCCTATTTGCAGGAAAAGCCGAGGGATTGGCTGTGGGCGTGGGGCTACGGCCCGGGCTCTGACGCCACTTCTTGGCAACCCGGGCACAGACAGACCCACCGCATGGATTTGTTCCGCTATCCCGGTTTTGGACCTTATGGATTATACCCCAAAGAGGTTTTACACCAATTGCCACCGCAGCAAAAACTGGTTTATTACAATGAAATAACCCATTGGAAATACGCCCAACACGCATACATCCAGATGTATCCGCGAGCTGACCGCAATGGCGATTTGCCGCCACATTGGAGTCACGATATCTATGAGCGACAACCGGATCAATACCTGACCATGGTATATAATCGCCTGACCTTTTTTGCATGGCCACGGCAATATTATCGGGTGTTTCAGGATTTGATGCCTTTTGGGGTTGGCGACATTACGCATTCTAGTGGGCATCATGACCACTTCAATCAGTGGATGTGGCAGCGATTGCTTTGGAATCCTCGCACTTCGGTAGAGGATGTCGTGGATGAGTATTGCGAGGTATGGTTTGGAGTGGAGGCCGCGCCAGAAATGGCGGAAGCTATTTTTCAATTGGAAGAAAATATAGAAGAAATACCGGGAAACCCATTGCCGGAAAAGGCGGGCATCGTCAACTATTATAACCTAGTGAAGAAAGCAGGCGATAAAATACCTTCAAAATCCATAGAAAATAACTGGCTCTGGAGTATGTACATGCAAAAAGGGGCCTTGGATCGCTACGTGCAGCTTTGCGCTCAACAACAAATTGAGCGAGAAAAGGCCACAAAATCCATGGTTGAGGATATTATGAAAAATAAACTGAGCAAAGAGCAGATTGAAAATGCGATTGAATTTGCTGAAAAGGAATTGGTGGAAACCGAAGAAATGAAAGCGCTGCGAGAAGAAGCCGGGAAATTGGGAGAGGAGAGCAACGAACTTTTTGGCGTGCGTAACGATGGTTATTTCAATCTGGAACATGACTTTCTTGGTTTTGGTTGGACGATCCGCCAATTGAAGCGCGCGCTGGATGCTCCAAAGAAAGAACGTGCAGATTTGCTGGCCATGATTGTCGATTATGAAAATCCTGGAGAAGGTGGGTTTTATGATAATCTCGGCACGGCGAATCCTGCGCCAAATGTTGTTGTTGGATATCCCTACGATCATGGACAACCTTATGTAGACGACATGCTTTCAGAGGGAAATCGTCCCAGCCAGCGATCGATGCACTTTACCCAAGATGAAACTCAGGGAGTTACGTTGCAGTATCGTGATCTTGACCCCAATGCTACTTATCGGATCAGGTTTACATTGGTGCGTCCATGGTACCAGGATCGCTATGCCATGCGGATGAACCAGAAGTCAGAGACTATTTATGCAGATGATGTGCTATTGGTGGATGATCTTCAGTTGCCTTTGCAGATGAGTGATCAATTTACATTTGATATTCCTAAGCAAACTACTGTGGATGGTAAATTAGAAATTCGATTTCAAAAGGCGGCTGATGTAGCTGCAGGAGATCGGGTTTCAGTGGAGCAATGGCGCAATTCAGGTGGATGGGGAACCATAGTATCTGAGGCTTGGTTGATAAAGAAAAAATAATAACCAGAACTTTAATACGAGGCAGGCCAGTAAATACCAAAATGGATAAAAGGAATAAAATAACTCATCCACTCCATAACTGAAATATATCCTTTTATTATCTGTCCCATTAATTATCTATTTTCGGGACAAAATATCCTAGAAACAAACTTGATTTGTCCCATATTTTTAACATTTTTGGGACAATGTTAAATTTAGAGACTATAAAAAACAAATTCAATAATGGAGATATATTCTTTATCTCTGACTTTACTGAATTAGGAGCTTATGAAGCAATAAGGAAGTCACTACAACGGCTAACTACTGAAGAAGAAATTAGCAGAATAGCCAAGGGCATTTACTTCTTACCCAAAAAGAATGAAAGACTTGGCATCATGTTTCCTCATGCAGAACAAATAGCTGAAGCAATTGCAAAACGAGATAAAGCTCGAATAATCCCTACGGGAATAACGGCTCTCAACAAATTAGGACTTTCTGCTCAAATCCCGTTAAAAGCTGTTTATTTAACAGATGGCTCTGCTCGTCAAATTGAGGTGGGCAACCAAACAATTCAGTTCAAAAAAACAAACCCCAAAAACCTCAGTATTGATCACCAACTAAGTAATTTGATTATACAAGCTCTCAAAGCAATTGGAGAGAAAAACGTAACAGGGGAACAGGTTCAAAAGATTCAAAAGATTATTTACCAAAGTCAAGAACAAGAGTTAATCTTTAAAAATTTAAGAAATGCCCCTGTTTGGATTCAAAAAATTATAATAACAAGATGAATAACTGGCTAACTTTATCGAAAGAAGATCAAGTTGAGTTATTCACTCAAGTCGGGGTTCGTTTAAACCTCCCTCCACAAGCCGTTGAAAAAGATGCCTGGGTTACACTCATGCTTCGAATGATTTTTAACTCTAAGCTGGCTAAACAGTTTATCTTCAAAGGAGGAACATCATTAAGTAAAGCCTTCAATCTCATTCAAAGATTCTCAGAAGACATTGACCTTGGAATAGACCGTTCGTATTTAGGGCTAAAAGGTAAATTAACCAAAGGAGAAATCAGAAAGCTCAGAAGGGCTTGTCATACGTTTGTATCAGAAGAATTAACTTCAATTCTCTCAAATGAACTTGAAAATTATGGGGTTGATGGGCGCATATATGACATACTTGTAGAAAACGAAAAGATTTCCGATCAGGATCCTGAAACGATTCAGGTGAACTACCAATCTGTTTTCGAGGAAGTTTTTTACTTACCAACAAGAGTCCTGATAGAAGTAAGTGCAAGATCGTTGCGAGAACCTTACAAAGAATTAAAAATCAATTCTCTTATTGATCAACAATATCCAGAAATGGATTTCTCAGAAACTCCGTTCGAAGTTCAAGTGACTAATCCACAAAAAACTTTCTTAGAAAAACTGATTCTGCTACACGAAGAATTTCAGAAGCCGGCAGAAAAAATTAGACACCTAAGAATGTCTCGTCATTTTTATGACATTGGAAAAATACTCGATTCTGAATTTGGAAAAGATGCTTTACAAGATACAAGACTTTTCAAAAACATAATCGAACACAGAAAGGTATTAACTCCTGTAAAAACTACGGATTATAATTCATTGAGTTTGAAAGCACTCAATATAACTCCTCCTGATAAGCAAATGAAAAACTTCCAGACGGATTACAGCGAAATGCAAAAAAATATGATTCAGGGAAGCTCGGAAGAATTTGATGTATTGCTAGATAAAATCATTAACTACTTAAGAGAAGCATAAAATATTATGGCACCTTCAATAGGACCAAATATTACAGGTTTAGCTAAGGGGAACGATTGTATCTGAGGCTTGGCTGATGAAGAAAAAATAATAGCCAGGGCTTTAACACGAGGCAGACCAGTAAATACCAAAATGGATAAAAGGAACAAAAAAACTCCACCCTCTACGGGGATATTGCCATTTTTGGCTAATTTCAAAGCAAATGTATAAGCCATATGGTAGATAAAGGGCATGTAGAGCGCTACATATGTTAGTTGGGCACCATATAAAACGAAAAAATGAACTATATAGATTACGTAAAAATTGATGGGTTTTGGGGAGACAAAACTGTGGAAATTGATTTTGATAAGGATATTAATTTCATTATCGGTGTCAATGGTTCGGGTAAAACGACCTTCATCAACTTAGTTGTTGCAACTCTTATGCTTGACTTCCCTGTTCTTGACAGAATTCAGTATGACAAAGTTCACGTCCGACTAAGAAGTTTTCATAATAACAAATTCAAGCCTTTTATTGAAATAGAAAAAAAGAAGTCCGACTTAACTCCATATCCGCAAATTGTTTTCAGAATAAAAACTTCTTCTAAGGAAAAAATTAAAGAATACCCTCTTAATGAAATTGAAGAAGAAAACCTATTCAGATATCGTTCCGAATTCGCTCATCAGAGACTGATGGGTAGAAGAAGACGAGAATATGATGAGGACATTTACGAACAAATAAAATCTTTGATAAACATAAACTGGCTCTCAATTCATAGAGTTAGTAACAGAAACTCCAGAGAAGAGAATAATGAGTCATCTGTTGACCAAAAAATCAAAGAATTGAACAATTCTTTTTTAAGATATTTTTCAGTACTTCAACGTCAAGCAGCTTCAGAAACTGAATCATTCCAAAGATTTATTTTCTTGTCGCTTCTGGCTGACGAATCTCAAGAAGAACTGTTTAAAGTATTAAATACAATCAAATCTTCCGATGAACAAAGGTATTTAAAAGACATCTTTTCAGAATTCAAATTACCTGAAAGATCTTATGCCAAAAAGCTTGACAAACACTTTGAATCATATGATAAATCGATTAACAAGTTTAAATTAAAGGAACGCCTTGATGTAAATGATTTGTCCTTTTTAATTGGAACAAGAAGAATTCATGGTGTCGTCCAGAAATGGAGTGAACTTATTTCAAAACAAAAGGAGATTTTCAAGTATAGAGATACTTTTCTTGAAGTAGTAAATGGATTATTACAACGCAAGAAGCTGATCTTTTCTGAAAGAAATGAACTCCTTATTGAGACCGAGAGTGGGAAAAAATTCCCACTTCAGCATCTGTCCTCAGGCGAAAAACAATTAATTATTATCCTGGGCGAAAGTCTCTTACAACAATCGACTCCCCATGTATATATTGCAGATGAACCAGAACTATCACTTCACGTAGCATGGCAAGAAAAGCTTGTAAGTAGTTTAAAGGCAATAAACCCGAATTCACAAATTGTATTCGCAACACATTCACCCGATATCGTTAGTAGTTACGCAAATTCCGTTATAAAAATTGAAAATCATATAACGGCATGAGCTTTACAAGAACATCAAACGGGCTAGCCAATCAATGCCTATTTTACAATGTAGATGCTGTGGTTTTCACAGAAGGTGGAAATATGAGTTGGTCAATCGAGGACATTTATTCCAAGGAATACAACGAAAAAGCTATTGACATAATTTTTTGGCGGAAATTATTCAATAGGTTCACTAACGACCTAAATCTGAAATTTAAGGCGGTGGGTTCTAAAACCACTGTAAATGCTATTGCTCTTGAAATTGAGAGTCATCAAATTACCACGGTGATCGCAGCTATGGATTCAGAGTTTGATGAATTGTATAACAAGAAAATCAATAACCCGAATGTTCTTTATACAAGAGGATATAGCTGGGAAAATGATGTATGGAATGCCGACATCACAGTTTCAATCCTTGAAGATTTGTCAGGTGAGCAGGTTGACAAAAAAATAGTCAATGACAGTATCGAACAATTTCACTCAGAAATCGTTGAAGGTGTTTATGCTGATGCAATGCTATTTGGCACTGACTCATCATTCCTACCTAGAAAAGGGCATCTTAAGTGCGTTGATTGTTCTCTCGACACAGCACCTAGAATTAAATCTGATTTTATAGAAAACCTTTTGACAACAGCTGGAGTGTCACGGAGTTTAATTAAATCCTTTGGAAAGTACAATAAAATAAATAGCCCACAACATTGTTATGGTCATTTGCTTAACGATTTCTACTTTCATTTAGTAAGATATATATCTAATTCAATACTGAAAATTAAAGTCATTAATAAAGACCTATTAGAGAATTTGGCCATTTCCAAATTTAATCAATTGATGCCTAGTGAAATACAGGACTATTATGAAATACTAGTAAAAAATACGGTGCCCAACAAGCGCTAAGAAAACATGCACTTCGGGGCACGTTTCTTTGCGAAGGCCGTTTTGAGACATTTCTTAAGAATTTAAGATCGATTCAAAACAGATCCAACTTAATGGCTAATTGTTGGGTTGGTTCCGCTATTCGATTTCAAAAGGCCGCGGATGTGGCTACAGGTGATCACGTGACCGTAGAGTATTGGCGCAATTCAGTTGGATGGATTGAGATTTACTCATCTATCTCCACATTGTTCCATTCTAAATGAAGATAAATTATTCCCTTTTTCACTTTTTCGTCCTTGAACTTTTCCTTATCTATTTTCGTGTCTTTGCCCATGAAATTCAACGGTATTTTTATTTTCTCTACTTCAAACTCGATGATGACTTCACTTGGCAGCAGGGAATCAGAAGCATAACTCATTTTGATGGTATAAGACCCTTCGTTGCGCGTGGTGATTTCCGAGACAATGATCTGATTCAGCACCGTGTCAATCTTCAATGTCATGATGGCAAAATCAGCTTTGTTGTCAGCAGGGATCGCATTGAGCACTTTTAGCATTTTCCCATTCACCAGCTCGGTGCCGCGATCAACCGTAAAAAAATCATATTTAAACAATTCGTTCCACGAAAAATCAAGTCCGCGCTTGGGTATAAAAATAAAATCTTCGGTGGTGTAGCTGATCGGTTTCCCTT
Source organism: Bacteroidia bacterium (assembly GCA_030426345.1). Taxonomy (GTDB): domain Bacteria; phylum Bacteroidota; class Bacteroidia; order Cytophagales; family Cyclobacteriaceae; genus JAAUQL01. The sequence continues at coordinate 63,200 of JAUHYU010000006.1, forward strand.
TTTTAAAATGAAGGTCTGCATGCTTTACGGGCATGTTGATGAAGCTCACATGGAGCTCCAGCGTAGCCTTGGCATACGCTTCTTGCACAGATTCCAGCTTTTCTTTGATGCGCAACAAATCCGGATCGATGCCCTGTCCATGAGCATAGGCAACGATTAAAAAACAGCATGTCATGGAAAAAAGTGCCTTCATCCTATGTCTTTTTTTACAAATAAAAAGGTGCCAAAACCCATGAAAACCAGGGTGTAGCACAGCAACAAAATATGGTTGTGGTGCACAGCTGGCCAGGGAATTTCATAATGGAAAAAATATTGCCACGTGTCTACCAGTTTTGGCAGGAACCAGCTGTCCGCACTACCAAAATCAATTTTCAAAAGTAGGGTATTGAGAATGAGAAATAAAGCACATAAAATCCATGTGATGGTCATTTCCTTGAAAACCACTGCGATGGTGATGCTTGTGACGCTATAAAAAATCATGAGCAATGTACCGGACATAAAAGCCATGCCGATCCTGCGGAATGCTTCATTCGATTCATAAAAGTTGAGGCCGTTGATATAAACAATCAGATCTCCCTGACCAAAAATACCGTATGCCAACAGGGAGGCGCTGGCCATCAACAGCGAAAGAACGATCAGGGTAAAAATGATGGCGATGATGTATTTTGACAGGATATAATCCTGCTTTCTAACGGCTTGCAGCAATACTGTTTGCAGGGTTTTGTCTTTGTATTCATTGGTGACAAATCCCGAAACGATGATCATGATGATGAGCGGAAGGTTGAACCAAAGCGCATTCAATACAATGTAAAGCACGAGATGGCCATTGAGCAGGTTGCCTTCGAGGTAGAAGTTTTGCGATAGATTTTCCAGGATCATATCGATGATGTCATTTCCCTGAAACCACGCACCCGCCATGATAAAAAGCTCTATGATCAAGATAGCGGCCAGTCCATAATAGGTCCTTTTTTGCCTGAATACCATGTACAATTCTGCCCGGATCAATGCGATCATTTGCTTTGGTATAGTTGGCCGAGGTTCATTTCTGAACCGAAATAAGTAATGTCGATACCTTCATCGACGAGCGATTTTAGCAAATTAGGGGCGTCTGCTGCCGTGAGCGGCAGGGAGGCATAATCTCCTTCTATCATTGCCGCCCGGTTTTTGAGTTCCATGGATTTCAGGAGGTTTTTTCCTCGGATCACATAGGTATTGGATGTGAGGTTCAATATGTGGTCTTTTGTCCCCGATTGAATGATTTCTCCTTTGCTGATCACGTTGAGTGTGTCACACGTTCTGCTCAATTCGTCGAGCAGGTGAGAAGATATCAGGATGGTGAGGTTGTCTTTGTGCGCCAGTTTCTGGATCAATTGCCGCAGTGATTGCATGCCCAGCGGATCGAGGCCAAGAAAAGGCTCGTCCAATATCAGGCAGTCGGGTTGGTTGAGCAGGGCGATGGCGATGCTCAATCTTTGCTTCATGCCCATCGAATAGTTTCTGACGCAGTCTTTCCTTTCTGGCGACAGCCCCACTTCCTCCAACGCCATTTCGATGGTTTTCTGATCACTTGGCGCTTTCTGGATTCTCGACAACATCAATAAATTTTCGTAGGCAGAGAGATATTCAAAGAGTGACGGCTTTTCGATGATGGCGCCGAGTGGCTTTTTCTTGATGGATTCGATGCGGAAGCTGCCAGAATCAGGTGTGACCAGCTTACACAAAATCTTGAACAGCGTGCTTTTACCAGCACCATTGGGCCCGAGGATCCCGCATATTTCTCCTGATTTCACCGTAAGGCTCACATCTCTTAAAGCCCTGATGTCTTTGTACGATTTGCACAATCGCTCAGCAAATATCATTGGAGATATGATTCTTGAGAAAGTTGACAGAAATTGATTTTTGACTTGTAGTATTTCCTGTTAAAGGTGCGCTTCCAATAGTATTCTTTAAAGATAAATAAGGGGTCACGGACCATGAAATCTGGCACAAAATGATGCCAACGATAGCCAAGCTCATAGAGATATGCATTCGTTTCATCCAGATATCCCAACTCTTCTGCGGCAGTTTGCACGGCGTTGCGTTGACACCTCGATCCGGCATATTGCCTGATGATTTTTTTCTTAAACCCATATAAAAACAACTGGTCTTTGACGCGTTTGTAATCCTGAAATCGCGACCAGCTATCTGCCTGTACCAAAAAAATATGTAGAAATGAAAAGAGGAAGAAAACTACCCAAAAGGCTGTCCAGAATTTTGACTGATAGCTCAGGGCATTTTGGAGCATAACCCAATACCAATACGCCTCTAGCACAAATAAAATCATGGATAAATGCAGCAATCGCCCAGTGGCCAGGTAAGAAACAATACGCAAGGGTTGCCGTGCAATAGGCTGGATAATATTATCCTGAGAATCGATCATTTGATTTCGCAAGTGTGAAAAAGTCGGTGTTGTTAGAACCAAAAGTGAATAAATAAATAATTTGATTGAATTGCAAAATAAAAGTGCCTATAAGTCAAAATAGCCAATAGATTATCTGCAAGCACAGAGTTAATGAAACAATTATCTCTTTTTCCTAATTCTTGGTAGTTTCGCAGTTTATAATTTCATATTATTTCGCTTGCATTTGGTCAAGCGAAAATATTAGATTTTTTTTCTTCTATCTATCATAGCCCTAATCCCTTCAAGCGGTAATGCTGCACTTGCCAGATAATTTGATAGTCGGTAGGTGGAACCAAAAATCCATTCATTTGCACCATTTTCCTTAAAGTCATTGACCATGTCCACGACGGTTTGGTCAGCTAGTTTGGGGTCAACAAGATCAAGTGTGTAAACAAACCAACCCGTAGGAGTTGCCCAAAAGGCACCGTTTTGGTAGTCGTCGCGCTTGCGGGCCACTTCCCAATAAACGCCGCCCGGCAAATGCCGAATTTGTCCTTTTTGTACTATCTCATTGTATTGAGACTGAAAGTATTTGGCTATGGAAAAGGACTGCTTTTCATCAGCTATTCCGAGGTAAACGGCAAAAGCCGAGCCCCAAATATCAGGTTCTTTGCATTGAACCGTGGCGGCTCTAAAGAGGCCAATACTATCATCCCAAAATACATTTCGGATGTTTTTTTCTATCTTAACACTTTCATTCTTCCAATGTTTGGATTCTTCTGTACGATCAAGACTTGATAGTAAATCAGCAAGCCGTCTGCTCGCCTGAACGAACAAAAGTGAGCAAAAAAGTAAGTCTCCCTGCTTGCCGACTGTATCTGTAAATCCATACGGACAACGCTCTTGTTCCTCACCGGGAATGATATGTACCAGATGTGTATTTGGGTTGCGTGGCACCGCATTCATAGTTTTTATCAATGGCTCAATCATGGATTTTAGCAGCTTTTTGTCTTTAGTTTTCTGATAGGTATTCCAAGCAACATTTACAGTAAACTGTGAGCCGTCTGCCACCGGGTTTTTTCCCATGGTGCCAAAGCCCGGTTTATAAATATTCGTGCCATCAAATTTGATACAATCAACACCTGCACCACCGTCATTCATCCCATTGACGAAAAGACGACAGGCATCATTAAGTTCCTTGTCAGAATATGAATCGATAGAACCTTCCAAGGTATAGGAATAATCGCGCAACCAAAAAGCCTCGTACCCAAGACCAACTTGTGGCGGAAAGGCCTCTGTGCCGTCATCCATTGTTCTGACGGATTCGCGTATGATTCGATCTGCTTCGAATCCCAGCCAAGAAACCGCATCTTGAAATGATTGATCACCGTGAAAAAGCACATTTGCAGGAATTTCTACTTTCTCGAAATCGTCACTTTGCCAGGATAGCGTCAATGTGCTTCCTCCACCTTGCTGGAAATAGTTGAGCGAGATTTTATGCATACCTGCTTTCATGGAAATAGAAGCCTTTTTTTCATAATTTCCATGTGCCCCGTCATTGTCAATAAGTATGTAGTCATTCAGGAATAATACACTTCCATCGTTTGATTCAAGAAAAAGGGTGTATAATCCATCTTTTGGGACATTGATATATCCATTAAAGATGTAACCGAAATTTTCTGTTTGCTTACTGTTTTCTATGGAAAATTGAGGTATTATACCCGATGTTGATTCCCGCTTTTTTTCGATGGCTTTCGCATTGTCGAATGCTCCATTGTAAAATTTATAGTGGAGTCCGGGTGTTGGTTTCTCCGTCAGTTGCTGTGCTTCTTCGAAAATATCATTGCCAATTTCGACAGAGACGATCTGACTGGGCGTTTTGTCATGTGAAAATGCCTGCATCCGCAGTTGGGCTTTTTTATGGATTTTGATAGGATTTTTATATAAAAACATGCTATCTTGCGTTGGTAGAGAACTATCAAGGGTATAATATATTTGAGATGTTTCTTCGTGAGCTGCCAATTGGATATTTCCATTTTTATCTGATGCCACACGGGGATCTGGAGTAGCATCCTGATAAATCCAATCCAGACTAAGGCGTGTGATTTGCGTAGTAGCCAATCCATGCCCTCCCTTTCTATCTCCGGCACAATGTCCCAAAAGCACATGATTTTCCATGAATTCTATGGCGGTGTAGCAATACCACCCGTCAGGATCGCTTTCAATGGTTTTGATTTTCTCCCAACTTTTTCCTTCATCTTTTGATATGGCAAGGTTGAATGGGGTTCGATAGCCACCGTCTCTTGACTCTTCGTAGTTATTATTCCAAACTAACAGCAAGTCGCCTGTTTTTGGAATGCGCTCGATCGAGGCTGGGGAAAGTGGAGATTTTATATTTCCCGCTACGATCGGCGACCAGGTTTCCCCCTTATCTTCCGAATAAGAGAAGTATTGTACACCGGCATCTGTTCGACAAAAAAGCATCAATTTTCCATGATCTAATTCCACGATTCCTGGCTCTTGCAACACGACGTTGTTAGGATTGGGAACCTCCATGGATTTTGACCAGTTTTTTCCAAGATCATCCGAGAAATAGCTATAGATCCTTCCATTAGCAATCATTCTGGATTCAAGCTGTCCATGTAGTGCTGTGGGATAAATGATCCTGCTATTGGGCAATTGAACCAATCTGTCGTTATTGACAACATGGTATCCTTCGTCATTCATACACCTGATCGGATCACTCCAAGTTTTTGCCTCGTCGGTAGAGATGCGCATGAATGGTATACAGTCCGTTTCGGAGTTTTTTCTAATGTAAAAAAGGGCCAAACTTCCATCACTTAGCCGCAATAGAGAAACAGACATCACATTCATTCCGCCTTCATTAGCTATGATCATTTCATCTTCTGTTGTCCAGGTTTTTCCGCCATCACTAGAATATCTTCCGGCCAAATAAGCTTGGGCATGATCACCCGTTCCTCCGGTAAAATGTGTGTAAACAAACAATATCCGACCATCTTTAAGCTGGATAAAATCTCCTTCGCTATTTCTGGGATTTTCAGCTGATGGTGTAAGACGTAAGGTGATTTCCTTGCCGGAATCTTCCTGCGGAGTTGTTTTACAACCCATGGAAAATGAGGCCATTATCAGGAATAAAAAGAGGTAATTGTGGTTAGGGTAGTTCATTCAAAAAAAATATTTGAGATAATTATCACAAAACAAAATGTATTTATGCGATTAGCACGATAGCGTAAATATATGGATAATCTTAAGATGTTATTTCTTGTTTTTGCAAAGAAACGGTTGAGGTACGAGTAGTTAACTTAATGCTGTTTATTGAAGATCACGTATAGTTTGTTTTTCATTTTTTTACTGTATCGAACTTCAATAAGATATGTAATGCAGGTGGCTAAACCAATTGAACAAATCAGTGCAATAGCCGAAGCCATCCAAAAATTCATATTTAATCTATTGTTCAAAATGGGTATAACAAACCACATTGATAATTTTTGATGTATTAAATATAATGCAAATGAGATTTTGCCCAAAAACAATAAAGGTTTGCGAATGATGAATTTTAGTTTGCCATGAACAAACAAAGAAAAAATGGAAAAATAAAGAATTAACATAATAGCATATTCCCAAAAATTTATAAAAAACCTGGATTGCCCGAAAAAATCGAATAGAGCAATCTGAGAAACCAAACAAAGAATAATCATCCCATAATATTTAGTAAGGTGGGTTCTATTTGCCATGATTTTGTAAAATAGAATGCCTGAAAAAAACAAAGGCCAAAACTGCAATAAAGGAACCCCGTAAAGCACTCTCGATACCCAAACATCATGAACAGGAAAGTATACCATTGCAACAATCAGAATGGTCAATAAAACTCCTATTTTGTCTAAATGAATGAGCCATTTGAAATGAAATAACAATACCATGAAGATGTAGAATAACATCTCTACAATCATTGTCCAATATGGGCCGTCTAGGTTGGGGATTTTTAAGTAAAACTGAAACATTGTCATGTTGCCTAAATATTGCACAATACTTACTCGATTGAAATCCATTTTATATATCCCATGTAACACCAATAGAGTAAAAGTTATAGTAACACAAGTCCAATAAGTTGGGTATAATCTACTTATTCTATTTATTATAAATTGCCCTGATTTTTTAGTGTGTTCTAGACTTAGTAAAATTACAAATCCACTAATCATAAAAAATAAATCTACTCCGGTAACACCTAGTTTAAAGCCAAAATGAGCCTCATTTCGACTCATTGTATAATGAAAAAGTACAATCATTATAGCTGCTAATCCTCTTAAGGCGTCTAACTCTCGAAATCTTTTTTTCTTCATCTGTTTTGATTATGCAGATTATGTGTGCAACTAATATAATGTATCTATGGATTTTTGATGCTTTTTTTACACCAATTCGGCGGGAAATCCATGATAAATTCATTTGATCTGCGTGGTTGAAAGGTAAGCGTCAATTCCCTCTATCAATCTGATAATTCATCTAATCGATTGCTGTTATTTTTCCAAAGGCTCCTTTTTTTGAAAAAAACCTTTTTGTGCCTTACTTGTGTTCATTTATAAATAATTTCTGGCTTGTTGATTTATTTATATATTTACATTAAATTGTAACATGACGTAACCAACCTGAACAGCCATGAAAACATCTCATTCAAAAATTACCTCCCGCTTTGCTATTTTTGTTTTATTCGCCATGCTAAGCAACTTAATGGGCTGCGAAAAAATATGCTCACTGACAGACCCTGATGTTGAAGCAACCGTGATGGAAGTAAACCCTACAAGTGTGATCATCCATATTCAGGGAAATTTCGGGAGCGACCGTTTAAGTTCTACGGATGAGGTTGGTTGTTCTGAAAGCTGTAATGTCATTGCATGCACAACTAGTTCAATGCAAGTTAATATTGTTCCATTTGATATCAACTCACCACTATTCATCAGTTATCCTACAACAGACCAACTTAATCAATCATTCACTTTTTCAAATCTAATGCCTGAAACCGACTACACCATTGAATTCACGGTAAGTGCTTGCGTTAGTTCGGTAAAAATGACCGTGACATTTACAACACCAGAAGAACCTTGTGATCCTCCAGTATGTAGCGAGCACGGCCAATTCACAGCAGCTACCTGCTCTTGTGAATGCGAAGAAGGATGGACAGGCGACCTTTGCGACGAGCCGATCTTAAGTGGAATTCTTCCTACCAATCTTGTATATGATCCAAATAATCTGGTCATCAACAGTTTCGGCTCATTCTCATCGGTAATGCCCACTGTAGATGGAAGCACACCATTCACCTTTACCATAGTGGACATCACACCTGCAAATACAGCGATCTCTATCAACGCTAGCACGGGCGTTATCCAAACAACCGATCTGCTGGAATTCGGAACAGGCCGCACGTATTTGATCGATGTGGGAGTGAGCAATTCCGCAGGTTCTGCCACTTTCACAGATGTCTACACTATTCAGGTTCAATAAAAAGCAAAGTGGGAGTTTCAATAAATTGATATACTCAAGTTGCAAACACGTGCAAAGCAGGAAAGTCAATCAATGGCTTTTCCAACTATAATGTTGTCGCCTGCAGCTATTACAATATTGGTGCCATCGTATGGAAATTTAGTTGATGAAGGATTATTAAATGAGTTGCCTTCAAGAAAAATGATTCCTTTACCAAATTCTACTGAATCGGTTTTTGATTCTTTTAGCATTATGTCTCCCCCGGATTCTGTTGAAGTATAAAACACTTTAACAAACCTATTGCCATTGTCAATGGCTACTATCGGACGAGTTCCGAAATAACTAACATGATGCAGATCATCCCAAGTGCCATTGGATCTTCTTACAAGCAATCCAATTTTTGTGTATGAAGGAGTATCATAACTTGTTTTGACGGCTGCAAATAATTCCCCATCTGAAGTATGCTTTAAATTCAAGTGATCATCAGCCATTCCCTTACCAATATTCAATGCACTTTGTGATGCTGGAACCTCATCACGAGACCAAATGGAAATAGAATCACCATCCTTGTGAGACTTGAAACCAAAGCGTTCTGTTGCCTGATTTGACCACAATACACCCACTGAATTCGACATAGTCACTATTGCACTGATATCATCATCAGCAACACCTGTATAAATGTGTTCTGAGTTCGACCAACTTGTATAAGGTGGGGTTGAATTTCTGACTTCAATATTGTTGTTGGCCTCATAGGTCATCCAAAGCGTTGATTCGGAATCAAAAGCAATGGTTGCTGTTTCAGTACTGGAATCAAAAGTTATTTGGGAAATAGTGTCTCTAGGGTTCAGGAATTGATATTTTTGACCGCTCTCGTTGAATTTTAAAACTGTGAATTCTGATTTTGGTACTTGAAATAAAAGTATGAAGACAGTGTCAGACACGACATAGCAATCGGCTTTTGAGTTTTTATTGGTGGTAAGGAGCTTATGCTGAATCCATTTATTTTTTACCAGTTTCCAAACATGGGTGCCACTGTCATTTGGGAAAACAGAATAAAATTCATCTTCATATTTCCAAATCTTCGATTGCGGTTTTTCTCCGGTGGTTGTTGAAGTTTTTATAGAAGCAATCGGTAACTGGATGCCCGTCTGGCCAAAACTGAACTTACCCACAAATAAAATCGAAAGAGCAAAAAATATAATTCTCATAATTCCCTAATCAATCTGATAATTTGCCCAATCTATTGCTGTTATTTTTCCATTAATGACTTTTTCAAAGGCATATTCTTTGTCTTGGAGTTGGCGGTTATCTTTGTGGGTCATTTGATATTGTACCACCATTTTTGTCGGGTTTTTCAGCACGTGTACTTGTAGGAAACCGCTGACCAAGCTATTGCCAACTGCACCGGTATTGAAAGAAGCGGCTCCGGTATCCACACCCTTTCCCAGAAAATGATAGCGCTGAAACATGTGCGTAGTCGCCCCGAGAATCAGGTCGGCTTTGTTTATTAGTTTGGCTTTTCTTTTTGCGCTCAGTTGCTCCACCCACGGGCCATCATGCGCCAGTACCACGATAATATCCTCGTCTGTTTTGTCGATTCCATCCAACTTATCCATGAGATATTGTCGGCTGCTTTCGTTGAATGCAAAATTTGGATCGTCCGGACTATCAGAATAGTGTAACTGAATGATGTGCACGGTGATCCCTTCATGGTTTTCGACGGCATAATATTCACATTTGTTATCCCTGATTTGCACGTTTTCTCTACTGGACAAATCAACAGAATCTAGGATGGGTGCACCTGCTCCCCAATCTCCCTGTCCATCTCCCCAGTATTCATTTTCGCCATCAGCAACATTTGGATAGAAGTGATTGTGCCATAGGGTATCATGCTTTATCAATTTCAGGAATGGATTGAGCCTGTTCACTTTTACATGATCGCCCAAACCGAGAATAAACGCATCTCCACTTTCCCTGATCCACAGATCACATTTTTTCATGGCAGGATTTTCAATGGAGTAGCCTTTATTGTCGCTCATGATGGAAAAGCTGAAAGCCGCCGCTTTGTCAAGGTCTTTGATAGTTATCTGCGCCCGGAGGTTCGTAAAACAAGAAAGGATGACAATAAATGGCAGAAGTAGGAGAGTCGTTTTTTTCATTGTATCATAACATTTGATTTATCATAAGATAGTTTCTGGTTTCATGGATTTTGAGCCCTTTTTTGAGCACTAAATCAACTATAAGGGGTTGGGATTGCAGTACACAAGCTTAAGATTTTCGGGAATGAAAAATAAATTCTGCATAAAAATAGATGAAAGTGCTCAAAGAATCCATTATTGTCTCAAACAAAAAAATCGTCACTTCAACGAAAGTAGAAGTGACGATTCATTGGGATTACCCCAAAGCTTTCGCTTGGTTCGGGATCGATTACTTCTTGGCAGGGATGGTCACCTGCACTGTCACGTCTGGCCATAATTTGGCGACACCATCCGCCCCTGTGTGCAGGAGTGTACACACGCCGTTGAGTGCCTTAATCGCATCAGTGCCGTTCCAGTCGGTCACGTCGATTGATGCATTCAAAACGAGTTCAGAGTCGCTGGCAACGTACGTGAAAGGGACTGTGTTGGTCATGTCGTTCATCTTCAACTCCACTTGTCCATTGCCACCGCTTGCCGATACGATCTTGCCGGTAATGGTAGGTGTGTTGAACGTGCCGAAGAAAGTCTCCCTGACCTTTGGGTCTCTAATCGAATCATTAGAATCCACACTTGATGTATTGATGGAAAAAGTGCCATTGGAGAGTACATTCTCCACAGATCCTTCGCCACCGGCTGTCACTGATACGTCGTGGAAGGTGCCGGATACGCCGACCCGCTCCGTTAGTTTAAAGGCCGTCCATTTGACATTCGCTGCGGCGACATCATAGGCGATTCCTTTCTGTTCTTCTGATTTTTCTTCTTGTGCTTTTTTAGGTGAGCACGAGTACAACGCGAAAATCGCGATAATAACAGGGATACAATTTCTGGTTTTCATAGGATTGTTATTTTAAGTAATTCACAAATTTAATACAATGATACATCGGAACAAGTCATATATTCAGTATTCAAAAATCAATGGGTAAAATGCCATAAAAAACTATACCAATTCTTTGAAAACCTTCGATTATGATCATATTAGGAAATGAAAAATTAAGGAGTTGACTATCTATTTTTCAGCTTTGTTCATCCTATTTTTTAATTTATAAATTAGAATGAGGGCGATTGCTCCACCAAAAAACGAAACGATGGCATTAATTATAAACAAGCCAATATTGACTTCCTCTGATTGCACAATCGAACTTAAATCGAAACCCATTCTCCCTAGGGATTTTATGAAGAATATACTTCCAAAAACACCGGCGATGGTATTGCCTACCAGATCAAAGGAATATTTGTTGAAAATGTATCCTGTCAGGTTGGAGCCGATGATACCAATCGAAATGCTAATAAGTGAAATCAACGTAGCAGTCATTGGATTTATTTTTTAATGCCCGTAATCCATATGGTCTATTTTTCCTCCCATAAGCCTTTTTTGAACTATGAGATACACAAACAACAGTATGAAACCAACAACAAACCAATTTAAAGCAATTGACAATCCGTATTCGTGGGCGGCAGTGTTATAAATGGTTAGTGGTCCGTTGATGCTATTTGTAGATGGCAAGATGACTGGAAATATGGAAGCCAAAGTCGATGTGATTCCTCCGACAATGATTAATGATGACAATATAAAGCCGTAGATATCCTTTTTTATTTTTTTAATAAAAAACAACCCGAAGACTCCTGAGAAGTAGATAACCGTAAAGATCAAAAGCCATGGTTTTTCCATGAAATTATCCAAAGCATCCGGATTAATCATGAGCCAAAGAGATAAAGAAAATATCGTTAGCAGAGATAGCGCAATATTTAATTTGAATATGACGGATTTGAGTTGAAGGTTTATGCTTGAGTTTGTCTTCAAGATAATCCAATTGGCCCCATGTATGGCAAGAGTGACAACAGTAATCAGACCTATCACTATTGTAAACCAATCAATCACTCCCGGTGTGCCGCTCAATGGGCTAAAGGTAGAATCCCAAAGTGGCAAGAAAAAGTAATGCGCCTCGTGAACTGAAATGCCATTTGAGGTACTTCCTAAATTAACTCCTCTGACGATATTGCCCAGAGCGATGCCAAAAAATAGGGCTAAAAACAAGCTGGAAATGCCAAAGGATTTATCCCAAATGGCTTTCCACATTTGATAATTAAATTGACTTCTAAACTCCAGACCAATAGCCCTGAAAATAATCAACCACAAAACGATGATGAGTGGCAAGTAGAACCCGCTAAAAACTGAGGCGTAAAAGGTAGGAAAAGCCATGAAAAGCATTCCTCCCGCAGCTACAAGCCAAACTTCATTCGAATCCCAAAATAGGCCCGCAGATTTGGCAATTACTTCTTTATCCTTTTCTGATTTTGCAAAAAACAAGTGGATGATGCCGGCACCAAAATCATATCCATCAAGGATAAAAAACACCACCAAAACCATGGCAATCATTGTGTACCAAAATACTTCCATAACTTAATGCTTTTGAGGTTCTGGACCCTGATAAATCGTTTTTCCAACCAAAAGTAAAAATAACAAACCCAGCAATATGTACAGGCCAACAAAGCCCAGCAAGGTAAACAAGGTATTGCCGGACGAAACCGTCGGTGAAACCCCATCTACCGTTCTTAACAAGCCATAAACCAGATAAGGCTGCCTGCCCAATTCTGCCACATACCAGCCTGTAGTATTGGCTATATAGGGAAATGGAAATAGAAACATGATCGTCCAAAGCAATGGCTTGAACGTGTATAATTTTTCCTTTCTAAGAAAAAACACTGCTAAAACCATGATGCCAATAAAGATTGTTCCAAGTCCCACCATGATGTGGTAGGAATAATACAAAGCCGGAATATTGGTTGGCAATTCGTCCTCTTTGAATTGATCCATTCCCGGGATTTGCTTGTCCCATTCTCCATGCGTGAGAAAGCTGAGGATCTTAGGAACAGCAATTTTATTATCCAACTTTTTCTCCACCATGTCGGGCTGCCCAATCAACACGATTTCAGAACCCGCTTCTTCTGTTTCAAAAATTCCTTCCATTGCTGCAAAAGCTGCCGGCTGATATTTTGCGACATTTTTGGCATTCCAATCTCCTGTGGGAAAGGCGACAAGCAAACTAGAAACCAAACCAAATATCACCCCGGTTTTCAAAAACAATTTACCATATTCAATATTTTTTTCGCTCAATATGTAGAATGCGCCTATGCTCGCAACTACAAAAGAAGAGGTGACCACTGAAGCGAATTGATTGTGCAAAAAAGCAGGTAAAAGCCATGGATTGCTGAACAGTGCTGAGAAATTTTTTAGTACAAATACGCCATTGTCCAATATTTCATATCCAACGGGATGTTGCATCCAGGCGTTCGTTGCCAAAATAAAATAGCCGCTAGCCCATGAACCTAAGAAAACCAGAAAACCTGTCAGGAAGTGAAGTTTTTGGCCCATGAGCTTTTCGCCAAAAATAAAAAGAGCCAAAAAAGAAGACTCTAAAAAGAAAGAGAATACACCCTCCATGGCCAATGTTTGGCCTATAATTCCACCTGTGAGTTCTGAGAATTTAGCCCAGTTGGTGCCAAATTGGAATTCCATTGGAATCCCCGTGACCACGCCCATCGTGAAATTTATCGCAAATATCTTCATGAAGAATTTTGCAGAGTCATTGTGTTTTTCTTCTTTTTTCCTGAGGTATTTCCATTTGAAAAAGACGATGATCAGCGATAGACCCATGGTCAGCTGTGGAAATAAATAATGAAAGGTGATAGTAAATGCAAATTGCAGCCTATCATAAAAAATCATGTCTTCCATATGCTATGTTTTTGTAAAGCCTATTGAGAACAACACACTTCTTCAGAATTTAATAATTCTCTGCTGACCTAAATGTCTAATTTTCTCATTCAACCTTTGTTTTTTGCCAGTCAGCATCTTTGCGTTCATAGGTTGTTCCATCTTGATCCTGGCGATATAAGTTTCCATTTTGATCAGCATACATATGAAATGGAGCTGATTCATTGTTATATTCTAAGATTATAGGTTTCATAGGATCATCTCTTTGGGCGTCTTCTGTTTTGATAATTCCTATTTTTCTGTTGTTATAGATATTTTTTGGGTCTATGGGTTTTTCACGTTTATTGTTGTCATTATTGAAAGTGACTGTTTCTGATCTATAACTGAGGGTTGAGTAAGACGCTTCATTGGGATCAATACTATTATAAACTCCACCTTCATACCCTCCGTATGGATACATTCCAGGATATCCGCCAAAACCATAGCCCATACCCGGATAACCCATTCCATAGCCATAACCCATACCTGGGTAGCCCATTCCATAACCTGCAGAAACTGACACGGTAACATTAACTGGTTTTTTCTTGGCTCCATTGCCATAGGTTGTTGGTCTGGGAATATAGCGACTTCCATACCATGGCTTGTATTTATATCCTGTTCCATAATATACAACTCCATGGTAAAGAAAAGCCCCAGTATATCCTGCTGTATAGCCCAGATATACTATGTCAGAAGTAGCATCATAAACGGAGACAAACTTAAGATTGAATACCGGGCAGCTTGGTGGAATATTCTTAACTTCTTTTGGGAAAACATCAGCGACTTTCCATGGTCCTGAAGGATTGTCAGAAACAAACCAAACAGCCTGATCTACTGCGTAGTATGTCGAAGTGCTATCCTGTAGCACGCTTCCATTGGTATTTACACCATATTTTAGAGATGTTCCTTCTATTGCCTCAAATTGTGGGTCGCCATCAAATTCTAATTGCATGGTGGCTTTTGTTCGATCTACAATAGCAGTTTGCGGAATGGTATTATCAAGTGCGGCACTTATTGATTCAGGAGTGCCTGGTATACTCATGCGGATATGTGACACAGATGAAGTTGGGGGGATTTCTTTGAAAAAATCAGGGAGCTCTTCTGGAGCAACAAAGGCCCACGTGCCACGCTCCATGTTTTTAGTTTTATACCATCTTCCCGCGATCAGTACATAATAGTAATCGGAATTGGCATCAAAAAGGATTTCATCATTTGAATTGGTGACATGAAGGAGGCTTTCATAAACTAAGGCAATCTCCGGTTCCCCGTTAGTTTGAATCAATTCAGCTGGATCTTTTGTGATAATTAGTTTAGGTGCAGTGTCCGGATCTCCATTTTGATTATTATCACTGCTGCCTAATTCCTTTGCTCCTTTTGCCAATTGCGAAATATAGGCAGGTGGAGTTTCTATTGATTTCCAAGTGCCTAACGGATCAGATGCGGTGTACCACCAATTACCTCCATAAAGGTAATATTGCTTATCGCTACTGCTTCTAATTAGGAATTGTGGTGTATTTACAATATACTGATACATTTCTGAACCATTGATATTGGCCAATATTGGGTCACCATCGATTGAAACCAATGCAGTTGGTGATTTCGAATAAATAATCTTTGGGGGATTGCTTTTTAGATTTTCGCTGTAAGCATTATTGATGCCGATGACATTCAGGTTTTTATAAAATGATTTCAAGATGCTATTGAAATGCCAATTAGGTGCTGATTCAGCAATCATCTTTTGCAAACCCTGAATAGTTTCTGCAGTTGCATCAGGAAAACTGGCGTTTACCAATCGGATATCTTCAAAATTAACCTCATTATTTTTTACGTCCGTTTGGACCCGACACTCAAACCACATCGCCCCAAACACAGGCAAATTGTTATTGTCATGCATACTGAATGCAGCACGCGCATCTAAAATGTTATTAGTGAAATTTTCTGGTTCTGGAGCATAAATTGTCAGCACATAGTCATCCTGTAGCTGAATCTGCTTGGGCCAATATGCCACGGAGTCTTGTGCCTTTGAAGCAATAGAAAATAATAAGAGCACAACAATCGTAAATAACTTTTGCATCATCAGTTTTTAAATGAAATACAAACTTAAAACAATTCTTTGAGGTGCAATGATTTTCTTGTTCAGTATATCTTATGAGTATATATTGTATGTCAATTTTTGAATTGATAATACCATTTACTCCACACTTTCCATCTGCGTTTTGAAGGCTTCAAAGTGTGGCTTTCCAGCCTCGGCAAAATGTGTGATCCCTTCTCTTTCTGCAATTTCTAAAAGTCGGTCATAGCTACCATCATATTTGGCGTTTACAGGGCTTCTTTTACATTTTAGATACATCAGGGGTAGTCTGGCCATCTCCACTCTTTCCAGCAGTTCCTTACTTTCTGCGACGCTCTCAGCCCTGTCAAATGTTTCATCTGCGGCCTGTATAAATCTATCCGAGAAGATCTTATCCTCAGGAGTCAGCCCCAAATGGATATGTGTGTCTGGAGTGACCTGATCATGTAATAAGTCAAAATATTCTTGGACGAATTGGCCACTTCTTCCATAATATCCAAACATAAAATCATCAATTACCTCCTCGACATTGCTCTCATCGTTCCATAGTAGTTTTGAGAGCAAATAAGCCCGTAACTCTGCAAACTCACCGCCTCTGCTCTGGTAGGCCGCCTGCTCCATGATCCCGATGGATTTGTTTTCCAAAAAGGTTTTAATATTTGGCTGCAGCACGTTGAAATTGGGGTAGGGCATGATGTAATGGCTGAAATTGACCACATAATCCCAAATATAAAGATGCGGTGAGATCGCCGACCACCCTTCCAGATCGGCCAGAAATTGGCGGTTCTCAGGACAGCTTTTGAAGTCATGGGCAAAACAACATTCTATACTGCAAAAACGGATCACGACATTTTCTCTTGGCACGATATTTTTAGGCGGTTTTCTTGTGTATTGATAGGCGAGTGTGCCAATATATTTGTTGGGAAATTCATCTTTGACCCTGTCAGCCACCTGATTGACAAACCAAACCATCACACCGGCTTCACTATCTTCTTCCTTGGCTATTTTCTGGCAGTTATTGCACTGACATGGATTTCTCCAGTCATTTTGCGAAACAGAATAAATCAGGTTGCTGGGGTTTTCGCGCATTTTCACTTTCAATCGTGTTGTAATGATATCCAATACAGCGGGATTGGTAAGGCATAATTGTGCATTGTCATGGATTCTTTTTCCATCGATCAAGCTATAGTATTCCGGGTGTTCATTATAAAATTCAGTTGGCGGCATCAACGGAAAAAAAGTATGTACAGACCAATAACCTTCGATATCTCCATGTTGCTTACGAAAACCCATGGCTCCATTTATTTTATTGTGCGCTGCCCAAGTTGGATCAAAAGCCTCGTAGTAAAAATCGTTCCTTACCTGAAGTGTTGGCTTTTCATGATGATATAAATAATCAAAACTATATTTTTCACGCCTGGGAACTACCGTTACTTCGGGTGTATACCAGCGAACTCCCAGGACATTTTCCAGAAATGAAAAAACGGCATACATCGTTCCGCGCTGTTTACCACCGAGTAAGACAATATTGGCTCCTATGTTTTTATAAAAATAGGATTCATCCATTAACTCAGGATTTTTGAAATTACCTCCTAGTAATTCTTGGGAGTGTTTGTTATATCCAATGATCAATTTCTTGCCAGTGATTGGCATATCGTCATTTACTATTTCGAAGTTGGCCCCACTTATTTCCTTAAGGGATTTTTGCAGTTCGGCGGCTGCCCATTGCTCTGATTCTGAAGCGTCTGCCCCAAGAACGATCTGGTAATCGGTTTTTCCATTCTCAAAAAGGGAGTAGTCAATCCTTTTGCCTGAATGAAATTTAATCTCGTCTTTCCAAACTCGTTCGTCTTTGGTGTTAGCCTTTAACTTTAATAAATAGGGTTGATATGCTTGATTCATGGATTTTAGAGACATTTTAGCCTTCCTGTTCCACTCCCCCGACCAGATGGGGTGCGAGTTATTGTCATCAGAATATATTTCCAGTTTCACCTCATTGAACAGATTTTCACTGGCGGCTTCACTTAAGAAAAACCGCAATTCAGATTCGCCGCTTGGTAACGTGGCAACTTTGAAAAGAGATTTGTTTTTTGTAAAAATATCAATATTGAAAGGAAGAATTCTGGCGCAAAATCCCCAGCTATTTCCTCGTTCTTCTACTTTGATCAAGATTTTATTTATTCCTTTTTTGAAATAGACAGGGATTAAATCTGAGTCGGGTGTGCAGGCACGTGCGCCGGGATAATCCCAAACTTCGGTGCCATTGATCCAAAGCTTTCCTCCATCATTCGATCCCAAGGAGAAAATATAAATCCCCTCTTCATCGCTATGGATTTCTTTGTAAGCATAGGCAGCGACATACGATCTTTTTGAAACGGCTTCGTCCAGATTTATGATCGAATCTGGGTCATTATGATGAATCCATTTTAGTTTGGTGTTGCCCACTTTTACAGTTTGGCCAACCTTTACCTTTGGGTTAGTTTCTCCACCACTTTTCGCCAGAAAATCCTTTTCAAAGTCGGGTAGGTGGATGGATTCATTAGCACTTTCTTCAAGGGGCAAGGGGCCAAGAAGATTCCATCCTGTCATCCATTTGTGAAGTTGGACCTTATCTGCTTGTGCAAAAATCAGGTTTGGGGTTAAAAGGAGGACAACGATTTTGACTCTAAAAATGCCTTTAAAATCCATGAGTAGTAAATTTTTGGGTGTGTTTATGGGTAAATATTTAATCTACTGATCCACACCTAACTTTAACTAGACGGGTGTGAAACAGAGATTGTCTCAATTAATATTCATAGTCTTTTTCCTTATAATCCGGCGCGACGTTTTCCATTTGGATCTCGCCACCATCTCCCGGCAAGGTGATCAATTTACCGCCAGGAGGATAGGCGTATTTTGTAGCTTCTCCGCTAATGTATCCATACGCCAGCGTGATCTCACCTTTGTACTTGCCCCAATAATTATTATAGTGGTCGTGTCCACAGAATGTGGCTTCGATGTTTCCAACGTCCAGAAAGGTTTTATAAACAGACCCATCGTCTTCCTCATACCAAACTTTCTCTCCAACTTTGCCATACTTTTTGATGGACTTGTCATCTTGTAAATATTGGTATTCGATCAATGGGATATGAAAGATGGAAATCGCTCTGGTGTCTTGACCAAACTTCTTCGCAGAGTTTTCTGACATATTCTTGTACCAATCTAACTGGTCTTGCTTTATGGATTTGTAGCCCTTTTTAGATCCCGAATCAAAGCCATATATCTGCCAAGCTGGTTTTTTCTGATCTGTATACGCTACGTTTACAACGTAATCGTATTTTTTTTTATACTCGTTGTCCACAGGGTGATTGCCGAGAATTCCCCACTTTGATACGGAAAAAACCTCTGCAATTTGATCTCTGCCGAAACCTCCCTCAGGATCATGATTTCCAAATACATAAAGCCAAGGCCGCTCTAATCCGTCAAAAAAGTTAACGACAGATGCGCACAGTAACGTGCCAAATGGCTTTTCCCCTGTCAGTAGATCACCTGTAATCGCGATCATGTCAGGATCGTAAGTATCTACCAATTGCTTGATCCGGCGAAAAGTAATGATGTCTTTTTTCCATTTTCCTTCATCGGTACTACCAAGGTGCAAATCTGTCACTTGCAATATTTTGATAGGTGAAGATGATGATCTGGAAATTTCAATTTCGAATTTATCGTCAGCGAGCTGCTTGATATTTGTCTGTGCATTGGCATTGGCCATGAGCATTAACCCAAGAAAAAAAATGCTTAAATATTTAATTCTACTGTAATTCATGAATATTCTGTTGTTTTATAAAATGAATAAAAATGTATAATTGTGTTAAAAGGCAGTTGGCATCGTCAGCTTACCCAATTCTTTGATATTTATTTTCAATACTTCGACGGACTGCTTTCCTCCCGAAAATGCAATCAATAAAAAGCCATCCTGCTCAATGACGTGTGGATAGTCGATGCGCCTGCCACCAAAAAGATAGCCCATTTTATTAAATATAATTCCATCTTCACTGATGGAAAGAGCTAGCGGATCGCGTTTTTCAGGGTTTGGATTGGAAATCAAAATATATTGGCCATTACTTAGTTGCAGGCCATTGAACTTCGAACTGGCATCTGGAAAATCAGTGCGTACCGGCCTGCTCCAGCTACGACCTAGATCGGTAGAGAATGCGCGGAAAAGGTAGCCACTTTTGGCATTGTCTCGAAACAAAGCCAGTAAATTTCCATCAGGGAGTACCCACCAGTAAGGTTCTTCGGGCAACAATTCACTTTCGTCAACACGCACAACTGAGTGACTTTCCCACTGATCGAAAGCTTTTATGCCTCCTGTAAGTATGAAGACATGCCGATCATACGATCTACGTGTCATCATCCATTCTCCGTTGGGCAACAATTTAGGGGGGAAATTATTGATTGTATTGTCATAAACTAGGCCAATATCCTCCCAAGTTTCTTTGTCAGGATCTAATTTAAAAGCCCTGAGTTCTAAGCTTTCTCCAAAAAATCCATCAGCTTCATCCAAAGAAACTAGTGCCAATAATTCACCTTCTCGCTGCCAGAATCCACGTGAAATATAGCGATTTCCTTTGTCTGTTCGGGTATTATAATATTCAGAATCTGGACTGGAGTTGGGAGGGTAGGGTGTCATGAATTTCTTTTCACTCCATGTCAAACCATCCGTGCTTGTTGCATAGGCAACACGCTGGCCAACACGATCTTCCACCCCTGGGCCTTCACTCCACATGAGCCAATATTTATCTTCGTGAAACACCAGATAATTGTGCTGGTTTACTCCTTCTACTGCACGAACATCACTCACGATAACATGTTCACTGGGGATGCGTGGCAAATTGTTGAAGTCAATATCCTGCGGATTGTCAGGAACCCAATCACCTTGAAGCATGATTGGAGAATCAGGATTGAGCTCAGGGTGAGGCGAATTCTTATCTACCGAGCTGCAACTCGACATGATTATTAAACTAAAAAAGATAATTGAATTGAATTTTGATATGCTAGTGCTCATCTCTGATCATTATTTTTTGTCATTAGAATAGGTCAAATTCCATGGTTTTCTGATGGTATCCATGGTTTCCATAATTTGAATCGATTCATCCAAAGTCATGAATGGGGATTCTTTCAAGCCCAAATTCATGCATCGCATCACTTCTTCTGCTTCGTGGGCAAGCGCATTTCCGGGATCTTCTTCGATTACTTCCACTTCTTCATCTTTAATAAAAAGAGAAGCTTTTTTGGGGACAGCAAAAAGTGCAGGGATTTTGATATAACCTTCCGTGCCAAAAATATATGCTTCGTCTACGGCATTCGTTCGCAACGCAAAAGAGAGATCAGCTATTTCGCCTTTATCATATTTCAAAATTGTGATCCCTTGTTCATCAGAGCCATACTCGCCAATATGACTTAATCCTATGGATTCTAGAGGCTTTTTGCCGTATATCTGGTAAGCAAAGGAGATCACATACACTCCAACATCCAGCAGGCTTCCTCCGCCCAGATTTGGATTGAGTTGTCGTTGCTCCATTGTAAAATCCTGTCGTGCGCAGCGAGATGCTCTCACCATTCTAACCTCTCCGATCTTTCCATCCTTTATCCATTGCACCACTTTTTTCAGCAACGGAATATGTCTTGGGATCATGGCTTCCATGAGAAAAACATTCTCTTCACGAGCTACACGCACCATTTCTCTAGCTTCGTCAGCATTTATCGTGAGGGCTTTTTCACACAAAACGGATTTACCTTTGCGCATGCACATAACACTATTTTCCAAATGAAAAGAATGTGGCGTACCTATATAAACAGCATCGACATTCGGATCATCGGCGAGCTCTTGATAGCTTCCATAAGCCTTCGAAAATCCATGCTTTTTTGCAAATTCATTGGCAGTTTTGGAGTCTCTGGAAGCTACAGCTGTTAGTTCTGCTTTTGGTAGCAACTTTAAGGCTTCAGCAAATTTCCCAGAAATATGCCCTGTACTAATGATTCCCCATTTGATAGTCTTACTCATTGTCTATTGTGATTTTTTTAATAGAATTTCCTTAGGTAATTGTTGTGGTTTATTCATTTGGAAACCATCCTTTCAGGAATTCTTCTTGCGTTCCTGCATAACTCGCTTCCGCTAAAAATTCCTCTCCGCGCTGATTGCCCCAGGAATAGTTGATGATCAATTTACCTTTGTATTCACAAAAATCAATATCTGAGTTATTCCTATTTTCAGCATCATTGATTCTTTTTAAAGATGCTTGAGTTAGCTTTTTGTTGGCAACTTGCTTGTCTTCTTTTGACGCTTTCAAAACTGGATTTAAAGGGCTTGAAACCCATGAAATTAAATCTTTGGAACGCACAACACGCATCTCGTAACCGTTATGAGCTTCCAAATAAAAATTATAATAATAGCCGTCGAGGTAGCGCAGACAGTGTGGAGCAGTATACCTGTCTTTTGCATAATTGTGATCCGGTGACAAAAGATCCCAGCTTTTTAGATCAGTTGATGTGGCAAAGTTGGCTGTGAATTTCACCCCAGATTTCTCTTCAGGTTTGCCAATTTCAAACATCAATACATATTTGTCTTTAGCCCAAGTCATAGAAGTATTGAAAATGCCATAACCAGGTAAATCAAAGGCCATCCAGCTATCCCAATTTTCCATGTCGTTGGAAGAAAAAATATGGATTTGTTCGCCATCCCAAATGTTAACAGCAGTGACGTATATTGTCCCATTGTGGACCAATGCACTTCCGAGATGAAATCCTTTGGCAAAAGACTTGCTTGGTTTTCCTGTTTTATGATCTATAAATCTGAAATAAGAATCACCTGTTGGGTTGTCCCAATAGCGTTCTCTGACATATTCAAACCGATAAGCTCTATTTTTGAAAACGACAGGTGTAGTTTCCACCAAGTCAACATCTATCGTTCCTTTTTTCACGATAAGTGGTCGTCCATCGGCATCTGTTGGAGGCTGTTTTATAGAAATGGCTGATAAAAATATCAGACTTAGAAGTGCGGTGAGGTAGAAGGTGTTAATGTTTTTCATGTGTTTTTTCTTTTTTAAGTATTTGAATACCAAGGCCTTTAATTATGTCATTGGCATCCTTAATTTACTTGCTCCACTCATGATTATTTCATGGATTTTGGAGGCTTTTTTGTGTTTATAAAGATTCAAAAAGAAGTAACCTTACCGACGATTTGGGCAAATCTACAACGATACTGAAATCCTTGCTGTTTAATATCTGTTCCCGATCCAAATCTAAATTATGTTCTTCATCCAATAAAAATTCGCTACAATTCAATTGATTTTTGAAAGGTATATTCTTGATATTGAGTTTATACTGAAAGGCTTCATCTTCAAAATTACTTAATAAAACCGCAGTTTTTCCATCGCTCAATTGCGTAGAAGCAATTATAGAAACACCCGTTTCCTGTTTGTTGCCACTGGTGGAAACTCGTGTGCCCAGTTGGATCATTTTATTATATGCTTCTAGCGCATAAATTGCTTTTTTTGGGATTCCGGATTCGTCAAAAAGCCCGATACGAAAAATGGTACCAAAAGCAGAATAATACTGAGCCATGTCCAGTTCGGTATCTTGCATGTAAGACATAACCGCTACTGAAAACGCCGACCCTTGGCTTCCAGATGTGCGGGCATATACATCCCTGGTTTCCTCCCTGTTTTTCTTATCAGGCCAATAAGGTATGTAATTCCACTCCGTTAGGTAGATTTCCGCATCTTCAAATCCATGTTTTGTAATTGTAGCGTTGGATTTGGCTATTCTCTTCATAAAGTCATCCGTACTTTTGCTATAGATGTGATAGGAAACAAAGTCTAAGGGGGAATTGGTTTTTTTGCAATGGTTAAGAAACGCCACACCAAGCTCACTATCCATATCATATGCAATTGTCGGTCCTCCAACTTTCAGGTTGGGGTCTAGTTTTTTTAAGGTCTTGGAAGTTATTTCATACAATTGAAGATACTGCTCATCAGTTCCTGTCCAGCAATTGGCTATGTCTGGCTCATTCCAGATTTCCCAATGTTGGATATCCCACTCAAACCCATCAGCCCAGCCCATATTATAATGCTGCACTATCCGAGAACAAATTCGCGCCCATTTTTCAAAATCTTTCGGCGGGTGAATATAAAATTTAGGTTCTCCATGTTCTATGCTTTCACCCAGTCTGAA
Organism: Bacteroidia bacterium; assembly: GCA_030426345.1. Classification (GTDB taxonomy): domain Bacteria; phylum Bacteroidota; class Bacteroidia; order Cytophagales; family Cyclobacteriaceae; genus JAAUQL01. The sequence goes on from JAUHYU010000006.1 coordinate 87,307, forward strand.
AATTACTTTTGCACCCAAGTCCAGAATTGACTTTATATAAATGTCTGTCTTCTCAAAGTGATAATTTGTCGGGTCATTTTCATCGGCATCAAAGTTTGGAAAGATGGTATGAATATCGACCGTTTCTTCATCTGAATATCGGGTGTCATGCAGGCGAACTTGTGGAGGGTTGAATGTTTTGAAATATTCACTATTATCGAAAGCATTTCCAAGACGGACTCTCGGGCCGCCATTCACGCCATTCAATGGTTTGAAACCACCGATATTTTTGGAAACATCTACCGTAAACTCGGGTAAGTTGTCACTGTTGTTATTTTGGGCGTGTAGTGCATTTTCAAATATTAATCCTGAGATTAGGGTTAAACAGAAAAGGGCTGATTTAATAAGATCGTAAGACTTCATGGGTTTTGGATGCATTTTGCAGTTAAAAATCCTAAGATACAATTTTAGGGGTATCTTAAAAATATTGATAATGGTCATGTGGTTTATTTAAATGAAAAAGCTTAGTGCCATGGCCAGTGCAAATCCCATAACTGAAACTATTGTTACCATTACCGTCCAGGATTGCAAGGTTTGTTTTTCACTTAAACCAAAGTATTTGCCAACAAGCCAGAAACCAGCATCATTGACATGAGATAGGATGGAGGCACCCGCTGCTATGGAAATAACAACTAATGCTAGCTGAGGTTGGCTTAGGTTAAACGCTTCAAGGATAGGGGCCATAATACCCGCAGCAGTAATCATGGCTACAGTGGCGCTTCCTTGAGTAACGCGCACCGCTACGGCGATGAGCCATGCTAAGGCAATCGGAGGCAAGGCCGAGTTAGCCATGGATTGTGCCAGCATTTCACCAATGCCGGAATCTACCAACACTTCTTTAAAAACGCCACCTGCTCCGGTAATCAAAATGATCAGTCCGGCTGGGCCCAAGGCTTTGGTACTGATTTCCAAAAGTTCATCTTTCCCAACGTTTCTTTTGGTTCCTAAGAAATACAAAGCACATAATGTTGCTATCGTCAATGCTGTAAATGGATGTCCTAAGAATGAAATTGCTCCAGTGAGAAAGCCTGGGGCAATAGTCCCTTGATCCACTAAAAGAGTTATCACAGTATCTAAAAGTATCAACACCAACGGAACAGATATGATGGTGGCGATCAAGCCAAAATTTGGAAGAGATGCTTTGTCAGTAGTGACCGTATGGTCAAATAAATCTGGTGGCCCTACCGGAATTATTTTACTGATATAATTACCAAATATAGGCCCTGCAACGATTGCAGTGGGGATTCCAATGATAAATCCAAATAAGATCACCCAGCCGAGATTGGCTCCTATGATTTCCGTAACTGCAATTGGTCCGGGAGTAGGAGGGATGAAGCTATGAGTGACAGCCATGCCGGCTAATAGTGGTATTCCATAGTATAATATGGGTTTTTTGGTATCCCGTGAGAGCGCATACACAATTGGTACCAAGATGATAAATCCAACGTCTAAAAATACAGGAATGGAAATAATGAATCCCGTTAAAACCATGGCCCATGAGCCTTTTTCCTTCCCAAATTTTTTAATCAGGTAATGGGCTAAAGATTCTGCTCCTCCCGAATGCTCCAGCATGGCCCCAAAAATGGCTCCAAGGCCTACAACAGTAGCGACAAACCCCAACGTGCTGCCCATGCCGTTTTGGATGCTGTTTAATACCTCTACTGGGGGCATGCCAGCTGCTAAGCCAACAAACATACTTACGAGCAAAAGAGATATAAATGCGTTTAGTTTGAACTTTAAAACCAAAAGAAGCAATAGCGCAATCCCAGCAAAAACTACAACAAGTAAAATTGTTTGTGACATATTACTTTATTTATTAGATAACTTTATTCCTGTTTTGAACACTAATACATCCTATTTCTCGCAACCACATCCCATTTTTCAGTAGCTTGATTATTTCGGACCACATAAACTTTTTCGTGCAATGCCATCGTGGGGCAAATATGAATTGGAATGGCATACACCACATCTCCAATTGATAATGATTCATAATTTGGACTTGATACCACGAGGTGCTCCTCGCTATGGTTAATCACGTCTTCTATTTCTAAATTTAAAAATTCCGCTCTTGGTGGCTGCATCTCTGAGGCTATGGATTTATGCCCCAAATCAAGACAAAAGCAGTTGTTTGGTTTGCTGACTACTCGTGTGGCGATCACTGCGGCAGGGTCGAATTCCAGATCAGGGATATTCTTTTTGTATCCGGCATCCCATAAAAGTGGAGTTCCAGGGCAAAGGGTTCTGGAAGGATGCTTGGCATGGATCGGAAAGGTATAAGTACCTCCACATGCTAGCTCATCTACTCCAATATCGAAGATTTTCAAATCCTGAATTAATTGTAGAACAGCTTTAAAGTCCTTGTCGCAATGCTCTGTTCTGAGTTTGATATCCGACTCATGGATATGGCCATCGTACACATGAAATCCTCGAAAATGCAACCATGGATTTTCGACAATATTTTTGACCAAACCCAGAGCCTCTGTCGGTTTGATGCCTGTACGATGCATGCCGTTATCTAGGTCTACAAAAACATCGAGGATTTGATTATGCTTTTCCGCTGCACGGCTTAATTGCTCAATTGCATAAAGTGAATCTACCGTGACGGAAAATCTCTTTTTTGGGAATTCTGCTATTATATCAAAAAAACGCCCGATAGCCGGCCCCAGAAGTGGATATGCCAACAAAATATCTTCCCCGCCATTTGATGCTGCCATGGCTACTTCGGTGAGCGTGGCGCATTTGAATTTTCTAATATTAAGTTCTACTTGAAGCTTGACAACTTCAGCCATTTTATGAGTTTTGACATGAGGACGAAGTCTGGATGGATCCCCAGTTATTTCAATCATTCGACGAATATTCGCCTCAATGCGGTCAGGAAATACCAAAACCGCAGGGGTGATGATCTCTGACTCGTTGGTTAGGTTATACCACATATTTAGATGTTAATGCAATTCAAAAATGCATTCCACCTCCACAGCGATATTTCCTGGTAACGACATGCCGACGGCACTTCTTGCGCCTTTGCCATTTTCTTCTCCAAATACGTCAACCATAAATTGGCTGAATCCATTGATGGTTTGTGGATGATCTTCAAATTCCGGATAGCAATTGACCATGCCAAGCGTCTTAATCAACCTTTTTATTTTACCCAAATCACCAATTTGAGCTTTGATTGTGGAAAGCATAGTTAGCCCAACTTGCCTTGCAGCCAATTGTCCTTCTTCCATGGATAAATCCCTGCCTACTTTTCCCTTAATGAGTTCTCCATCACTTTGCACAGGTCCTTGCCCCGAAACGTATAATTGTTTACCAACGATGACAACTGGATAATAGATTCCGCCCAGTGGAGGTGCTGGGGGTAATTCCAAGCTCATAGATTTAATTTTGTTCTCGATTGTGTTCATGGTGTTAAACTAAATTTTGTATTTAAAATGCATCTAAAACCCATGGATTTACATATGATTTTAATTGCGAATATATTGAACATATGCTTACAAAAAATCATCAATCGTTTATTTCCGAAGGATGTTTTGATGAATTTTGCTTTTTATTTTTTTGGTATGGTCACTTTATAATATCTCGTCATCCAAGCAGGCGTTGATCCCCGGCCAATCTGCTGCGCTGTCTACCTCCAATATCCAATCAATATGCCAAAGAGGTTAAGCCTAATAGAAGTTATACCATGAATATTGTGGTTGTGACTACTGGTATTGGTGAATTAATAGGATGCAGGGTTACTAAGTCCAACCATGCATTCCTGAGTTTTTATCATTTTTCTCTGGCAGTAACGTCGGCTAAGTTTGAAACAAGAGATATTGACGAACGCATTGAAATTTTCAAGGAAACGTCAAAATAATATTGAACCCAAACATGAATGATTCAATATTATTTTGTAAATTTTCAATGAATGTGGGATTGACAACCATAGCCTTGAAAATATTGGATTTCATCAAAATCCATTAGACACAATCATCACTTTGGTTCGACAACCATTCTCTTCAACAATGTTTTACCTAAACCTATTAATTATGTCAACAAAACACTTTTTCCGACGTTTAAAGCACGCATGGTTAATTTTAATTGTGGGATTAACCGCAGCTTCCTGTACACAAAACGAGACGGAAGTCTCCATCACCGGGCAAATTGAATTCACTGTTCCGGGCATTCCATCAAACTCTGGGGCAAGGGTCAGCGAAAGCCCAATGCCAACATCATTAGTGATCTCTGTGAAAGGCCAAACGAGCCTCAACAAGAAAAAAGTAAATCTTTATTCATTTAATGGAGAATATATCAGTGAACCGGTCCAGCTGATATTAGGGCAATATCAACTAGTCGAATTTTTGGTGCTTGACGAAAGCGACAAGGTTATCTATGCATCCCCAAAAGCAAACAGTAACTTGGCAGGGTTTGTGGATATCCCCTTGCCCATTCCATTTGAGGTTTCGGCTGCCGATATCTCCAAGGTAATCCCCGAGGTGCTCCCGGCCAAGGATTATAAACCGAAAGACTTCGGTTATACCTCGTTCAGTTTTGATGTTGTGCAGCCCATACAGGTAGTTGTTATGGGTTTTGAAGATGGCCATTATGAGTACGTCCCCACAACGTTGTATATCCTCCACGACGAGGACACGGTCACAATGGAAAATTTGTTGCCCGCCATAAACGAAGTGGGTATAGAGAGTTCTTTTGACAATTATACTTTTATCATTGAGGAGCAGGGCTTCGCTCGGTATATGAAGACCTTTAGTGCCGATGACTTGATGGCCTACATGAGCAGCCCGCTTGAAATTATGTTGTGGCCCGCCATTACCGTTTTGTTCGATTCTAATAACGTGCCCGATATTGGGTTTGACATTACATCCAATGGGCCTTCAAAATTGTATATCGATTGGGGCAATGGCCAGCCGAAAGACTCCATCCAAGGTCCTGGGTCGTTTGAAATGTTGACAACAATGTTGAATCCCAACACCCAGTTCGTCAGTATTACAGGTGGCCTCGGAGATGTTACAAGTTTTTATAATGTATATCATTATGTAAACGATTTTGACATTCACAGCGGACCCAACCTCCAGTCACTAAGGATCGTGGGGTCGAGCATGTCCGAAGTGGATATATCGGATAATACAATGTTAAACGACCTGATATTGGGTTTTTTTCCCAATTTGACCGAGGTCGACTTGTCCAACAATCCAGATTTGGTATATGCAGATTTCTCGTATGCTGACCTTGATTCGTTGGATGTGAGCGGCAATCCATTATTGGAGATTGTTGGTCTTGAAGGCAATGAAAATTTTAATTCGATTGTTCTCAATACTGTAGTGAACAGCATAGGCATCCCTCGGAGTAACCTAAGCCAAGCCACTGTGGACATGTTTATTCACGATGTCCTGACCTCGTTGACAGTTGCACCCAGATTAAACGGGCGTCTTACCATATTGGAAGGAAATGATGCACCATCAGCACTAGGAATGGCCGACCTGAATGATATCATTAATGTTTACCATTGGACGGTCGAGTAGTATAATTGGCAGCTGACCAACACACATATTCATGGAAGGAATAGGAAACTCTTGGCGTTTGGCCAAGGGTTTCTGTTTTTTTCAAGTTAATAATTCGAGGTGCTGCTGCCGTTTGAGGATTTCACACGCTAATCTACTTATAATAATCCTTTTTCACTTTCACTTCTTTGAGCAACGGGTCATCTATTTCCTTCATTTTTTGCAGGATATGCTGGTTTAAGTTTTCCTTTACCAGTCGTACTTCTTCTGTTGGTATATCGATCAGATTGATATTTTCTTCAGGGTCGAGGGCAATGTGGTACAACTCGTCACGCCCTGGGTTAAGAAAATCGCGGATTAGTTTCCACTCGGGAGTGCGGTAGCAACGCATAAATGCACTGCTATAATTGATCATGCTGTATTCTCCATAATAATCGTCATCCCAATTTTCCACTTCCTTCCCTTGGAGTAAAGGAACCAGGCTTCTTCCGCGAATGGTATAATTTTCTGGCATTTTGGCCCCGGCCATTTCGACAATAGTAGGAAAGAGATCGAGGCTTGTAATCGTGTGATTGACGACCATGCCAGCCTTGGTAGTACCTGGCCAGATGACGAATGCAGGGACTTTGAGTGAAGTGTCGTACATGTTGGGGCGTGATCGTGCTTCGATGTTTTCTGTGGCAGGCGGCAAGGTTTTGGTGATCCAGTTACCATTGCCTTTGTGCTCGATTCCATTATGCCCCATGTTGTAGCCATGGTCAGAAAAGAAAATAATGATGGTATTTTCCATCAATCCCAGTTCTTGCAAAAGGTCAGTGATGCGGCCGATATTGCGATCGACGCCTCGTGTACTTGCGAGATATTCACGCATTTTTCTCTTGGCCTTTTCTGTATCTAAATCAGGATATCCCGGATTGGGGAGAAGGGGATCCATATTTTCAAAAGGTGCCCAATCCTCGTCAGTAACAGGCAGCCATCGGGAATGTGGGGCGCGGGTGTTTAAGCACAAAAGGAAGTTCTTGTTTTTGTTGTCCTCAATGAATTTCAAAGCACGATCCGTCAGGATGTCTGTCGTCAATCCCTTGAACTGACTTACTTTCCCATTTTCTTCCAACTCAGGGTCGTCCGGAGTGGTGCCACCGCTTGTCAGTCCCGTGAAATAATCGAACCCGTTGTTGGTGGGATGGTATTTTTCGTTGCCCTCCATCGTCCAATCACCCAAATGCCACTTGCCCACCAAACCAGTATAATATCCTGCTTCTTGTAGTACCTCGGCAAAAGTGATGCTTTCAGGTGCAAGGGCGGGACTGTATTTTGGGTCAAAAAGTCGATGGTTGGGGTGAGGGATGAAGTCAAGAATATCATACTCGCTGGCATACCGACTGGTCATAATACTGGCCCGCGCCGGGCTGCAAACGGGCGTAGTGCAAAAAGCATTTTTTAAATAAACCCCTTCTCTGAGCAGTTTGTCCATATTTGGGGTATTGGCATTGGGATCGCCAGAAGCCCCCAAAGCCCATGGCGCCTGATCGTCAGTAAGGATAAAAAGGATGTTCGGTTTTTTGTCTTGCGCTTGGAGTGAAAAGTTGGCAAACAGCAGCAGGACGCTAAATGCTTTAATTAAATTTGCTTTGAGATTCATGGATTCTAGGAGCTTTTTCATAGTTCGTTTTGCGCTTAGGCACGGAAGTAACTTCCGCGCTAGTGGGGGCAAGCCTCCCGCGATTGTAGCTACCATCAAATATCCTTGATAATCTGCAATAGCAAAAAAAGTCTCAATAAATCCCCTTCTACATTCATCATATCAATATTAATAAATAAGTGGTCAAGGTTAATATCAGATTCTCCACTTAAATATTTATTGAATTCTTTAATGGTCATTTTAAAATGGTCATTTCCTAAATCTAACATAACATTGTAATATGATTTAACCACTACTGCTATTATATAAGGTTTAGCTAGTTCATGATAGTTTGGGATTTTTTCCAAATCTTCCTTATCAAATTTATCCTTCAAAGAATCATACTTCCTTAATAAATTTCGATAACCTTCAGAATTTGCTTCTTGCATAATCCCTTTATTAATGAGCATTTCCTCTAGTTTGCCGAGTGAATTAAGAATTTGTGGATAGGACAACTCTGAGTGTGTATTTATAAAAAAGGCAACTCTCTCCTTAGCTTCCAATTCAATGGTCTTTTTATCTAGTAAATCAATTTTTTTTACCTCTTTTATCAATAAAAAATAGAGGCCGGTAATACTCAATATAAGAATGATAAAAAGACTCCTTTCTATAATTTTGTTTTTCATAACATTATTTACTTACCCCGTCACTGGTTGAGGTTACCTCCTTGTCAAATAAATTAATCAAAATGCCCCTAAAACCCATGAATTGGAAAATGAGGTTTCCCAATTGTGTTTGGCCATTTGTTTGTCGAATACGCTACTTATAATAATCTTTACTCACTTTCACTTCTTGGAGTAGCGGGGCAATAAATGCAGATATCTTTAAAGAATATTTGTTCACGGATTTTTGGGGCATTATTATGAAAATAATCAGGCAAAAAGATCGAGGATTGGTTCTCCATGTCCATCGGGCGTAGTATAAAATGGACGTCCCTCGATGACATAATTTGTTTCAGGAAGTATGCCCAACGCATGGTAAATCGATTGATGTACTTGATCGATCACCACCGTTTTTTCTATGGACGAGCAAGGTCTTTCATCTGCTGTTTTGCCATATACCAATCCTTTTTTGATGCCTCCTCCCCACATGAGAATTGAGCTTCCATCGGTAAAATGCCTATGCATTCCATAAAACTTTTCATCGTTGATGATGTCGGGCTGATCTACCTGATCTTTTATTTTTTCTCCTGGTCTGCCTTCCAAGATCGCATCGCGGCTAAACTCGCTGGCGAGGATGATCAACGTTCTATCCAAATGTCCAGATTCGTCAAGGTCTTTGATCAGTTGCGCGATAGGGCGATCAACCAACTCCTTCATTTTCACCAATCGGGTATGTCCGTTTTCGTGGGTATCCCAACCTAGAAAGGGCTCGTATTCCGTGGAAACGCTGATAAAGCGTCCGCCATTCATGGCCAGTCGCTTTGCCAACAAGCAACCCAATCCAAATCGTCCGGTATTGTAAGTGTCATAAGTTTCTTTGCTTTCCTTGCTCAAGTCAAAAACTTCAGCTTCAGGAGAATTCAATAATCTGTAGGATTGCTCCATGGAGCGCATCAGGGATTCTACTTGGTAGTCGCTGCCACGATCCATCACATTGCTTTTTCGGGCCAGTTCTTTATATAATTTATACCTCGCATCAAATCGTTTCATTGACATACCCTGTGGCGGACGCACACTATCCAATCCCGTAGATGGATCAGGAATCAGAAACGGACCATATTCACTTCCAAGAAATCCGGCCGAGTGAAAAGCTTTCAGTTCTTCAGCCTCACCAACTGTAAATCGTTGTCCCATGGCGATAAATGGTGGAATCACCGGATTGACTGGGCCTAATTCTTTGGCGATCCATGCGCCAATATGTGGTGCCTGAACTGATTGTGGTGGCTCGTAGCACGTGTGCCAATGGTATTGATGGCGCGTGTGCAGGATATGTCCCAGATCGGCCGATCGATAAGAACGTATAATGGCCCCTTTGTCCATGACACTACCGATAGATTCCAATCCCTGAGAAAATTCTAAGCCATCGACAGCTGTTGGTACTTTGGGGAAGGTGCTGAGCACCCGCTTGCTTTCAATGCCTTTTTCATATGGGGCATAATGCTTTGGGTCGAAAGTTTCGGTATGGGCCATGCCTCCTGCCATCCACAATAAAATAACTGTGTC
>JAUHYU010000105.1 GCA_030426345.1 Bacteroidia bacterium
GGCATCCATCCTCCTGCACATAAGGATGAAACAAAGGGGTTGTCGATACGGCAATTCCCTTTTTCTCCCATGATCATCCTGCCAACTGCTCAGCATATAGGTGCAGCGTCCCAAATATTAGTAAGAGAAGGGCAGGAAGTAGCAAGAGGACAGTTATTGGCTGAAGCGAATGGTTTTGTATCTGTGCCCCTGCATGCACCTGTATCAGGAACGGTTAAAAAAATTGGAAATGTACCTACTATTTCAGGCAAGATGTCTGAAGGAATATTTATAGAAACTTTCCCATCAGCAAGTGGTGAAGTTATGAATGCAATTGGAACAAGTCTTGACGCAACTAAAGATGAAATACTAGAGGCAATCCAAATGGCAGGTATCGTAGGGTTAGGCGGTGCAGCTTTCCCAACACATGTGAAACTAAAAGTCCCTGAAGGGAAAACCTGTGAAGTCTTAATGATCAATGGTATTGAATGCGAACCATTCTTAACTACTGATCATAGAGTGATGCTAGAACAAGCGGAGGATATTTTCATGGGTATCCGTTATTTGATTAAAGTTACGAATGCAGCTAAGGTTATTATTGGTATTGAAGCCAATAAGCAGGATGCAGCCGATTTTCTTACAAGTAAAATCCCTCATGATCTACCTTTGGAAGTAAGGGTCGTACCAGTGAAGTACCCACAAGGAGCTGAAAAGATGCTGATCAAATCTATATTGGGAAACGAAGTACCTTCTGGTGGTTTGCCCATAGATGTGGGAGTGGTGTCCATCAATGTCGCGACTACAGCAGAAATTGGTAGACTCTTACCACTTGGGAGAGGGATACAAGAACGTGTAGTAACAATTACTGGATCTGGAGTTTCGAAAAAAGGCAATTATTTGATTCCCATTGGAACTCCTCTGCGATTTGTTCTAGATTATGTAGGAGCAGATCAAGATATCAGCGAGGTGTATATGGGAGGCCCCATGATGGGAGTTGCAGTTTCTAATTTAAACATTTCTGTTACCAAAGGCACGTCTGGCATAGTGGTGTTCACAAAGAAGGATATAAAAAAAACACCAAAGATTTATCCTTGTATTAAGTGTGGAGCTTGTGTAGATGCTTGTCCCATTTCCCTCAATCCTTCCAAACTGGGCATATTGGCAAAATTTGAAGCTTACGATGAGATGGTTCAGGGGTATCATTTGATGGATTGTTTCGAGTGTGGGTCGTGCTCTTATGTTTGCCCTTCCCATATTCCTTTGGTTCAATATTTTAGATTGTCTAAATCAATTGTAAGGAAACGTAAAACTAAACAAGAGGCTTTGAAACATGCCGGCTAAAACATTACATATCAGTAGTTCTCCGCATATTAGTTCTGGTTTAAGTACAGAAGTAATAATGAAAAATGTTGTATGGGCTCTTATTCCAGTGGCTGCATTTTCCATTTATTCTTTTGGCATAAATGCCCTTCTTGTAATACTAACGGCCATGGGGTCTTGTCTTCTTACAGAACATGTGTTATGCAAACTTTCAAAAAAGGACAGTACAATATCTGATTGGTCAGCAGCAATCACAGGGCTATTGTTAGGACTTACTCTACCTCCTATTTTTCCATTATGGATGGTCCTTTGTGGAGGAGTAATAGCAATCGCCTTGGGTAAGTTTGCCTTTGGAGGTTTGGGCTATAATGTTTTTAATCCTGCGTTAGTCGGACGGGCAGTTTTACAGGCTGCATTTCCGGTAGCCATCACTACATGGTATCCGGCATTTCTCGATAATAGGTTTGCTGCAATTTCATCTTCCCTACTTACCTTTCCATTTATGACGCCTGTATTCGATGGGACCTCTGGTGCTACTCCCCTGTCTGCTTTTAAGTTTGATCATATTACTACTGATGGAATGGATTTGGCTTTGGGACTAGTTAGCGGCTCCACAGGAGAAACCAGTGCCATTATTATTTTATTAAGTGGACTTTACCTTATAGTACGGAAAATGATGAACTGGCGAATACCCGCTGCTATTTTAGGAAGTGTCTTCGTATTAAGTGGCATACTATACCTTATCGATAGTCAAATCTACCCAAACCCAATCTTCATGCTTTTTTCAGGAGGATTAATGCTTGGTGCCATGTTTATGGCCACAGACATGGTGGCCTCTCCCATTACTTCATTAGGAGTTATAATTTACGGAGCATTTATAGGTATTATGGTTGTGGTGATACGGGTATGGGGTGGTCTACCGGAGGGGGTCATGTATGCTATTTTGCTTGCCAACGCCCTTTCACCACATATTGACAAAATGATTCAACCAAGGGTCTATGGAACCCATAAAAGCACAAAACGAGGATGAAAGAATCTATAACAGCCTCCAGAGATGAATCAGCGAGCACTATAAAAATGCTTCGTGCCATGGTGGGTATTGGTATAATCTGTGCCCTACTGATTGTAATAACATATGATGGAACTTTGCCTAGAATTGAACGACTACAAGCTGAAGCTTTAGAAAAAGCAATCTTTAAAGTAATTCCCGGGATTGTGAAAACGAAAACTTTTCAACTCGACAAGAACAATACCTTTTCTGAGGCAAAAGAAAAAGAGAAATCGGCACAATTGGTTTACGCCGGTTATGACGAAAATGACCAACTAATAGGAGTAGCTATAGAAGCCAGCGGACAAGGCTATGCAGATATTATCCGAATTCTGTACGGATATGATCCTGAATCACAGAAGGTAATTGGATTTTATGTTCTAGAGAGCAAAGAAACCCCAGGATTAGGAGACAAGATTGAAAAGGACTCTAATTTTCTTGCCAATTTCATTTCCCTTGATGCCAAATTGTCTGATGATCTATCTAAGTTAAAAAACACGGTAATTCCCGTGAAACAAGGAGCAAAGGTAAATGAATGGGAGGTAGAGGGAATTACAGGTGCCACTATTTCTTCTAGAGCAATTGGCAATATTTTAGATGCTAGTACCAACAAATTATTGCCACTGATCTACAGCAATAAGGAGTTATTCTCAACAAAAAGCAAGGAAGAATAAAATAACAAGAATGGGTAATCAAATACACGATAAAGCGAATACTGGTTTCCTTTCATCCTTAAAAGGAAGCCCTTCTACAGACGAGTTTATCAAAGGACTGTGGCGGGATAACCCTGTGTTTATTCAGGTATTAGGAATGTGCCCTGTATTAGCAGTTTCCAATACTGCTGAAAATGCTCTAGCTATGGGTTTAGCTACTGCCTTTGTTTTATTGATGTCCAACATATTAGTTTCCTCTTTAAGGAATTTCATACCAAAACAAGTTCGTATCGCTTCCTATATTTTGATCATTGCAACTTTCGTCACAATAACAGACTACGCAATACAAGCCATCAGCGTTGAGTTGCATAAAAGTCTTGGGGCGTTTATTTCTCTCATCGTGGTTAATTGCCTTATTCTAAGTAGAGCTGAGGCCTTTGCTTCAAAAAATTCTATTGGAAAATCCATCTTAGATGCACTTGGCATGGGGTTGGGTTTTGTTTTCGCCCTGTTTTGTTTGGGAGCTGTAAGAGAAATCATGGGAAATGGGAGCTTATTTGGGTTTCCTATATTCCCAAGTACTTTTCAGAATTGGATAGTTATGATATTGCCAGCAGGAGGATTTTTCACCCTTGCTATTTGGTTGCTGATTTTCAATTTGTTAAAACAAAAAAAATCAATCGCATGAAGACAGAATCTCTTTGGTATATTTTCCTTAGCGCCAGCCTGATAAACAATTTTGTATTGGCCTATTTTCTGGGAATCTGCCCTTTTTTGGGTGTATCTGGAAAAATGGAAACAGCAACCAAAATGGGTAGTGCGGTCACTTTTGTAATGATTATAAGTTCAGTATGTGCTTATGGTATCCATGCCTTCTTAGTAGCTATCAACGCCCCATTCCTACAACTCATCAGCTATATTGTGGTGATCGCTTCGACTGTTCAACTAGTTGAAATGTTGATAAAAAAAATGAGTCCTACTTTGTTTAGGGCGCTGGGAATTTTTCTCCCATTGATCACTACGAATTGTGCTATTCTAGGTCTGACACTATTCCAAACAAATAAGGGCTATGGTTTTGTTGAAAGTTTTGTTTATGCGTTAGGAGCCGGGGCAGGTTTTACCGTTGCGTTGATACTAATAGCCGGACTCCGCGAGCAGCTAGAATTTGCAGAAGTTCCAAAGGTTGTCAAGGGTACAGTGATTACCTTATTAATTGCTGGAATTTTATCGTTGTCATTTATGGGATTTTCGGGGTTGGGTAGTTAGTAAATTAGTTTGAATATGATTGGAGACTACATTATCGGAATTATTGGAATCATAACATTAATGGTCGCGTGGATTGTGATTCAGTCCTATTGGAGAAAAACATTTGCTGAGCATGTGACTGATGAAGACGCGATGGCAGAAAGAACCAAATGTGGAAATTGTAGCTGTACTACTATTTGTAAGAATAAACCTGAACAATACTCTACATAAAATATTAAAATTAAAAGATAATAATCATGGCAAATTTAGCAGATTACAATATAGAAGAACAATATCACGCCATTGTAAAAAAGACAGAGCGGTTGAGTCCTGATGGCACAGAAGAAGTAAGGGAGATGATACTTGAAGTAATAGAAAAAGAATTTCAGCCTGAAGTAGATCAAAGCTTTGGCGTTTTGGTAGCGGCTTCTGGTGATTTTGGCAATTCCTATCATCACCGCTTATATAGCGTGGCTGATATTCCTTCAAATAAGAAAGGAAAAACACGAATTACCCTCTTGGTAAAACGGTGTTCGTATGTTGATGATTTCAGCGGTGAGCTTTATGAGGGTGTAGCCTCCAATTATCTATGTGATAGAAAACCAGGTGATGAAATCACTATAACAGGACCTTTTGACTTGCCATTTAAAGTGCCGGAAGATAAAAATTCAAACCTCATACTGATAGGAATGGGAACAGGGATCGCACCTTTTAGAGCATTTATAAAGCATATATATAATGATGTAAAAGACTGGAAAGGAAAAATCAGGTTGTTTTATGGTGCACGTAGTGGTCTGGAGCTATTATACCTGAACGACAAAGATGGTGATTTAACCAACTATTACGATCAAGATACATTTAAAGCATTTAATGCCTTAAGTCCACGTCCAGCATGGTCAGACCCTATTGCCTTAGATGCTGCCATCGAAGAGCGGGCAGTAGAGATCCTTGAAATGTTGTCCCAATCCAACACATATATTTACGTGGCAGGATATAAGAAAATAAAGGACAATTTAGATAAAGCCTTTACCAATATAATGGGATCCAAGGAAAAATGGGGGACCAGAAAAGCTGAATTGATCGCAGGAAAAAAATGGGCAGAGGTTATTTATTAATGTTAAGATATTAGTTTCAAGCAAATGTCAATCCTTATAGCCCTTTTTGCACTTGGTGGCCTCACGCTTGTGTTAGCTGCAATGCTTATTATAGCTAACAAAAAGCTGTATGTGTATGAAGACCCGCGTATTGATGTGGTAGAGGATCTTTTGCCCCATGCCAATTGTGGAGCATGCGGTTTTCCGGGCTGTCGACCATTTGCAGAATCATTGGTAGCAGGAAATGTTTTACCTGGAAAGTGTACGGTAAGTTCGGATGAAGGTCGAGAAAACATTGCTGAGTATCTGGGCATATCTTTAGGTGCTGAAGAAAAAAAAGTTGCACGTTTAGCTTGTGCCGGCGGTTCCAACGTAGCACTAAATCGTGCCAGTTATGAGGGAGTTAAAACATGTCAGGCCGCCTCGTTGGTTTCTGGTGGTGGGAAAGGCTGTTTTTGGGGCTGTTTAGGCCATGGAGATTGTGAAGTTGTGTGTGATTTTGATGCCATCTCAATGGATAATTTTTCCATACCTGTTGTCGATCCAGATAAATGTACTGCTTGTGGGGACTGTGTTGAAGTTTGCCCTAAAGATTTATTCTCATTAGAGCCGGTAAGCCATAGGCTATGGGTAGTATGCAAAAGTCATGAAGCCGGTGATGGAGTTTTGGAAGATTGCCAGGTAGGTTGTACGGCATGTGGCAAATGTGCCATGGATGATCCTGGAGACCTTATTACTATGAAAAATAATTTGCCAGTAGTTAATTACTCAGAAAAACACAACACACAAGTCCCTATCGAGCGCTGCCCTACAGGTGCTATTGTATGGTTAGATGATAAATTGGGTGCCATCAAAGGTAGGGAGAGTAAAAAAATCATCCGTAAAAGTGAAAGAAAAATGGGGCTCTCATAAATCTAAACCCCTCATATATAAACCAAGGGTACATGTAAATTAATATGTACTCCGATCTAATGTATCAGGTCGAGCATTGTAGTAATGATTCAAACAAATATGCTTCTATTTTCTTTTCTTCAGTTTACAAAGCTGTGCTAATAACTTCCCAAACATTCTCGGCAACTATCTGGTGACCTTCAGCATTTGGATGGATGCCATCGGCCTGATTCAGTTCAGGCATGCCTGCAACCCCGTCTAGTAAAAAAGGGATCAACAAAGCCTTATTTTTCCGTGCTAATTCCGAGTATATTTTCACAAATTGATCGCTATACTCCTCCCCCATGTTTGGCGGAACCATCATGCCTGCAAGCACTATTTTGGTATTTGGAGAATTCGCCTTTACCTGATTGATAATCTCTTGCAGGTTTTTTTGAGTCGCTTCTAATCGAAGACCTCGCAATCCATCATTCGCCCCTAATTCCAGCACAAAAATATCCACAGGTTGTTTCAAAACCCAGCCGATTCTATCAAGCCCACCCGCAGAAGTTTCTCCGCTTAAACCTGAATTAATTACTTTATAATCGAGTTTGTTTTCGTTTATTTTCTCTTGGATCAAGTTTGGAAATGCAGCATCCTGGCCCAAACCATAACCAGCTGTGAGGCTATCTCCAAAAAACATAATCGTTTTTTCCTTTTGCATACTTCCTGCGCTAATAAATACTAAAATCCATAGAATACAGGGAGCAATGTTCTTTATCTTTTTCATTTTATGTTGCTTTCACTAAATTTGATAACGAATGGGTCGATATTATGATATAATTATTCTACTTCCTTCCGCACATCAAATTTCTTAAACTTATTTCCAAAATATTCATTTAATACTAAAAAGTATATTTTTCATGAGTTCGATTCTTAAGGTAGAGCAACTTTCCAAAACATTTAATACAGGTCAAAAACAGTTAACCGTGTTGGAGAACATTTCATTTACCGTAGAGCAAGGTACAGGATTATCAATCGTAGGACCATCTGGCAGTGGAAAAACGACCCTTTTAGGTCTCTGTGCGGGTCTCGATGAACCAAGTACCGGCAGTGTAACGCTCGCTGACATAGACCTGAATAGACTAAGCGAAGACGATCGTGCTTATGTCCGTAATCAACACGTCGGATTTGTTTTTCAGAATTTTCAGCTACTCCCTACCCTGACTGCCTTGGAAAATGTAATGATCCCGATGGAACTCAGAGGAGAAAAAAATATTTCTTCCTTAGCCAAGGATCTTCTGGAACATGTAGGTCTAGGAGAACGCACGCATCATTACCCATCACAAATGTCCGGAGGAGAGCAGCAGCGCGTGGCAATAGCAAGGGCCTTTATCACAAATCCAAAGATTCTTTTTGCAGATGAACCCACCGGAAACCTGGATGAAGAAACCGCAGACACCATCACGAACCTCCTATTTGAATTGAATAAGGAAAAGGGAACTACACTGGTACTCGTCACGCACAATCTACAATTAGCTGCCCACACAGGAAGAATCCTAAAGCTAAAAGGAGGCATATTAGTAGAGGATAAATCCATACACGCCAAAGCTGAATATGGATTATAAAATAGAAATTATCCGTAAAAACACCACTTTGCTTCGCTCAAAGTGGATTTGGAAACTGGCTTATAAAGACGCCAAAAAGAACTTTTCGAGACTCTTTCTTTTTATTTCTTCGATTATAATTGGGATAGCGGCACTAGTAGCCATAGACTCATTCAACTATAATCTTCGCAACGATATTAACGGTCAAGCCAAAGAACTGCTTGGAGCAGATCTCGAAATAAACAGTCGAGGTAAGGCATTTGAAGATGCGTTCATCAAAGATTTAGATACGATCAATGCAGAGTTTGCCCGTGATGCACGATTTGCCTCAATGGTATTTTTTCCAAAGTCTCAGGGGACAAGGTTAATTCAAGTTATTGCCATCGAAGGCAATTTTCCATTTTATGGAGAAATTGGAGCACGTGAAGGTTCAGATTTAGATTCCTTTAGTCATGGAAAAAGTGTGCTTATTGACGAAAGTCTGGCGATTCAATACGACGTTAAGTTGAATGATTCACTTAAATTGGGTAAATCCACTTTTCTTATCAGTGGATTTGTTACCCGATTTCCGGGTAACACCAGTATCACCGCATCCTTTGCTCCAGTAGTTTATTTGCCATACGCTCATTTGGAGGAAACTGGACTTATCCAGTTCGGAAGCAGGGTCAACTATAATAAATATCTGAAAATCGTCGATGGAGATATTGATGATATTACAGAGAAGTTAGAAATTCCGGCTGAAAAATATGGCTACAGGTACGAAACAATTGAATCAAAAAGAGAAGATCTCGGCCGTGGTTTTGACAACCTGTACAAGTTTTTTAACCTACTGAGTTTTGTGGCTTTGATTCTGGGATGTATCGGTGTGGCGAGCTCGGTATATATTTATGTGAAAGAAAAAAAATATTCCGCTGCAGTTCTTCGTTGCATGGGTGCTTCGGGTTGGCAAATTTTTTATGTCTTCTTTATCCAGATTCTGTTTCTAGGCATCATTGGCAGTCTCTTAGGTGTGCTTCTTGGAGTATTCGTTCAATTTTTATTGCCTTTCATCATTAGTGATTTCATCCCTATCGACGTAAAAATCCAAATATCCTGGCTGGCGGTTTTACGCGGCTTAGCTACTGGATTGATCATTTCTACCCTATTTTCTGTTCTTCCACTTATCAATATCAGGTTTATCCCGCCTCTGATTATTTTGAGGAATTCTGAAGGTAAAACGAATACTCAGAGCAAATTTCGTTATTTCATATTTGGATTGATCATTATTTTTCCATGGATCTTTGCTGTTATTCAAACAGATAGCTGGCAATATGGAAGCGTCTTTTTTGGAACCTTGGTTCTTGTATTTGTTTTGCTATGGTTTTTATCAAAGGGATTGATTTTCATGGTAAAACGATACTTTCCTGCCAAGGTTAGCTTTGTCCGCAGGCAAGGCCTCGCCAATCTTTTTAGGCCAAACAATCAAACCTCCGTTTTGGTAGTAGTAATCGGATTAGGTGCTTTTCTGGTTTCTACCATGGCTCTGGTTCAAAACAGTCTGTTGGGTCAAGTGGAATTTGCTGGAAAAGGTGAGAGATCCAATACTGTGTTATTTGATATCCAACCTTATCAGAAGGATCAAGTAACGGAACTGGCAAAAAAGCATGAAATTCCCATACAGCAGCTCGTTCCAATTGTAACCATGAGGTTTAGTTCTGTTCGTGACTCTACGGCAACAGAAATTCAGGAAGACACCACATCACGTATTCGAAATTGGACGCTCACTCGCGAGTACCGAGTCACTTACAGAGATAGTCTGATTTCTTCTGAAAAGATTATAGAAGGTGAATTCATTGGTTCGAGTAGAAATGAATCTGATAGCATCTTTATTTCCATTTCTGAGAATTTGAAGCGAGGGTTGAGGTTAAAATTAAAAGATGAAATAATTTGGGACGTCCAAGGAGTTCCCATAAAAACTTATGTAGGAAGTGTACGAGATATAGATTGGCGAAGGGTTCAAACTAACTTTATGGTGGTTTTCCCGGCTGGTGTGCTTGAAAAAGCTCCACAATCCTATGTTATGGTTTCCAAAATTGATGACCCAAAAGTATCAGCAGAATTTCAGCAAGCATTGGTAAAGGAATTCCCCAATGTATCGGCCATCGACTTAACTTTGATATTGAATACGCTGGATTCCATATTTGACAAAGTGGCATTGGTCATTCGGTTTATGGCTTTGTTCAGTGTACTCACAGGTCTTTTCGTACTTTCCGGGGCAGTGATCAACAGCAAATATGCCAGGTTAAAAGAAAATGTATTGCTTAGAACTTTAGGTGCCGTGCAAAAACAAATCGTTCAGATAACAATTATCGAATACGCATATATTGGCATTTTCGCAGGTCTTACCGGCAGCTTACCGGCATTGATCGCGGCATGGGGTCTCTCAATCTACTTCTTCAAAATACTGTTTTTACCTGATTTGCTCTCCCTTTTGGTGATATGGATTTTAGTCACTTTTTTAACTGTTTTTGTAGGCTGGATCAATACGCGTGGCATTTTATATAAATCGCCGCTTGAGGTGCTCAGAAAAGAAGCTTAAAAGGAGAATTATTATTCTAAATAGAAATATATTTAGCCCTTTTAAAATCTCAATCAATAAACACAACTTATGAAAGCTTTCGTATTAATTTTTTCTCTGTCCTTTCTGGCTTGTACAGTCATGGCTCAAAGACCTGCTCAAGGTCCAATGTCAAAAAAACAATATACCCCAAAAAAAATGGGGTACAAGTTGGTGTGGGAAGATAACTTCGATGGTGACAGGTTGGATTCTACCAAATGGAAGGTTCGAGGTATAGGACCAAGAGCTATCGCTTATGTTTCTGAAGATGCAGTTACAGTTGAGGATGGATTTTTGAAGCTATTTGCGATGAAGCAAGGAGACAAATTGCTTGGGAGCGCGGTGGGTACCCAAGGACTTTTCATGTCCAAATATGGTTATTATGAGTGTCGAGCTCAGCTGCAAAAATCACAAGGAGTTTGGGCAGCATTTTGGCTTCAATCAACTAAAATTTCACAAGGGGAAGACCCTTCAATCTATGGAGCAGAAATAGATGTCATGGAATTTTTCAAAAAACTAGGTACAGACATCGTCTCACATAATGTTCATTGGGCATATGGCCCAAACCAACAAACAACGCGAGGCATGCAAAGCTATCTCAAAGGCGTAAGCGAAGGATTTCACACCTTTGGCTTGGAATGGATGCCCGACAAATACATCTTTTATATTGACGGCTATAAATTTTATGAAGTGACTGAGGGCATTTCCAATATTGAAGAATACATGATTCTCAGCATGGAATATCCCGGCAAAATAGAGGAAATCAGTAAAACGGTCTTCCCAGATGTTTTTATTGTGGATTATGTAAAGGTATATCAGAAAAAAGACTAGATGCCAAATATTTTAGCATCTACAAAAAAGACAGATTCTACATCTATGTGGTGATCTGATGTGATAATTTCATCTGTAACTGTATTCACTCTCAATGTGAATTTGTCTTTTTTAATATACTCCTGAAGGTCAATACCTGAAGTTTTGAGGTCTAATATGCTCCCTGGGTTTTCCGGAACATCATCTAGTGAAGCTATCTTTTGCTCATCCAAACCATCAGCATTTATATAAATGTTGATAGATTCTAAAAAGCTAAAATCCTCGTCATCAGGGTCTGTTAAAGTCAGTCGCATTGATTTAAGCGAAATAAATTCAATAAGATCCTTTTTGGTGTCGTTGACCGCAAAATTGGATTCAGAATTTGACTCAATCTCGGGAGTAAAAAAATCCAATGGAATATCGATTCCTGTAACAGATGGAATAACTATTTCTTCATTGTATTCCAAATCAAACTGAGTTAGGCTATTGATTTGATCACAACCGAAAAAGGTTAAGAGGATACACAGACAAACTATTACTTGATTTTTCATGGATAGAGTTTGATAAAAACCAAAGCTCAAAAGTACCATATATCCATGGATTGAGTAGAATCAAACCATCTGTATAAAGCCTAAAGGTGTACGTGTGTAATTTATCTGACGGTTTTCCTCTAACTAAAGTTAGCGCAGAAAAAGCACTCAAAATCCATGAAATTTTACAACACCAAATATTGGCTTAGATAGTTCCTACTTATTAAAATAGATGTTTGGATGTCCTCTTCGGAATTCTCAAAAGCACGATCTTCCACTTCTATACAAGTAGGCCCACGGTAGCCAACTTCAGTCAAGGCCGAAAAGAATTTTCCCCAACGTACATCTCCAAACCCCGGAAGTTTGGGTGTGTGGTATTCCAAAGGATTGGCCATAATGCCCACTCTATCTAATTTCTCTTTATACAATTTCACATCTTTTAGATGGATGTGATGTAGCCTATCTGCATAATCGTAAATAGGTTGGATTTCATCCATTTGTTGCCAAATCAGATGCGAGGGGTCATAGTTCAATCCAAAATTTTTATTGGGAATAATATCGAACATTCTGTCCCAAATAGCAGGTGTAGTCGCAAGATTTTTACCTCCTGGCCATTCATCATTGGTAAAAAACATCGGGCAGTTTTCGATACCGATATTGATATTTAGACTTTCGGCATAGTTGATGATCTCAGGCCATTTATCCGCAAAAAGTGCTAAGTTTTCATCAATGTTTTTTGATTGATCCCTGCCTATGAAAGTATTTATTACGGGAATTCCCAATTTCGCCGCTGCATCAATCACCTTTTTGATATGGGAAAAATACACTTTTGACTGTTCGATGTCTGGGTCTAGAGGATTTGGATAATAGCCCAACCCTGAGATGTAGATATTTTTAGAAGTTAGATAATCTTTGATATGTGTCACTTCTGTCTCACCAAGCGCATCGACATCGATGTGGGTCACTCCAGCGTACCTCCGTTCTGCTTTACCCTTAGGCCAGCACATCATTTCCACACACTTAAACCGATTTTCGGCAGCAAAGTCTATTACTTCTTCAAATGATTTTTCTGCTAAAATGGCACTTACAAATCCTAAATCCAGCATGTTTTCTAGTGATTTTCGTTAAAAAATATGGGAGCACCATATATGAATATATAATGCTCCCAAAACTATTGATATAGCAAATTTTAGCTATTAAATAATATATCCATTCGCTCAGATATTTCCTGTAATCGCTTACGGTCCCCTCCTGGGACTTCGGCAGAACCCCATCCGCCTTTGTAATCTATCTGCTCAAGGGCATTCATTACCTCTGGCCAATTACAATCACCATCGTTGAGTTTCACATCAAAACCAGCCCAAATACCTTCATTCTTTTGCTTCTCCCTACTGTATTCCTTGATGTCGAGTTTCAACACCCGCTTACCAAGTATTTTAATCCATTGTTCCGGCCAACCATATCTCACGATATTGCCAACATCAAAATACCAACCGATCATATCATTGTCAAATTCATCGATGTATCGCGCTGCTTCCATCGGGCTAATGAGAAAATTATTCCATACATTTTCGATGGCTATTTTCACCCCTGTTTCTTCTGCCACAGGCAATATTTTTTTGATTTCTTCTTGAGTTCTCCTATATGCCTCATCGTACGAAATCTTGTCATTGACAACTCCAGCAACAAGCAATACTGTGGTGCCACCGTATTCCTTGGTATCCCTCAATGCGGATTTCATGGATTCTACACACTTTTTGCGCACTTCTGGGTCGGGCGATGATAGAGGAGATGACCAATGCTCAGAATTAACTGTTCCGGGAATCTCCAAGCCCGTTTTGTCTCTGGCTTCCAAAATTTCCCTTTTTACGAGTTTGTTTGGACTGTCCAACTCAACTCCATCAAAACCAAGGTCTTTGAGCAACTTAAATTTGTCCATAACAGACAAATCCTCTTTAACCATGCCAAATTTTAGGCTTTTCTTGATCTTGAGTTTATTTGCATTTTTCATATTTGCGGCCATCATTCCCGGAGCAACTAAAGAGCCCGCTGCTACACCGGCTGATATTTTTATAAAATCTTTTCTATTCATCATCATTCCTGACTAAAAGAATTTTGTAATCCCAGGCTGAGCTACAGGCGGATCTGCAAATACTGTATTGGCATCAATGTGTGTAGGCCCCAGTTTTTCTTCTGAATTGATTGCCTCATCATAGGTAATGGTTTGTCCTGTATAAGCCACCATTCGAGCCATAATGCCCAACATAGTACTTTGCGCCATCCATTCGCCATCATTCATTGGCTTATCATTTCTAATGGAAGCAAATAATTCATCATGTTCCTGCTGGTACATATCGTTGCTATCTCCACGGAATCTCCAGTCTTCAGCACCTTTGATGGTGTGTCTACCCCTAATACAATCTACCACACATTGCCCCTTATTTCCCATCATCTCCACACCATAGCTGTTCGAGCAATCTTTTTGCTGTCTGCTAAAGTGGAATCCTTTGGCGCCATTTTCATATTCATACTCTATGGCAAAATGATCGTATATATTTCCATATTCCTTTCCAGTCCTGCTCTGTCGTCCACCTGTTCCTGTAGCTTTAAGCGGTTGTGCATCGCCAAATGCCCACGACATCATATCAATACTGTGGATGGCCTGCTCCACTATATGGTCACCGGAAATATAATTATAATACAACCAATTGCGCATTTTCTTCTGCATATCTGTCCAATCTGGCTCCACATCTCGCAGCCACAAAGCACCAGTGTTGTAAGTATTATAGACCGTTTGCACATCACCAATGGCCCCATCCAATATCCTACTGAATGTTTCACGCTTTGGGGTATGGTATCTCCAACAGAATCCGGATACCAATGAAAGGTTTTTCTCCTTAGCTTTTTTTGCCGAATCCAATACACTTCGAATTCCAGCCGCATCTACAGCCATAGGTTTCTCACAAAATATATGCTTGCCTGCCTCGACAGCCATTTTCAACTGCTCAGGACGGAAATATGGAGGTGTTGTCAAGATTACAACATCCACATCCGAATCGATCACCTTTTTCGCCCCTTCAAATCCAACAAACCTATTATCCTCTTCAACATTTACTTTGTCGCCATGCATCTTTTTCAAATTGAGCATTGACTGATCAACGCGATCTGCAAAAATATCAGCCATGTGGGTTAGAACCACATTTGGATCCGCATTTAGTGCCTGATTGGCCGCTCCTGTTCCTCTGCCACCACAACCGATAAGACCTATTTTTAAGGTATCGCTATTTGCCGCAAAGCCGGATTTTGGCAATCCTATATTAAAAGCCATGGCACCTCCAAGCGCAGCAGCACTTGTGGATTTGATAAATTTTCTTCTTGATGTCCCCTTCATATTCTGAATATTATGTAAACTCAAATTTTGCGATTGTAATTTATATAAAATTTTATGCAAAATAAATTAAATTGGAAATTGTGAAACGGCGTCAAAGTCAATGGCACTGCTACCACCTCAACACGCAGCAACTCTTTACAGTGGCTCAAAAGCCTTTTTTATTTTATAAATTTTCCCATCGGCTTTGGTCATTACGAATATTTGCCCTTGGCGATTATGACCAAACCTTAAATCTATACGTCCTTTTCCTATCAAAGATTTAAGGCTTGTTTTTTCATCATTAAAAAACATGTCCAATGATTGGATTGATGGATTTTTGGATGATTTTAGGTCGCTAACAAATGTGCGACCAGTAAGAATATCTCCAAAGATATATTTCCCATCCAACATGCCTTCTCTCCCTACAAAACCTCCGCTGATAGCCTTTCCCTCGTCATGATCGTATTGGAGAAACGGATAAGTCGCAACATAATTTGCATCATCCTCTGGCAAAGGGTAAACCAGATTGATGTCAGAATTTGGATTCAGCTTGAATGTACCTTCCCTGATAGGCCAACCATAGAATTTCCCTGGTTCTATCACATTAATTTCTTCGATATGTGCTTGGCCAATATCCGTGGCCAGCAATCTTCCATTATCATCCCAAGTCAACTTATTAGGATTTCTAAAACCATAAGCCCATACCTCCTTTTGGTTATTTGGTAAATCAACAAATGGATTATCCTTCGGAATCCCGTATTTCCCATTTTCACTGTTACTTCCTTTGGGGTCAATCCGCAATATACTGCTCAAAATCTCTGTCCCATGGTGGTCTACCATATTTACAAATCCCTTAGAAACACTGCCGCCGTCCCCCAGACAAATGTAGAGTTTGCCATAATCCTCCTCACCCTCTTTTGCGGTTGGGTTAAATGAAATTTCTTGCATTCCATGAATGCCAGTAATAAAATCAATTCTCATCAACTCCCGATTTGAACCCTTGAATGTCACGGAGTTTGGGTCATCACATTTCCATTCTGTTACTACCCATTGCAATATAACTTTGATGGAATCATCAAAACTAAAGTCTGCAGCAACGTTCCCGTACCTTTCTGTATGAGAGGTATAAAACAAACCGTTTTGCGAAAAATCAGGATGAAATGCAAAACTTCCAAAACC
This sequence comes from Bacteroidia bacterium, assembly GCA_030426345.1. GTDB lineage: Bacteria > Bacteroidota > Bacteroidia > Cytophagales > Cyclobacteriaceae > JAAUQL01. The sequence continues at coordinate 16,302 of JAUHYU010000105.1, forward strand.
TGTCCCCAAACCGGGACTATCAACAAATTCCTTTTTGGTTTCTTTTAATGACAAATAAGGATGAACTTTATCACTTTTCAATTCATACATAATCCCTCTCAGGTCACTGACAAACAACCTTCCTGATTGTTTTTCAAAATCCAACTTATTGATACGGGCCAATGGTGGTTTGTCCTGAGATGCTGGCACTTGAGTTATAAATTCGAGCTCTGCAACTATACCCGAAGATTGGATTGTGTCTAGTAGCGGATTTTTAATATCAGACTCGCTCCCAGTATTCTTGATCGGCTTTTTTTTATGCGTATGGAGAAAACTCAATATGGCATCCAATTGTGGGTCAGTTAGATCGGAGAAGCCAGGCATCGGTATTTTGTAGCGGTCAAACAACTCAAGTGAACGTTTATCCTGCGAATCCATCATTCCTGCCGGATTTTTTATAAACCGCCGAATCCAATCCGATTCGACAGCCAAGGTCACGCCACTGAGATTTGGACCAATTGCGTCTTGGATGAAGTTGTGGCAGGAACTGCATTTATGGGTGAATAACTCCTCACCTTGTGCCAACAATTTGGGATCATCGCTGAGATCAGAGCCATAGTTTTCACTTTGCTTAGGCTGACAACCAAAAATGAGTGTAATCACTATTGCAATTGTGAATATTGCATATTTCATTCGCGCAAAATAGTATTTTTTTATTATCAAATCCCATTAGAAAACCCATTTTATGAATAAGTGGCAAACCTGAAAATTGCTTTATGCTAAAAGCTCAAATTCATCCTCACATTAAACAATCGCTGAGACAGCGCATTTGGTACGGCATAGTTGGTGCTGTTTACGTCCTTTACCCAATAGTACGAAATGGTATTTTCATTAGCAGTGAGATTGAGAATCTCTGCGCTAATCCAAAGTGATTTAATCCATGGATTTTTCATGCTTTTCCCAAAATCAATCATCTTAGAAAAGCCAATATCTACCCTCTGGTATTCACTCCCTCGGAATGAATTGCGATATTCCGGATTG
>JAUHYU010000106.1 GCA_030426345.1 Bacteroidia bacterium
ATCTAAAAATCTGTGTGTATCTTTGAAGTTGTTATCAGCCTGCGCCATGCCTTTTGACCCAAAAACCTCCAAACGCTGATCGTACCCATAAACGGCTTGTCGGCTGTTTTCGATCATGGCCGTGGCACCATTTTCAAAAGTGAGCAACACATAGCCGGTATCGATATCACCCGCTTCGCCGATGGCCGGATTCACAAGGTTTAAGCCACGAGCAAAAACCTCGACCACTTCGCTGTCGGCAATGTGCCGCGCCATATCAAAATCATGAATGGTCATATCAAGAAAAAGCCCGCCGGAATTTTCGATATAGGGAATTGGTGGCGGTGCCGGATCGCGGCTAGTAATCTTGATGGTTCTCAAGTCGCCGATTTTTCCGGTCGCGACCAAAGATTTTATTTTAGAAAAATTGGTATCAAACCGCTGATTAAATGCCACCATCAGCGGCACATTATGTTTTTGGGTAGTATCCAATAGTTCCTGCACCGTGGCGAGGGAAAGGTCTAGCGGCTTTTCGCAGAAGATCGATTTTCCTACCTTGGCGGCTCGTTTTACATAATCTGCGTGGGTATTGCTCGGCGAGCAGATCAGCACAGCATCAATTTCGGGGTTATCGAATATAATATTCGGATTAGAGGAAACCATGGAAATATGATGCTTTTTGGCAAACTCCTGACCCGCTTGGGATGGGTTGACAGCAGCAATGACTTCTGCCTGTGGGATTTTTCCGGTCAGGTTTTCCAGATGGATTTTTCCCATTCTACCTAAACCCAAAATCCCGATTTTAATATTATTCATAATTATTAATAATATTCATAGTTTAAATATTTCAGATAAGTGAACAAGAAAAGAATATATTTGATGAAATAAAATCAAACCTTTTGATTCATCATTATGACCTATACATCATTTCAAGGTTTTCGATCGGTTAACCATAACCTTCTAAAAATGATCGCAAAACAATTCCATTCCATCAAAGCAATTCGTTAAATTTGGGGTAATGACTTTTAGGGGCAAAAACATTTATACAACAATTGGGGCCATTTGCTTTGTGGCCTGTAGCCTATTTCAATGTGGAAATCAGGAAAACACCACCAAGCTGCCCAAGCATGTGGACTTTAATTTTGATGTGCGGCCTATCCTCGTTCAAAATTGCTATCTCTGCCACGGCCCCGACCCCAGCAGCAGAAAAGCGGATTTGCGGTTAGATACTTTTGAGGGTGCCACAGCTCTGCGCGATGAAGGAAAACGTGCCATCGTGCCTGGAAGCCCAAACAAAAGTGAACTTGTTTGGCGCATATCACACACCGATCCGGAAATCATGATGCCCCCGCCGGAATCCAATTTGAAATTGAGCAATTACGATGTTGCGGTTTTGAAAAAATGGATCGATCAGGGTGCAGAGTGGAAACCTCACTGGGCATTCATTCCCCCAACGATAAAAGAACCTGAGCAGTTCGACACTGAAGATGCAGCCAACGAAATCGACAATTACCTTTTGGAGAAAATGGAGCTAAAGGGCCTGAAACCCGCACCTCTGGCCAGCAAGCACACGCTGATCCGTAGGGTTGCTTACATCCTGACCGGCCTCCCTCCCACACCGGAAGAAATTACAGCATTTTCAAAAGATGATTCGCCGGAGGCCTATGAAAAAATGGTGGATCAATATTTGAATACTTCCGCTTTTGGCGAGAGATGGGCCAGGCATTGGATGGATATAGTGAGGTATGCAGAAACAAAAGGCCATGAATTTGACTATACCATCATGGGGGCTTGGCGGTACCGCGATTACCTCATTCGCGCATTTAACCAGGACGTGTCCTACCCTCAATTGGTGAAGGAACACCTCGCCGGAGATTTGATGGATTCGACAAGGTGGAACCCGGACAATAACACAAATGAATCTCAAATCGGCACACTTTTTTATGCGCTCAGCGAAGGCACGCACAGCCCTGTTGATGTGCGCAAAGATGAAGCCGACAGGATTGATAATATCATTGACGTTACTTCAAAAACCTTTCAAGGCCTGACGGTTTCCTGCGCCAGATGCCACGACCATAAATTTGATCCGATCCCCACGGCGGATTATTATTCGATGTATGGCTTGATAGAAAGCAGCAGATTTTCCCCGGTACCGGCCAACTTTACCAAAGATAAAGCGAAGAGCCATGAGGAAATTCTACAACTTAAAAAGGATGTCAGATCCATAATTGCCAATGCCTTGGAACAAGATGATTCAGAATTGAAAAAAATGGGTCAAAAATCCATGAATCAGGCTGATGGAGCTGATGATCTGAATTTCGACTATCTCGGCGATTTTAGGGGAAATGATCTAGATGGTTGGAAAAGCGACGGCATGGCTTTTGGGCAGTATTCGACTTTGGGCGATCCTGAGTTTTCAAATGATAAAATGGTCCATTTCGCTAGCGGAAAAGCCTCAAGCAGAATGTTCTCAACAGGGATTTATGGAGCATTGCGATCCCCAAATTTCACTATCGACAAGGATTTTATCGGTGTTTATGCCCGAGGAAATAAAGCGACAATCAGGATCATTGTAGATAATTTTCAGCTGATCCAAAATCCGATCTATGGCGGTTTGGATAAAAAAGTCAATTCCGAAACTTGGAAGCAAGTCATTTTTAATATTGCTGACTGGAAAGGACATAAAGCATATATCGAATTTTTCCCCGGAACATATCAGAGACATGTTTATAACCTTCCGAAAGAGGCATTTATCGAAGCAGAATATGCCATTGCCTTTGATGAGGATTGGCCAGAAAATATCCCAATAAAAGCATCGAAAACCCATGAAAATCCTTCATTGATTGCTAACTGGCTTGAGAGAAAGGACAGCCCCCAAGAAGTAGCATTGCTCAATGATTTCATTCAAACCAATAAAAAAGCCCTCAAAATCCATGAAGCGGAGAAACAACAGCAGCACATCGAGGAACTTTCTGCGAGCCTACGCGACTCTGTATTTTTCATTGGCATCAATGACGGTTTTGGCATCAACAGCCATGTATTCAATCGGGGCAACCATGCGGATTTGTCTGAAGAAGAAGTGCCGCGGCATTTCCTATCAGCTTGGTCAGACACGGTTTCGGCTTTTAATTCTTCTGGAAGTGGCAGGATGGAATTTGCCGATGAAGTATTAAATCCCAACAATCCGCTTACGGATCGCGTGATGGTCAATAGGATTTGGCATTATGTCTTCGGAAAGGGAATCGTGCCGACAGTTGATAATTTTGGATTGCAGGGCAAACTTCCCTCCCATCCCGAACTGCTGGATTACCTCGCTATACAATTTCAAAAAGATGGTGGGTCAATTAAAACCATGATCAAAATGATGGTGATGTCCAAAGCCTTTCAGAGAGAAGTTGCCGGAGGTGCAGAGGCTGAAATTGCTGATCCGCAGAATATTTTATTGACACATTTTCCATTGCGCAGATTGGAAGCTGAGGCCATTAGAGACGGATTGCTGGCATCTGCGGGCAACTTAAATCAGGAAATGTACGGTCCTCCTGTACCTGTACACCTTACCGATTTTATGCAAGGACGAGGACGTCCGGGCACTTCTGGACCATTGGATGGCAATGGCAGAAGGAGCATCTATCAGGAGGTTAGGCGGAATTTCCTGGAGCCAATGATGCTGACGTTTGACCGACCGATTCCATTCTCCACCTTTGGAAATAGAAACGTAACCAACGTACCCGCACAATCACTTATTTTGATGAATGACCCCTTCGTACTACATCAAGCCGAAGTGCTCGCAAAAGCCTCTATAATCCACGAAAAATCCAACGAGGAACGCATTAAGTATATTTATATCAAGACATTGTCAAGGGAACCATTGGAGGAAGAATTACAATCTGCCAAGGCTTACATAAAAATACTGGCCCAATCTTACGGGCTCAATGAAGCGGAAGGAACGGACAGTTTAGAAGTCTGGAAAGACTATTGCCATTCCGTGTACAATCTGAAAGAATTTATCTATTTGATCTGATGGGAAATCGAAAACATATCATCCACAATCCAATGTCTCGTCGGGAGATGCTGGGGCTCTGCAAAAGTGGTTTTGGATCCATGGCTTTTATGGGCATGTTTGGCTCACTTTCATCCTGTAGCACACAGATTGATGACCCAAAATCTATTATTACGCAGATGGGCCAAGTGCCACATTATGTTCCGAAAGTGAAAAACATCATTTTCCTTTATATGGATGGAGGCATTTCCCAAGTTGATTCTTTTGACCCGAAACCCAGATTAGATAAAGAAAACGGAGAAGACCCAAAGAAAAAATTCAAAGTGGATAACACCCAGTTTGACAATGTGGGTAAAATCCTCAAAAGTCCATGGGATTTTAAGCAATATGGAGAGTGTGGCATGCCAGTCAGCGAGCTGTTTCCACACATCGGCAGCTGTGCAGATGATCTAGCGCTCATTCGATCCATGGTTTCTGACTTTCCAGAACACACCAACGCTAATTATTTTCTACATACTGGAAGCGGTATTCAGGGGCGGCCCAGCATGGGTTCCTGGGTCACTTATGGCCTTGGAAGTGAAAACAGCAACTTGCCGGGATATGTGGTACTAGATGGAGGGCTCATTCCTCCCGGTGGATTGGATAATTTCAAAAGTGGATTTTTGCCAGCTTCCTATCAGGCATCCATATTGAAATCCGGCCCTGTGCCATTGGCCAATATTCAGCCTCAAGAAACCATAGAAGGCCTTCAAAATAAAAAGCTGGATTTTATAAAACAGATGGACGACACCATGATTGGAAAGTTGCAAAATGCGGATGCCGTGGAATCTGCCATTTCCAATTATGAATTGGCCTATCAGATGCAATCTTCCGTACCGGAATTGACTGAATTTTCAAGTGAATCAGCAGCCACGAAAAAACTATACGGTATGGATTCTGACGACCCGCACACACGCAGCTATGGCGCACAATGTCTCCTAGCTAGGCGGCTCGTAGAGCGAGGCGTGCGTTTTATAGAACTTACCTGCCCAAAAGTAAAAGCAGACAGGTGGGATCAGCATGCCGGATTGAAAGACGGCCATGAGCGCAATGCCCATGCCGTGGATCAGCCCATTGCGGGGTTGATCAAGGATATGAAGGCTAGAGGTTTACTAGAGGAAACACTGATTGTATTTACAGGGGAATTTGGCCGCACACCTTTCGCCCAGGGTTCGGATGGCCGCGATCATAACCCTTCTGCTTTTAGCATGTGGATGGCCGGTGCTGGGATCAAAGGAGGAACTATTTTTGGCAAGACCGACGATTATGGATATCGGGTTATAGAAAATGAAACGACCATTCATGATCTGCACGCCACCATGTTACATTTGTTGGGCATGGATCACGAGCGGCTTAGGTTCCGATTTGGAGGTCGCGACATCCGACTTACTGATGTCCATGGACATGTAGTTCGCGATGTTTTGGCTTGATACGATCTTTAAAGTATATTATTTTCATTAAATTGAATTATACATGAAACACCCAAATATTTTCATATTGACTGCATTCTGTCTATTTCTCACGACCTTCTCAAGTGTTTTTGCAGAGAAGAAAGAGAGAAATTCTAAAAGCAAAAAAATCACACATTCCATTTTCATAGCCGGACCACAGTTTACAGGGATCATTGATGAGCAAGGAAATGAAGTGTGGAATTCCGGTAAAAATGGTGCAAGGGATGGTTATGTGCTACCCAACGGAAATGTGCTGATCTGCTGGGGCGATGAAGTTCGAGAATATGATCAGGACAAAAAAGTCATTTTTAGTTACAAGCGCCGAGATCCAAAAAATGAATTGGGCACTGCTGTTCGTTTGGAAAACGGCCATACGCTGATTACAGAATCTGGTACAGAGCCTCAATTGCTGGAAATATCTGCTCATGGAAAAATCATGCTTTCTGTGCCTCTCCAACCAGATACAGACAACATCCACATGCAAACCCGCATGGCACGCAAACTGAGCAACGGCAATTATCTTGTCCCTCATTTGTTGGCATTTGCCGTCAAGGAATATACCCCAACCGGTGAAGTGGTACAAACTTTCAAAACTGACTTACCCGAACTTGGTGGAAGAGCAGCAGAAAACTGGCCCTTTACGGCTATTCGATTAAAAAATGGAAACACCTTGATCAACTTGACGCACGGAAACAAATCCATAGAGGTGGATAAAACCGGAAAAGTGGTCTGGAAAATATCCAACGATGATTTTGAAGAAAATTTATTCCAAGATCCATGCGGAGCACAACGACTGCCAAACGGAAATACCGTGATCGCAAGCTATGCGGCACAAGAAGGTATTAAATTGTTTGAAGTAACGCGCAAAAAAGAATTGGTTTGGTCATATAGCGGATATCGAGTACACGATTTCCAAATTCTCACTACCAACGGAAAGCCAATCAAAGGCAAACCAATGAAATAATGGTTATGTAATTGTTGCCCTAAAATTTTATTTATTCGAGGGGTTGTGACATTATTTTTGGGATAGTATATTTAAATATTAGTAAATAAATTATACTATTGGTAATTTTATATCATGCAGAAAATATTTAAACCTCTGGTAATCGCAGCATTTCTTTTTACAATTCTAATCGGATGTTCGTCAGATTGCGAAGAAGAAATTGGCTTTGATATTGCTGAAAGAGTTATTGTTTTGGGTCTCGATGGTTTTAGTGTAGAAGGTTTTAATACTGCCAAGCACCCCAATCTTGATCGCTTACTAAAAGACGGGACGTTGTCCTTGACAACACGATCAGTAATGCCGTCTGTCACACTCCCCAACTGGACAAGCCATATGACAGGTAGCGGGCCAGAGCAACATGGAGCAAATGGTAATGATTGGACTTTAGACAAGCATCCTCTCCCTCCTATTGAGCAAGATGACTATGGTTACTACCCTTCCATTTTTAAATTGCTTAAGGAGCAGTACTCTGATGCAAAAACTGCTTATTACTATAACTGGGGAAACTTAATTAACCCAATCAATCAGAAGTATTTAGATGAAATTAGTTTTCAGGAAAATGATGAGTACATAGAAAATTATAAAAAGGCTGAAGCTTTTGCCATAAAACATAAAAATGACCCGACACTAATTTTCCTATATAGTGTCCATACTGATCATGCAGGACATAACTATAAATGGATGTCCCCGGAGTACATCACAGCCATTGAGGAGGCAGATGTAAAGATTGGAGATTTTATTGATGGACTCAAACAAGCCGGCATCTACGATGATACACATTTCTTCTTGATTACAGATCATGGGGGTATAGGCAAAGGTCATGGTGGAATGAGCCCGAACGAGATGCTCGTGCCTTGGGCCGTGACCGGACCAGGTATTAACAAGGATGCCAAACTGACTGATCCAAACTTCAACACTAATACAGCCATGGTTATTGCACGGCTTTTTGGATGCGAGAAAATTCCTAAATCATGGATAGGTCAAGTTCCAGAATCTATTTTTGAAGTAGACGATTAACCTAAAACTACGCTCAAAACCTCGATAGAAGTCATGGATTTTTGATGCTTTTTAAGGTATTGAAATCTATTATATAGGTCAGTGTTGACAAGCCTTAACAGTCCTTACTACTCAATTGAAAGTGATATTCAAATAACCCCTTGTATTTTTTTATATTGCCTATTCGCATGTTGCGATGACTACTTACCACAATTATATGATGCCAAATAGAATCTTAAACTCGATTATCCTCCTATTTTTTAGCAGTGCCTTATTGGCGCAAACAACATGGAAAAATCCTATCCAAAAACAAGGACGGTTGGGTTCTCCTTTGGTAGAAACTTCACCTTTTGTGTTTAATGACAAATTATACCTTCTGGAAAACAATCAGAAATTCTGGGATGTGCCGGGAGGAAAGCCGGGGGATCATTTTCATAATGATGAAGTGCGCATCAGGGATCTTGCATCTGATAAAATAATTTCTGTGCCTTTAAAAAACCACGGATTTGGAACGGTTTTAACATGGAATAACCGCGTATATATTTTTGCAGGCAACTATGGAGAAGGAAAACCTTGGCGAAAAATCACGGAAATTACGATGACAAGCTCATTAGATCTAAAAAAATGGACAAAGCCTCAAGCAATACTCCAAGCTTCCGGTGATGAATATTTTTTCAATACGGCTGTTTGCCGGGGAGAGGATAAGTTTATTCTACTTTATGAAACTAACGATTCCAGATGGAAACCTTTTACGCTGAGGTATATGGAGTCAACGGATATGAAACACTGGAACGAAATACCCGATGCCATTTATGGAACCGACAAATATGTAGGTGGTCCTGCCTTATACTATGAAGGAGGCTGGTACTATACGCTCTATCTAGAGGCACTTAACAAAGCATGGGAAACTCGAATAACGCGCTCTAAAGATTTGATTCATTGGGAAGATGCACCTACAGACAGGCCCTTCGTTACTTTTGACCCAACCCACCTAAACATGCCTTTAACTGACCTGAATATTAGTGAAAACAACGCCTCTGATGTAGAATTGTGTTACTTTAATGGGAAAACCATTTTATACTTTACAGGAGGAAATCAACAAGTTGCAGGCGACTTGCAAAGAGCTACTTATGATGGAACTCCGAGGCAATTGTTTGAATATTTTTTCGAAAGCACAGAAGATAAGTCAAGCGTTCCTCCTCAACATCAAGGGAATTGGGCCCCAGTTCTCATTCCTCCCAAAGGTGAAGAAGCTCAAATCCAAAAGAACTCAGAGTACAGCACAAAACCTACTCCAGAGCAACTTGCCTTTCAGGAAAGGCAGCTAGGAGCATTCATTCACTTCGGACCTGCCTCATATATCCAGTCAGATATGATGTCGGTACCAGCTGCTGATATTTTCGATCCCTCCCAACTTGATGCAGAGCAATGGGTAAAGACCGCGCAATCTTTTGGTGCAAAACATATTGTTCTTACCGTCAAACATCACAATGGCTATTGCCTGTGGCCTACTAAAACAACAGATTATTCAGTAAAACAATCACCATGGAAAGATGGTAAAGGAGATGTAGCAGCTGAATTTGTGAAGGCCTGTCGAAAGTATAATATGAAAATTGGATTTTACATCTCCGGTGGAGACAAGCATTTTGGATGCACCAGCACCCCCGACCCTCAAGGAGAAAGAAAACTTGTAGGAGATATTCATAAGTATTTTCCCGTGTTTATGGAACAACTAAGAGAACTACTTACAGGCTATGGTGAAATTTCTTACCTCTGGTTTGATGGTGCATATGATCCTTTTGGTTGGGATGTAATGGATCCTAAAACCATGAAACCACTTGGAACTGCCTATGGGGATGCTATTCAAGCCATGGTAAAACATCTTCAACCCGATGCAGTAGTGATGGGAGGAACAAAACCGGATATTCGGTGGTCTGGGAGCGAACAAGGATGGGCAGCTTACCCCCTGTGGAATATTGTAAGGCCCGGAGAAGGGTTAGAACGTTGGGTGGGGCCTCAAAACGCAGGTTGGATACCTGCAGAGGCTAATCTTCATACAAGAGACACCTGGTTTTGGACTCCCAATTCGGACGGAACGCTAAAAGAAATCTCTTTTTTGAAAAACGCATATTTCGAGTCCATCGGAAGGGGTAGTAATTTATTGATAAATATGACACCTGACAAAAGAGGTTTGATTCCCGAGGAAGAAGTAAAACGACTATCTGAGTTCGGAAAAACCTTGGAACGAACTTTTGCAACTCCTTTAGGCAATACAAATTCTTCAGAAAACAAATCAACAGGCGAACTATTCATAAAACTTCCTCAGGAACAATCAACAAACCTTCTTGTGCTCGAAGAGGATATTCGACAAGGCCAATTCATAAAACAATATAAGGTGGACGCTTTAATTAGCGGTGAATGGAAAACCATCGCCGAAGGGCAAAGCATCGGACGAAAACGCATTCAACCTTTCGATCCTGTTGAAACTACAGAACTTCGCCTTTCCTTAATTGGAGAACTGGATAAGGCTTCAATTGAAAACTTCACTATTTACTTTTCAGGTCAATAAAAATATTCTGTTAAAACATATTATGGATGTGGATGGAGCAGACTAACCATCACTTTAATCATTGCGTCCGTTATAATCCACTTCAGTATTAAAATCTATTTAGTAAAACCTGGAAGAGCATTTGGGTTTATATCCCAAATTATCGGCATTAAATACCATAAGGCCAACACAATAACGACAATAGATACTAGATTGAGGAAAAACCCGGCCCTCATCATCTGTCGGATAGAAATATATCCCGTGCTAAAAACGACAGCATTGGGAGGAGTGGCCACCGGTAACATAAAGGCACAAGAAGCAGACAATGTTGCCGTCATCATGAGTGCATAAGGATGAACTCCCAAAGCAATCGCTGTAGTACCTAAAATAGGCAGCAAAATACTAGCAGTCGCAACGTTGGAGGTAACTTCTGTTAAAAAATTGACCATAGCACTGACAGCAAAAAGCAACAGGATAAAGCTCACATTATCCATACCTTTAAGTGACAATCCAATCCAGTTGGCCAATCCTGAGTATTGAAATCCATTAGCTAACGCAAGCCCTCCGCCAAAAAGCACCAAAATCCCCCAAGGCAACTTACGCGCTGATTTCCAATCCATGAGTTTTTCACCCTTTTTAGACGACGGAATCAGGAATAGCAACAATGCACCCACCAAAGCAATGATGGTATCATCAATCCCTGGAATAATTTTATTGAGCAAAAAAGCCCTAGAAATCCATGAAATGGCCGTGATCGCAAATACGATAATTACCTTCCTTTCGTCAGAAGTAGTCCTTCCTAAGGCAGTTAGTTCTTTCCTAATCTCATCAAAACTTCCCGATGCCCCAGCATTCCCCACAGGGAACATGATTTTCACCAAGTATATCCAGCAAATAAATAATAAGACAAGCGAAATGGGCAAAGAGATTATCATCCATTTGGCAAAATCGATCTCCTGACCAAACATATCCTGAACCACAGCAGCAAGCATGGCATTGGTCGGTGTGCCGATGAGAGTTGTAATTCCACCAATAGAAGCCGCATAAGCAATGCCTAACATCAGGGGTAAACCAAAAGTATGCTCCAGCTTCTTATGTGCTAATTTATCTCCACTTTCGTCACCACTATGTCCAAATTGCTTTGCAACCGCTATGGCTATTGGAAGCATCATCATAGTAGTTGCCGTATTGGAAATCCACATCGAAAGCAAGTAGGTCGCCACCATAAATCCAAGGATGATCCTGTTGGCATCTTTTCCAATCCAAAAAATCGTTTGAAGCGCTATCCGCTTGTGCAAATTCCACTTTTCAAATGCCAAGGCAATGATAAAACCTCCCATATAGAGATATACCATTTTGTGGCCATACGAAGCGGTCGTGGTTTGAATATCCAGCGCACCTGTCAATGGAAATAGTATAATTGGCAATAGCGATGTCACCGGGATTGGAATCGCCTCCGTGACCCACCAAATAGCTACCCAAACTGTAACTGCCAATACGGCCTGTGCCTCATGGGGCAAATCTTTGATCGGCGGTAATAAAATAATAATGAGAAATGATAGCGGCCCTGCTAAAGTATATATTAGCTTATTGATAGAACCGGGATAAACTGCCGACATCTGTTGTTCAGTGGGTGTCTAATTTGTTGTTTTTTGTACTATTTTTTTGCTTTGGCCTTTGATGCTTTCTTTTTAGTAGGAACTGGCTTAGCGGCAGCCTTTTTGGGGCGACGTACACCATAGCTCCCTAAAGTAATTTTTCCTTTTTTTGTTTTCTTATCTCCTTTTCCCATGGTTCTTATTGTTTATTTTTTAGTAAGAATTACTTATTGGTCAAATTAGTCTCTATCGAGTAATTAATCAAATATACTTTGGGATAACCAAAAATAATGATCCAAAAAGCATTAAAAATCCATGAACGAGCAATATTTTAGAATTTGAGTAAATAATTTCTACAACTATACTAAATAGCTTTTGTCCACAATCATTTTCTACTTAACTTTGCATCGGCAAATCGGTACGACTAGCTCCTGTCGAACTCCCCCAGGTCTGGAAAGAAGCAAGGGTAGGTGGTTGAGCGGTGCGATATTCGATTTGCCTTTTTTGTTCCTTCCTTTCAAACTTTTAGTTAATTTACCGTTTCAAGAGTTCAGCACCAAGGAATATGTATATCATCAAAGTAAAAGGCAAAAAGAAAATCCCAAATTACATTCAGCTTCGGGATGACAACTTCATGCTTGTCGGTTATTTTAGCTTTCGCGAAGGAAGATCGTTCCGAAGTCTGGAAAAATTTGGACTCGAAGGAAAAGAAAAAGAACTCGAAAGCCTAGTACAGGATATGCCTTTCGGCAAACTTCAAAAACTCGAATTATAATATGTCATTTTCGACCGATCCCGTAGTTAGTGTAAAGGACGCAAGTATTTTTCAGGAAAATCAAACGATCCTCAGTGATGTCAATTTTGAAATTGAGAAAGGAGAACTCGTATTTATGGTCGGAAGAACGGGTAGTGGAAAATCTTCGCTACTAAAAACCCTATATGCCGACCTCTCACTGCGATTGGGGGAAATATCAATTGCCGGTTACGACATCAATAAAATGAAGAAGAAAGATGTGCCTATGCTACGAAGAAAGCTCGGAATCATCTTTCAAGATTTCCAGCTTTTCGATGACCGGACAGTCGCGGAAAATTTATTTTTCGTAATGAAAGCAACTGGCTGGAAAGACCGCGCGAAAATGAAAAAACGCCTTGCTGAAGTACTGATCCAAGTGGGCCTTGGTTCGGTCGATGGCAAAATGCCTCACCAGCTTTCTGGCGGGGAACAACAGCGCGTGGTCATTGCACGAGCATTGTTAAACGAACCTGTTTTGTTAGTCGCCGATGAACCGACGGGAAACCTCGATCCTGAAGTTTCTGATGGAATTTTTAAGCTTTTTTTGGAAATTAACAAAAGCGGGACTGCCATCTTGATGGCCACGCACGATCATACTATTATTGGAAATTATCCAGGGAGAGTTTTAAAATGTGAAGCCGGCAAAATCAAGGATTCCAATCTTGAGCAATTTGAATTGAATTCATAGGCACGACTAATCAACATCTAAACGAACATTTCCATGCTTAGCCGTGATGCTGACTGAAGAATTTGAAGACGCATTTTTCAAATACCCTTCATAGGCACTATGCGAGTTTTCTTTCACTACCTTTGTAAAGTTTATTCCTTCGCCATCGGTTTTCAGATTGCAGAAATTCAGATCGAACTTTAGAATGGCTGTGGCGCCACTTTCAAGGTTTAAATCCAACGAACTGAATTCACTGTCGATCCGAATCTCCTTAAATTCATTAGAAACCTGATCAATTTTTATACCATTGCCATGACGCGTAGCTAGCTGTAAGGATTCGCCCAACTGCTCAATACTCAATCCCGCAAACTGAATATCCGCTGTCAGCGAATTAATATTTTCAATAGTAAATTCCCCATATTTTCCATCCAATCTCACGTCTCTGGCATTTTCTATTTCCAGATCAGAAAACTGACTTGCAATCACAAGATGTCCTGCATCTTCTATGGTCATTTTAGAATAGCGCAAATCCAAACTCCCGGATTTCCATCCTTCGACCTCACACTTTGCGTTGGAAAATTCCACACGAACTTTAGCATCGTTCAGGTCTTCAGCCTGAAACTGACCGTATTTCACAACTACTTCCAACCAACTCTCTTGACTTCCCATATACACATTTCCAAATATATTTGAAATTTTGAGTGGATTGGTCTTGGGCATATTCACCTCATACAGAATGCTAAATTTGGAGTTTTTATTAATAACTTCATCTCCAATCTCAGTTGCAATTTTCAATCTCCCTGAAGAAATATTGTCATTCATATCGATACTAATAGCATCTAAAATCTTCTTTGTATTTGCATCATTTTTCCCCTCTGCCACAATGGTGACTTTAATATCCAGCACATTTTCGTCCCAATTATTAATAATCACATTTCCATGCTTATTGCTGATCTCAATTTTGGTATCACTTTTTATGTCAAACCGCTTCGAAAACTGCTTCTTCATTTCTTCGGCAAAAACCCGAGGAAACGAAACCCATAAAAAAAGCAATATCAATCCCAATATTCTACAAGCTGAACTTTTCATCTTTCTGACTATTTTCTATAGATTCTAATATTTTTATTTGCTGACTCAAAACATCCACCCTGATTTGAAGATTGAGAATCATGGCGTCGGCCATTTCCTCCTTGTTGCCGTGCCTCATCTCCTTTTTCAGCACTACATACATCGAATCCAGCATATCAATTTCATTTTTAAATTCAGCTCCATAGCCAAATTTATTGTTGAGCTGATCAATTTCTAATCTTTTCTGATCGATGAGTGTGGTATAAAATACCTCCGCTTCCATGAGCTCCTCGCCCTCCAATGCCATTTCGGGTGAAGAAACGTCTTTAAATCCATGATTTATTTTTTCGTATACCAACCATGACGTTATAAGCAAAAGAAACACGGCAGCAGCTCTCCAATAAACATGAGGTTTCGTCATGGATTTAGCATGGCTTTTTGACGCTAATTCCTTTTCTATATCACTCCATAGATCAAGTCTGGCCTGCTTGTCATCCATCTCATTCCTATGGTCTTTGATGTATTTTTCTAAGTTATCATCCATTATAAATCTCCTTATTCAACAACTCTCTTATTCGTTTTTTAGCCCTGTTGTATTGCGATTTAGAAGTTGATTCTGTAATCTCCAAAATCCCGGCGATCTCCTTGTGATCATACCCTTCTAACAAATACAGTGAAAAAACCACCCGAAATCCATGAGGCAATTTTTGGATGGCTTCGCTAACCGCCTTTACTTCGAATTTCATCGTGTCATCATCTTTTCGTTTATCTTCCACTATTTCCAGATGATCATTAATTTCAACCAGCTCCATCTGTTTTTTCCGCAGGTGGCTAATGGCTTTATTAATCACAATTTTTTTTAACCAAGCACCAAAAGAGGCCTTTCCCTGATAGCTCTGTATGTTTTGAAAGGCATTTACAAATGCTTCCTGAAGCAAATCTTCCGCCATTTCCTGATGGTTGACAAGTCGAAAACAAACATTGAACATAGCCTTAGAATACAGATTGTAGATTTCATAAAATGCCTTTTGATCCCCTTCCCTACAGCGGTCAATGATGGCAATGTGCTCATGTTGATAAGTAATCTCCAACCTTATGTTTATTCTGCATTAAAGACTTCCCAAAAGAACAAGGGTTGCATCTGCCACTAAAAATAATCAAAAAAGGCCACCCTTTTCTGGATGGCCTTTTTTGATGACTGTCGAAATCTAAAGCAAATCTTACAATTCTTTCAGATTCTTTTTTGCAAGCTCAAACTCAGGCTCAATTTGTAGTGATTTTTCAAAATATGTTTTGGCTTCGGTCTTATTTCCTTGCTGCTTTTCGATCATTCCCATTACATTATACACAGCTGCTTCGAGCGTAATCTCCTGCTGCTCAGCTTCATTTTTTGGAAAATTCAGCTTCAAAGCCTTGGCTTGAGGATCTTTTAGAATGATATCCAAATTGGTTTTACATTCATTAAATCTTTCAATTTCAAATTGCAAAATAGCCACTTGGTATAGCACATTGATTTCGTTTGTTTTGAGATACAATGATTCATAAGCATCGATTGCCTTATCCCTCACACCCATATTTTCATAAGAAATAGCATTAATCCTCAAAGCGTCTAAATGATCCGGGTTGCGCGACAGCAAATCCATGGAAACAAAAAGGCTCGATGGATATTGGTTTTGCTCAAAATAATAATAGCACAAGCGCATCTTTAGTGAATCATCATTTGGATCCATAGCAATCATGCTATACATGGCATCTTTCGCAACCTGAGAATCATTATATTTCATCCCAAACACATACTTCATTTGGTATAGTTTATAAAGCTGCGTGTCTTGCACTTTGGTATTTTGCCCGTTGGCAAATCCAAATATCGCAACTGCGACCACCAACAATAATCCTTTTTTTACCACAATATTTTTCATTTTCTTTTGTTAATTTTCTTTTGTTAATCCTTTCGTTTTTCCGATAACTTTCATGAGGTCAAATGCCTCATCAAATTTGTTGCCAATTTCGCCTTCCAATATAGCTTCTTTTATTTCATCTTTTATTTCACCCACAACTTTTGAAGGCAAAATATTAAAATATTCCATGATCATCTCTCCCGTAACTGGCGGCTGAAAGTTCCGGATGTGATCTTCATCTTCTATCTCTTTAAGCTTCTTTTCTACCTTATCAAAATTATTCAGGTACTTGGCTACCTTCACATTATTCTTGGAGGTGATATCTGCCCGGCACAATGCCATCAAGTCATGGAGATCATCACCTGCTTCAAACAGCAATCGCCTTAGAGCAGATCCCGTTATCTCATCGCTCACTAAGGCAATTGGACGCAGATGCAGTCGCACCAGCTTTTGCACATACCTCATTTTTTCATTCAATGGTAATTTGAGGCTTTTGAATATTCCTGGAACCATTCTGGCTCCAAGGTCTTCATGTCCATGAAATGTCCAGCCGGCTTTTTTGTCGAACCGCTGTGTTTTAGGCTTAGCAATGTCGTGAAGTATCGCAGCCCATCGCAACCAGAGACTATCCGACCTTTCCGCTACATTATCAAGTACTTTCAGGGTATGGAAAAAATTGTCTTTGTGTCCTTTCCCATCTATCTTTTTGACACCATGCAGCTTTACCATTTGCGGAAATACATGTTCCAATACCCCCGCATGAAACATGAGATTGAATCCATAACCCGGACTTGGCGACAATATCATTTTATTCAGTTCGTCAGTGATCCGTTCTTGTGAAACAATCTTTAACCTCTCAGCATTTTGTTTAATTGCATTAAAAGTAGTTCCATCAATGTCGAAATTCAATTGTGCTGAAAAACGAAATGCCCGCATGATGCGCAACGGATCATCCGAAAATGTAATATCCGGATCCAATGGAGTTTTGAGCACCTTTCGCTTTATATCTCCGATGCCATCAAAAGGATCTACCAATTCACCAAGTCTGCTTTCATTCAAGCAAATTGCCATGGCATTGATGGTGAAGTCCCGCCTGTTTTGATCTTCCTCCAATGTACCGTCTTCCACGATTGGTTTTCTAGAATCA
>JAUHYU010000107.1 GCA_030426345.1 Bacteroidia bacterium
AGTGCTTCGGGTTGGGATGGTAGACAAGTGTTTGGAAGATGTGTAAGTTGGGATGCAGAAGATAATATTTTCAAATATTGGTATAATGCACAATCCACAAGTGATTATAAATTCAGATTAGGGTATGCGACAAGTCCCGATGGGATCACGTGGACTAAACACGCCAGTAATCCAATCTATGAAAATCAAACGGTTTTTGGTAACTACTCCCTGTATTTACAGGTGTATAAAGAAGATGCCACTCATTATCATGCATTAGCAGGAGGCACAGCCAATGTAGATTTAGTGGGTGCAATATACCTGACATCATCGGATGGAATCAGTTGGACTGAGCAAACAACTGGAATATTGCAAAGTACGGAAGTGAGGCAAATTTCAAAACTCGACAAGGTTGGTAGCCTATGGATTCTTTACATAGAATATGGGGTCAATCCTGATTTTGGAGGTGGCGCAGGATTGCGTACAAAGTTAGGGGTGATAACGACGGAGGATTTTACAACATTCTCGAACATCATACCTATCTATGAATGCATAGAGCCGTCAGAAGCTGGATTAGGAGGGTGTAATGTATTCTCCTATGCAGGAAAATATTACTGGGGCTATCATTATTCTAAATTTCAATTAAAGAGCCCAGAATCAGGAAGGGAGCCCTTTACAGGGATTAGATTCATAGAAAGTAATAGACCATTTTACGAAGCTACAAATCCGGCAATATTAGCATATCCCTCAAACTTAAAGAGGTACTATCCGCTTTGGCAAAAGCCAGCATCGCAATTACCGTTGGAAAGAATTACAGGAGCATCCCCCACAGTAACAGGTACATTAACATGGGATGACGATGATTTGAAATTCGTGGTATTCGATGGTAGCGTGTTAATATCATACCCTGAGTACATTCCATCTGACCCAACAAAATTTGCGATCAAAGCACGGATAAAACTAAGCACGGGATCACACCACATCGCAAGGCAAGATAATCCATCAGGAAGTAGAGGATGGGAAATTTTCTTAGAATCAGGGAAGTTGAGGGTAATCCTTCGTGATAGCGAAGGGGTGGTTAGAAAGAATTATGTAACGACAAATCAAATCTCAATGCCACCTGGTGTATATGACGACACCAATCACTTGTGGGTTGGATTCACATTTAACGATAATGATCTAAAATTAGGTTATGGTAACAATTACGATCAGGCAGTGACCAAAGATGTCGATGATACTATTAATAGCATTGTGACTGGCGGCAATGTAGTAGAATTTGGAGCCAACTCCGCAATCGCTGAAATGAGGTCATTTATGATTTTTGATACACTCACGAACGACGAATTTTTATACAGATCGGATTTATAGAATTTAACGATTAGAAAAATGTCAGGGATAAAGAAAACGATTAAATGAGAATCGACTATAATGAATCAGTGAATTGAGAACAAAACAACCAAAATAATGCAAAAGCTACCCTTTCTGATGACCGGATGGTCATTGATGTTTTTTAATTGGATTGACGCTAAGATTGCGGTGCTCGATAAGATTTTTACAAGTTTTCATGTAAGCGATCCGGCGCATCTGGAGCACATCACAGGCTCTATTATGAATGTAATGGGTATCCTTTCGTTTGCAGTAGGGATTATCCTGGCAGTTGTTCGATATATAAAGAAAAGATGATCCAGCTCACAAAAAACCTCTCCCTGCACGAATATATACCCAAATCTCTATATGAGAAATGGGCGGGGGTTAAGGACAATTATCTATTAAATTGCCTTGATCCTCGACTTGTCAAGGCCGACCAGTTTTTGCGCCGCCGATTTGGCGCAATAACGATCAACAACTGGATGGAAGGTGGCCCACGCAATTGGTCAGGAATCCGAACCCCAGATAGCCCCTATTATTCGAAATATTCGCAGCACTCATGGGGGCGTGCGAGCGATAAGGTATTCAAAGATGCTACTGCTGATGAAGTGCGCAGTGATATCAAAAAAAACTATATGAAGCTGTACTATCTGCTTGGGCTCACATGCATAGAAGAAAATGTAAGTTGGGTGCACAGCGATCATAGATACTTGCTTGGCTCAGATGAATTGTTGATTGTATACCCAAAATAATGAGATATTTATACACAATTTTATTGTCATTGTCGCTGATGTCATGCTCAGGGAGTTGGCATATGCAGCGAGCTATCAAGAAATCGCCAGGCCTCTTTGATCCCACGCCAGATACCGCCGTTAAAATCATATCAAAACCCATGCCCCGCACCACCTTCGCCCTGCCTCGCACTGGGGTGTATATCGACACAATCATATATATCAGCGAGCGTGACAGTATCATCTACTCGTCGCGCATTGTAGATGATGTACAATACGTAGACATCGATTGCCCAGATTGCGCTGATAGCGTTAAATACATCAATGTGCCCATCCCGACCCCTGTATATCTCAAGCCATCAATTTGGAGGGTGATCGAATACGCGCTTTATGGTATTGCAGCTGTATTGGTACTTTTCCTTGCAATCAGGTTGATCTGGAGATAGAATGAAAAATGATAATATGGTCGAGGTTATGCGCAGTGCGGAATTAAATAACCAAAACTTTGAAATATGAGAGGACTTAATTACATAGATGAAACAATCGAAAAAGACGAAAACCCCTCATTGCGTATAGGTAATGATGCGCGCAGTGCTTTATCGACTGTTTATTTAATGGACTGCATCGCTGGAATGAAGCACTACCCGGATAAATATTTTGATTTAGCAGTAGTTGATCCGCCTTATGGGATCGATATAAACAAATCTGGAAGGCTTGGGCATTATGGCGGGAAGGGTAAGAAATGGGATGTAGAAACGCCAATAGAAGGGTTCTTTCTCGAGTTGTGGCGTGTGTCTAAAAATCGCATTATATGGGGGGGGAATTACTTCGACCTCCCACCTACACGGTGCTTTCTGATATGGGATAAGCAGCAGCCTGAATGTGTTTCATTCGCCTCGTGTGAGTATGCGTGGACTTCGTTCGATGAAAGCGCAAAGACTTTCTATATGCGGCCCCAGAATGCAGATGATTGGCGAATACACCCTACTCAAAAGCCTGTAAAGTTGTATGATTGGATTTATGGCCGATATACTGAAAAAGGGCAAAAGATTTTAGACACTCACTTAGGCAGTCAAAGCAGTAGAATAGCGGCGTGTAAGGCGTGTCTTGATTTTGTTGGATTTGAAATTGATCGAGACTATTATGATAATGGGAATAAGCGGTTCAAAAATTTTGTTTCGCAGGGTGTTCTGTTTTAGCGTTGCGCCCAAATCCGCGCTAAAGTACTTGAATCACTTACGAAATACTTACGAAAACAAAAAAGCACTTACGGGTTTATCCCTGTAAGTGCCTGTAAATCAAGTCGGGATGACAGGATTTGAACCTGCGACCCCACGCCCCCCAGGCGTGTGCGCTACCGGGCTGCGCTACATCCCGAAATCATGAGAATTTTTGCTTTTTCTCAACCTCTATAAGTCCTCAAAATTAATCGCTTCTTTATTAGATTCAAATACTCCTCGAAATATTAATTCCTTCATGGAAAAATCGATGCTTTTCCCATGAAATATTCTTTCAAGGGAATGATACGGTTACTAAAGATATCCCCATTCCTTCAATTTGACGTACATCTCTAGACAAATCCAAGCATCTGTGGCGGCATATTTCAATTGAGGGGTCGTAAGCCTAGGGTTTTCCCAATTAGACACTTGTTGGTTTTTGGAAATTCTCGCATTGAGCAACAAAGCAGAAAGGTTTCGTGCACCGATATTTTCGATACCCAATGTAGGGGCTATTTTATTGAGATCAACAAATCCCTTTGCATCAAATTTTTTTCTCTTGTTCAATGCGATGATATCGTCATCGAGCGCTATCCCCACTTTTGTGATACGCTCATTGGATAAAAAGTTTTGCAAAGGCGTTGTAATTCCATAATGCTGGATTCTCAGCAAATAAACCCTGTCGGGAACTGCAATTTGAATAAGCGCCACATGATTAAACTCTCCTTTTTTGAAAGTTGGCTTAGTTTCTGTATCAAACCCAACCAAATCAAATTGTTCTATTTCAAATATCGCTTTATTGATCTGCTGAGTATCTGCTGCCACCACCAACTTTCCTTCATATTTGAACAACGGCAATTCGTTTATCTCTTGCTTTGTAATACTCTTTTTAAACATCAATTTATCTATTAGTCTTGTCCCTTAGCTTCGCAATTTTTATGCCTGCATAGGCAAAAAATATCGTCATAAATGGACTTATTATATTAAAAAAACAATACGGAAGG
Source organism: Bacteroidia bacterium (assembly GCA_030426345.1). Classification (GTDB taxonomy): domain Bacteria; phylum Bacteroidota; class Bacteroidia; order Cytophagales; family Cyclobacteriaceae; genus JAAUQL01. The sequence continues at coordinate 4,300 of JAUHYU010000107.1, forward strand.
TAGGTAAAAGTAGCCACGCCAAGTACATGGGATTGTGCTGCACCGCATGTATTCCATGGAATCAGCACTGACGTTACCGTCCCGGAGTCTTCCAACGTCCTACTTAGATTTACCGGATCTAGGCCCCTTTCTTTATAAATCTTCTCAAACATTTTTCCCGGCACCACTATTGCCAGATATTGATCTGATGCGGTAATATTAAAAAACACACAAGATGCTGCAGTAGAAGCAACCAATGAGCCTGTCGAATTCACCATCTTGATAATCACTTCAGCAATCCGCTTTAGCATGCCACTAGCATCCATAATGCCTCCAAAAACCATGGCACTCAATATCAGCCATATCGTACCGAGCATACCCGCCATTCCTCCAGTAGATAGCAGCTCATCGACAATCCCGTTTCCTGTTACCACACTCACATCGGCATAAAGAGCTTTCATCGAGCCAACATAGAAGGCCCTCCAAGGACTATAAGCCCCCCCCGAAATTTCCTGAAAAATATGTGGTTGAAATATGATTGCCCATAAAATTCCTAGAAGACTCCCTGCAAACAGTACTGGTATGGCCGGGACTTTTCTTACAATCATAATAATGACTGCCACAGGAACAACAAACAACCACACATTAATATTAAAAGATGTAGATAGTGCTGCCAATATCGGATCAATATCATGGATGCTATGTGTTGATTCATAGCCAAAACCGATTCCCAAAAATAACAACAAAGTAATTGCGAGCGTAGGTACTGTGGTAAGAGTCATGTACCGAATGTGTGATATCAGGTCGGTTCCTGCCATAGCGGGGGCAAGGTTGGTGGTGTCTGAAAGCGGCGACATTTTATCCCCAAAATATGCCCCAGAAATAATAGCTCCCGCAATTAAACCCTCCCCCATACCGAGAGCTTTGCCAATTCCGATCAATGCCAAACCTACAGTCGCTATAGTTGTCCAGGAACTGCCGGTAGCGAGGGAAACGAGTGCACAAATGACACATGAGGCAAAGAGTAAAATAGTCGGGTTGAGTATTTCAAGCCCATAGTAAATCATGGCGGGAACGATTCCACTGATCATCCAAGCTCCTGCCAACGAACCAATCAACAGCAAAATAAGCATAGATGGCATAGCAGAATTGATATTGTGTAATATGCCATTTTGGAGCGTCTCCCATTTGATTCCAATACGAAACGCCATCAGCCCTGCAACAGCTGCTGAAAGCAATAACACGATTTGATTGGAACCATCTAGTGCCGCATCACCAAAAACCGTAACGTTGATAGTAAGTAAAATAATGAGAAATATAATCGGAATTAAGGCTTCTGTCAGCGTTGGCTTTCTGGTATTTTCTGACATACAATTATTAATGGGATAAAAATAAAGTGCCTAAGATAAGAAAATTGTAATAATAAGAAGCCTGTAAAGAATGTGGTATTTATCCATGGTTGTCGCAAAATTATATAAATTGTAGCTCATCATCCATGACCGAAAATATGAACTTCACGAAGATAGTAGAAAAGGCGAAGTCATCAGGAATCCACTTAGCAATTTTAAATTATAGTTTAAGTCGGATGGTTCCGTTCAATAAACCACATGGGTTTAAGGTCTTGGAGATTGATGATCATCATCTCAAAACAATGGTTCCTTACCGTAAATCAAACTTTAATCATATCAAAGGTATTCATGCCTGTGCCTTGGCCACTGTTTCAGAATTCACAACTGGCTTCCTGCTCTTGACCAAATTAGATCCTAAAAAGTATCGAATTATCATGAAAAGTATTTCTATGGAATACCACTACCAAGCAAAGATGAATGCGTATGGAGCTTTTTCGATTTCTGACAAATGGATGAAAAAAATGGTGTTTGAACCGATGAAAACTGCGGACAGGGTTGAAATACTTTGTGAAATAAAAATTCATGATGGGGAAGAAAACCACATTTCGACAGGTTTGGTCACTTGGCAAATAAAATCTTGGGATAAGGTAAAAACCAAAGTGAATTAAAGTTGATCATTTCCCAAGAGGAGCCTCCTCTATGTCGCTCAACTGGATATTTAGTGCTCTTACAGATATTTGAATCTCCCAAACAGATACTGCCAAGCTAACCATCAACAATATAAGACTTAAGCCAAAAATATATTCTGCCAACCGGAGGTTTCCAGCAAAAATCACGAACATACAAACCACGCAAAGCAGGAGACTTAAGACTCCAATAGCCTGCATATTTCGAATGAGCTTTACGCGAAGGCGCAAATTTTTGATTTGTCCAATGATCTTTGGGTCATGGCTTTCCTTAAACTGTCCATGCAAATTTCTGATCACCGTAGCGATAGTCAGAAAACGATTGGTATAGGCGAGCAGCAATAGCGAAATCGCAGGGAATAGTAATGCAGGAGTAGTCAGATTAATTTCCATAGTCACATCGATTTCGGCAAAGCTAACAATCTCTTAAAAACTATTTCAAATCCGAATGATGAAAATTAATTGCACCATTTTCAAATGATAGCTGCGATTTGAGTAAGATCAATTCATGGATTCTGAGTGTATTTTCATTTGCATATAAGAGCTAGGTAATGCCTAAGCCCATTTTGATACTCAAAATGCCTGAAAAAACCATGACATTATCATTTCCAATTTACACGATTATATAAGTCCTTATATAACATTTATTTTAGCCAATTCACAGCTAGCTAAAATCAACAAAAACATTATAAAAACACGATATAATGTGTTAAATTATTTTTTATATTTAACCAAACCATAAAATACAATGAAATACACATTAAAAGGTAACCTGACCGGTGTAAATTGTGAAGATCATTTTATGCCCGTTTCTAACTCGACAATCCGGCTATATAGATTCGCCGGTGATGCAAACAGTGCCACTGCGCTAACAGCTGCTCAGGCAAAAGAAACTTTTCAACGCATTGATGAAAAAGGTATTAAAGACAAGGAAAAGTATTTGTTGGCAGAAACAAAAACTGACAAATCCGGCAACTATTCCTTTACTATCGATGGTGATAAAAAGAAATACAAAGGTGAAGTCGTAGAATTTGACGCGCATTATGCAAAAATTCCAGACTATGGACAGAAGGACACCAAGGCACCAAGAAAATTCAAGCCATTTCAGGTAACATTAAATGTATTGCAGCCGAAATGGAAAGAGACCAACTTAGGGCTCGAAGCCGGCTGGAACTATCGAATTTCGAACAGGCTATGGTGCATGATCCTCGCCTGGTTAGATATCTGGGTGATCTGTGGCACAGTGCTCGATTGTGAATCCCAACAACCGCTGACAGGAATTGAAGTTACTGCCATGGATGATGACTGGATCACAGATGATGAACTCGGCACAGCTACTACGGATGCCTCTGGAAGGTTTTGCATCTATTATAGGTCCAAGGACTTCAAAAAGACATTTCTTTCCCCTGTAGTCAATGTGGAAACTCCGCTCCTGCCATGGGGGAACGGTCCGGATATATATTTCAAATTTGCATTCAATGGGAATGATCTTCCTGGAGAACCTTCTTCCCGGGCGCGACAAGCAGACCGGGAGAATGTAGGCAATTGCCTTTGTGTTCAGCTATGCGTGCCCCTTGGTGGTGGAGGAACCAACCCACAAGAGCCTATTGCCAGTGCATGGACTGGGATTGGAACTGCGTTCACTATTCCGCTCGGAGCGAATCTCAATGATTTTGATGCTGAGGGCTATGCAGGGAGTTTAAAATATGCATGCTTTGGTAATGTCCGGCCTACAGGACAAGTCGCTATAAGCAGCAATAACAAAGCACTGCAAGGCAATCCGTATGAATATCGGTTTTTAATTAGCGATAGTGTTGTTGGGGTAAATGGCAACGCCCCACTGAATGCTTCAAACTTCACGAAGATTGTTGGGGTGGATAGTGGTTTGTTTGTCGCTACCAAGTTAGGGCAAATGTGGTACACGGGTTCTCTTCCTAAGGTAGTGGATATAGAATCCGATATATCAGATTTAGATAGTGAAGGCTGGATAGATGTGAACAAATCAGTATTGCGCACATTTAATGCTGATCCAACACTCAATGCTGCTGATCTAACGGACCCCACTGAAGGTGCGAAATGGCATTGGATAGATTTGGATGGAATGATGGCAATTAACACTATGGTATTGACCAATAACTCTATGCCGTCCATTGGCATTGCCGGTACTGCCATTCCCGTTGCTCAAAGAAAAGCGGTTGAAAAAATAGCCATACGTTTTGAGCTTAGAGAAGTGATAAACAAAGCGACGAATAGTTTTAATTATTTGCCAGGAAGCGGCCAGACACTCAATACCATGGTTGTCAACAACACGGATCCCGCTATGGATTTTGAAATCAAGCAGCACCTGACAGGTTCTGCCTGTGACTCACTAAATGGTGACATTGACGTTGCGTATACTGCACATCATCCAGAGTTGGAAGATGTAAGAATACATATTCGAAGCAATGACAACGCAATAAATCAGCAATTGACAGGACCAGGATTACCGATCAATAATAATGTAAATCCTGCACTTAATCATCAAAACAACCCTAGTCTATCGATCACGCAGGCCCCTAACAGCATTGTCCTGAAGACATGCTCTTACATAGCTACATTGAACGTTAAGCGCAGGTGGCATAATGGGGATGGTGGGGTTGGTACCAATCAAATACCAAAATCATTTTATTATGAAGCTTAGATTTGAAATGCAACAGCCAGTTTAAAAAAAAACCTTTGAAAATCCATCAAAGTTTTTTTTACATTCTAATAAAATTATCGAAGAGATGCTATACGTACATTACAGACTTCGCCGCATCAATGGTTCTTTTCACATTCGGCAAGGCAGCTTCGATTAACGTAGGTGCATACGGCAACGGCACATCCATTGAATTAACTCTAGCTACCGGAGCGTCTAGGTAATCAAATGCATTTTTTTGTATATGGTAAGATATATCCGTAGAGATTGATGCTAGCGGCCAAGCCTCTTCTACCACGACTAATCTATTGGTCTTTTTTACTGAGTTGACAATCGCTGCATAATCCAATGGTCTTACAGTTCTCAAATCAATCACTTCTGCGGATATACCTTCCTTTTCCAATTCGATTGCCGCCTGATCGACGATTTTCATCATTTTACCAAATGAAACCAAAGTAACATCATTCCCTTCCTTTTTCAAGTCTGCAACACCAATAGGAAGCAAGTATTCGTCCTCAGGGATCATACCCTTATCACCATACATGAGTTCAGATTCCATAAAAATAACAGGATCATCGTCTCGGATAGCAGCCTTTAACAAACCTTTGGCATCGTATGGATTTGACGGAATTACAACTTTTAACCCCGGTGTATTTGCATACCAATTCTCAAAGTTTTGAGAATGCTGAGACGCCAGCTGACCCGCATTTCCAGTTGGGCCACGAAAAACAATCGGAGCTGAGCATTGGCCCCCAGACATAGATTTGATTTTGGCCGCACCATTTATGATTTGGTCGATAGCGACCAACGAAAAGTTGAATGTCATAAACTCAATAATAGGCCTGAGTCCATTCATTGCGGCACCAATACCTAATCCGGTAAATCCTAATTCAGAAATCGGTGTATCAAGCACTCTTTCAGGGCCAAACTCATCGAGCATTCCTTGGCTTGCTTTGTAAGCACCATTGTATTGAGCCACTTCTTCGCCCATCAAAAATACCTTTGGATCCCGTCGCATCTCTTCCGACATGGCATCTCTTAAAACCTCTCTGAATTGTTTTTCTACCATTATATCAAGTTTTTAGAAATGCAAAAATATACATAATTGCATATAACAAAAAGTATTCACTTTTTGATTTCAAAAAAAAAACCCTCTCGTCTGAGAGGGTTTGAATATTAATAAGAGAAATTAATTACTTAACTGCATTGATAAAGTTACTATCAGTAGCAAACTTAGCAAATTCAAGATCTCCTGCTGCTTTTGACTTCAGTGATGAATCACTATTTACTGCTTTTTTGATATTATCTACTACGTCGTTTCCTTTGCCTTGCCTTGAGGCCGCAATCGCCGCACCATAATATGCCATGGCATAGTCACCATCTTTATCAGAAACCTCATCAAATGTAATTGCAGCATTTTGATAATCCTTTGCTAGCAATTGAGCCAATCCTTTGTTGAATAGATTATTTGCATCATCGTTCGCATTTGACAATGATTTCACAGCATCATCGTAATTAGCCTGCATGATTTCAATAGCTCCTTTCGTTCCGTTGAATCCGTAAACGATTTTCGATGGAGGATTCATTGCTACAGCATCAGAGATAGAAGCATAAGCCTTTTCTGTATTGCCCTGCATCAATTCCACGCTTGCCATATTTCCTTTTGAATAAGCACTATTTTTCTTATTTAAAGAAATTTCAAACTGGGTAATGGCTTTTTCCAAATTGCTATCATTACCTTCCACAGCCATGTTCAAGTAAACGGCACCTAGATTGTTATGCGCAGCCCAATTATCGTAAGTTTTTACGGTAGCTTCGTAGATAGCTGCTTTCTCCTTTAATGAAGGAGTTAGGTAAGCCGCATAGGCCAACTCTCCATAAGAAAGCGTATCTGCAGGAAGTTTTCCTTCTGCAATTTGTTTCGCAAGAACAGAAATCTCCGCATCACTTCTTTTTTCAATTACTGTTAAAATCTCAGTTTTAGCGGCCCTTAAGTCAGGATAGATGTCTTTGAAAAGTTTCTTGTAAGAAGGAAGTTTGTGAAGTGCGTCTTCCTTATCCTCAAATGAACCTGAACCATTTACAATATTGAGTATTTCTGATTTGGCAGATTGATCTACTCCATCATAATTTTCCAAAACACTTTTGAACTGAGTCCAATCTTCGATAACTGGCTTAAGAGCAAATTTGATACTACTGGCCGCACCTTTATAATCATAGCGATCCATCATCTGCCTATAGTATTCTTCGATTTTCTCAGCCCTGTTTTTAGAAAGGTCACTATTAATTCTTTCAGAACCTTCAGGAGAGTGAGTACCTGTGATGGTTACTGTACGTGTAACATTCTTCTCTGCAATAAATGCTTGGAAAAACTTACCACGATCACTTCTTTTTTCTGAAGAGCGTAATGCTGAACTTCCTTGAGTAAAGTAGAAGTTTACGTTTGTCGGTTCCAATTCTTCATCTGGTGTCCATCCGTCAACTGTTTCATCTTTATAATCATAGCTTACGTATGCACCATAGTAAGTTGGAGCAACTAGTTTCGAAGTTGTGATCAACCCCTTTGCTATCTCTAGTTTGTCAGTTGGTCCTTTTTTCTTTCCGTTTTTGTTATTGGATACCCAACCTACCATAGTCAGTGTTCCGTTATCCATTTCGGAATCGTAGGGCATTTCAAATTTTTGAGTTTCTCTTGGTTGCTGAGTATCCCTGTTAGGATATTCGTTTGAGTTAAAATCAATTGGATCAAATTTTGCGGATTTATCGGCGTAATCGTAAGATGCCTCCACAGAATAGGTCATATTCGGTTTTAGCATTTTCACGGGCAAGACTGCCGAAATTTCAAAATTCACCTTGTCTGCATGGACTTCCAGCGGATCTGGGTCTACTGTCAACTGCTGGTCTTTAGCCATTTTCAACATCTGATTCATGGCACAACCATAAAAAGTCAGTACTCCTATGGCAAGTAAGGCGTAATTAAACTTTCTCATTTGGATTTCTATTTTAAATTAAAAGTTAGCTTTGGGCAAAAATATTGTAATATTTTAATTATTCCAACCATTAAAAAAAAAAAGATGTTAATTTTATATTGGAAAAAAATATAGTTTGGCTTTAGACTAAATAACGGCAAAAAATGAAGAGAATTCAAAATTTTTTTGAAAAGCAAACTTTTGGAGTGTGCACAAGATTAGGTGAAAAATTGGATATTTCCATTTCCAGTATTAGGATTTTTTTTATATACGCCTCCTTTATCACGTTTGGATCTCCGATCATTTTATATCTTGGATTGGCTTGGATCATGAATTTAAGGAAGCATTTACGGAGAAGTAGGAATATTTGGTGGTATTAGTCAGTATTTTAAAAATGTAAATCTTTGAATTTCCTTACCCTCTTGAAGTAATACTGAAAAAGCAGAAATCCAGGGAATTGACCAGCAAGAATTAGGGTATTTTCAGTGTCATGGATTTTCTTGCCTTTTATGCGATTAAAATTCTTCAAGATGTATAAATGTGCCTTTAAAACCATTATAGCATCATTAAGCTGCCCTGAACCAAGAAATTTCACAATGGCAGCATAATCGACCAACCACCTTACTATAAGTTTCCAAGCCAAACTTCCTTTAGGCAGGTTTTTTATCAACACCATTAAACTATTTCTGAAGTTTAGATAAGTCTTTCTGGGATTGCGATACGCCAATGTGCCACCACCAACATGATATACAGTTGATTCGGAGCAATTAAATATTTTATATCCGTCTCGTTTCATGCGCCAACACAGATCGATTTCTTCCATGTGAGCAAAAAATTCTTCATCAAAACCATGATAGGCTTTAAAAAGATTTGCACGAATAAAAAAGCAGGCACCAGTCGCCCAAAAAATTTCTACTGTATCATCATACTGGCCTGCATCGGTTTCAATTGTATCAAAAAATCTTCCCCTGCAAAACGGAAAGCCGTATAAATCCATGAATCCACCCGCACCTCCTGCGTATTCAAACTTGCTTCGGTCATTATAATCCAATAATTTGGGTTGTATAGCGGCAATTTGTTCGTCATTCTCAAACAATTCGATGATGGGGCCAATCCAATTTTCTGTTACCTCTATATCAGAATTGAGCAATACAAAATAATCTGCAGTCAATTGCTCCAATGCCCTATTATACCCCCCGCAAAATCCATGATTTTCTCTAAATATGATAAGATGGATTTCAGGATAATTTTGCCTCAAAAATGAGACAGACTCATCTGAGGAATTATTGTCGGCCACAACAATTTCATGCCCTTTGGAATGTTGGATTACTGAGGGTAGAAATTTTTCTAAAAAATCCCGTCCGTTATAGTTTAAAATTACTACGGAAACGGTTGCCATTAAAACATTTTGCTAAAATCAAGCCCCGGAATATTAGGCATCATGCCTTCCGTTGTCTTTTTTATTTCGTCATTTGATTTTGCCTCCACATTCTGGAGTGCGTTGTTAATAGCTGCTACAACCAAATCTTGAACCATTTCTTTGTCCTGCGGAGTTATCAAAGAATCTTCTATGGTCACGGAAATAACCTTTTTACGGCCATTTACTGTCGCTTTTACCATTCCGCCTCCAGATTCGCCCTCAGCAGTAATTTTATCAAGGTTATCCTGTACTTCTTTAATTTTGGACTGCATATCACGCATTTTCCCAAACATATTTGACATATCCATATTCTCAACTTTATTTATCTTAACAATACAATTTCTCCAGTTTTCACAAAGGTAACACCCATATCGTCAGTCAGCTCTGTATGATGAATATAAGTGCCGATAGGTGATGATTTTCCATTGACAGTACCATCCCATCCCTGATCAATATTTGTGGTTTGATATACAAGCTCCCCCCATCGATTGTATATTTTCATACGTACTCCTACGATGAACCTGCTTTCAAAGTTAAAAATATCATTTATTCCATCTCCATCTGGAGAAAAGGCATTTGGAAAAGCCACCTTAGACCTGTAGACAACATCCAAAATATTAGATTCTACTGGTTCGATGTTCCCGTCATTTGGAATGACGATGATTTTATAACTAATAAATTGATATGGATTAGAATCCAAATCTTCCTGATATTCAGTCGATGATCCCAACGGAAGTGATTCCATAAGTTGCCCATTGGCTTCGTATTTCTCTAAAATATATTCATTTACGCCAAGTGTCCACCCCTCATAATCTGACCAACTAAGTGCTTGATCAGGCTTTTTTATCAATAAAATAGGGCTGGCGATAATACTTGCCGCCGATACATTTCCGCAGGCATCCAGATAATTTATTCTATAATAATACTGTGTGCTTTGCGTAAATAAGCCTTCATCGGTGTAAGTACTGGCCATGATGGTGTCTAGGACATTATATTGGATTCCATCGGTAGATCTAGAAATAATGTATCGTTCTGCCACAAAATTCGTAGGGGCCTCCCAATTTAATTCGACTGTTTGTCCTGCGACTGTGGCAGAAATGTTTTCAATAGGATCAGGTGTAGCCGAAGAAATGGCCGTTACTGAGATCGTATCTGAAGTAGATTGCCCTCCTGAAGTAGTGTTTTCTATCAGTTGATATTGATAAACCGTGCCACAAGTTACGTCATTATCAATGAATTGCCTTTGGTCAGGGTCGGAAAGGGTCGTGAGCAATGCGCCATTTTTATACAATAAAAAGGCACTAAAATCCATGGTTTCTGTTTCCCAACCTACTACATTTTGTTGATCCATAGCTGTCGCCTGCAGGTTGATGCTGCACAAAACATTAGATGGAGTGCGTTGACCATCACATGGATCGAATGCCACAACTCTAACGCAGTAATAATTATCGGCCGTATTCAGGTTTTCTATATAGTAGTTTGGATTTCCTCCATACACTGTATCTACAGCCGTGAAATCAGCTTGGTTCTGACCCTTGATTTCTACAATATAATTGTCCATTGGGGTACTTGCTGAAATCGTTAGTGATAAATTTCCATAGATTTGATCGGCATTTATCACTGTCACATCCTCTAAAACAGGTGGAGCAGCCACTATAGTGGGAGTATTGTATAATTTCTTTGTTGTCGAGTTACAATACAAATTAGCGAAATCACCTGGAGTCTGAGCTCCATTTATAAGGCCTTTCACAGTAACATCAAAAGTACCCGAAAATCCATAGTCATGTGAAACCAAAGAATATGCAAGAGCAATTTCGTTGTTTCCATCTCCCCAATCTATTTCATAAGCCTCGAATTGATTGTCTTCTATAAAAACCGAACCAACATCATTTTTGCAATTCATGGTGTGGAACTCTGGAGTGTATAGATCAAATACTTCTATTTCCATGGTGTCCTGCTTGGGGTCAGCGTTGGCTACTGTTTGAATAATAGAATAAACTCCTGCTTGAGAATAGCTATGAGTTTCGAGGGTATCTTCTGATGTTCCATCCCCCCAAATATAGTTTACAGCAATGGTGTCATGTACTCCCGATAAATCTGTTACCTGAACTATAAAGGGGGCACACCCTCTGTCAGAATTCACGCTGAACTTTGCCCCTTGTGCTAAGAGCATTGAACTGCCTGACATTAAAAATATTAAGCTGATGAATAAATATTTTAGGGATATTGACAAAATCTTAAGGGTTGATGGATCATTAACGCATCATGCCAAATTTAATTATTAATATTTTGTGTACATCAAAATGTAACAAATATTGCCCCTAAGCAGATAAATGAAGAATAATTTCTTCCATGCTCAGCTTTTGCTGTTCACCGGATTTCATGTTTTTAAGCTGGTATTTACCTTCCTTGATTTCATCCTCTCCAATCATCAATACAAACGGGACTCCTTTTTTATTGGCATAGTTCATTTGCTTTTTGATTTTCACGGCATCTGGATATACTTCGCTTTTGATATCTGCCGCTCTCAGTTGCGCTAATGCTTTGATGGATGCATTTAAGGAATTTTCATCAAAATGCAGCAAAAGTACTTTGGTCGACGATTCGTATTCTTTTGGGAAAATGTCTAAATCTTCCATGACGTCGTAAATCCGGTCTACACCAAAAGAGAAACCTACCCCAGAAACTCCCGACAAACCAAATACCCCAGTGAGATTATCATATCTGCCTCCTCCCGTGATGCTGCTCTTGATAGAGGAATTATTTGCCCGAACTTCTAAAATAATCCCTGTGTAGTAACTTAAACCCCTAGCCAAAGTCAAATCCAATTCTACATTGTATTGCCCTTCACCGAAATTATTCAAGAAATCAAAAACTTGCCGAAGCTCTGCATAGCCTACTTTTCCTTCTTCAGAGTTTTCAAAAAGCTTTTCCAACTGACTGAGCTTTTCTGCATTTGTCCCTTGTATTTCAAAGACAGGGGCTAATTTTTTGATGGAATCATCAGAAAACCCATTATTAGAAAGTTCCTCTTCTACTTTTTGTCTACCTATTTTATCCAACTTGTCAATGGCAACACAAAATTGTGCCTCTTTTCCATGTGCTCCAACAAGATCGGTAATGGCAGTCAATATTTTTCTGTTATTTAGTTTTATGGAAAAATCATGGATTCCAAGGTTGTGCATCACCTCATTGATCATAAGGATAATTTCCGATTCACAAATCAGCGAATCCGTCCCTACCACATCAGCATCGCATTGATAAAATTCACGATATCTGCCTTTTTGCGGCCTATCTGCCCGCCACACTGGTTGAATTTGATATCTTTTGAATGGGAAAGTAATATCGTGCTGGTTCATGACCACGTATCTTGCAAAAGGAACTGTGAGATCGTACCGAAGCCCCTTTTCTGCTATTTTCGGCGCCAGGTTTTTATAGCCACCTTGCAAATCATCTTCTTTGACTTTCGACAGGAAATCCCCAGAATTCAATATTTTATATAATAACTGATCTCCTTCTGCTCCATATTTCCCAGTCAAAACAGACAGGTTTTCCATGGCAGGAGTTTCCAAAGGTTGAAATCCATATTTTTCAAATACTGCTCGAATCGTATTCAAAATAAATTGCCGTTTGAGCATTTTCTCAGGACCAAAATCTCTGGTGCCTTTTGGGATTGATGGTTTATCTATTTTCATGAGTGGTGATCATACTAAAATTGACTGTTTGCCTTTCTCTTCCAACGACTTGGCTTGAAGATAATTTGCGCAAAGCTACTATGGGAATTAATAATTAAAAATGATCCCCT
>JAUHYU010000007.1 GCA_030426345.1 Bacteroidia bacterium
CAGTAATGAAGACAATGGGCAAGCGCCGATCGAGGGCTTGCACCGACTTGCAGATCTCCAGGCCGGATTGATCGGGAAGATTGATGTCGAGCAATAGGACATCTAAGCCGATGTTTGCAAAATGGCATGCGATTCGAGATCCCATAATTCCCGAGCCTAACACGGCAACCCGATTGATATTTCTCTTCATTTTTTATTCTTTATGGTTTCTAATCTTTGTTGATCAATACTTTTAATTGTTCGTTACTTTCCGTCATATCTATGATCATGCGCGATACTTGCATAAACGTAATTAATTGGTCCTCAGATATTTTTTCCTTAACAAATTGATTGAATGCCTTGACCGTCTCAATAGTTTTTCCCTTCATAAACTTGCCTTTGTCCGTAAGGAATACCCTTACAGAACGCTTATCAAGTGCATCTTGTTCTTTATATATGTAGCCTTTTTCTTCCAGATTTTTTAATGATCTTGTTAGGCTTCTAGATTCCAGCCCCATTAACGGGGCTATCTTTGTGGCCGGAGTTCCTTCTGTAGTCCCGATGTTCAATAAAATAAATGCAATTGAAGTGGTAATACCGTGCTTTTGTGCTTTTTGATTGTACAACCTTGACAAGCTATGCCAGCTTGATTTTATATAAAAGTCAATAGACTCTTCTTTTTTCATATTTGGTAATTTAGCTAAAGTCAAATATAAATAAAAATAGTATGCATGCATACTATTTTTTTATAAAACTATGAATGATACGATCAATCGTCTATGCTTTATTTTGCAATCCACTGAGAAAATGGTAAAAGACAAGTGTAGAGCTTGGTGCTACGATTATCAAGTTTAAAAATGCCTACTTTTACCATGAATCTTAGCATATATTATTAGTATACTACCAAATATTTTTTTCAAATGAGATTTAAATTCACGGATTGTGGAAATTAATTGTGAATTTCTGATGCTTAGATTATTTTTGCCCTTCATTTTTAATATATGACCATGCTCAGAGATCAAATCATATTCGATTTAATTCAAAAAGAACAACATAGACAGGAAACAGGAATCGAGCTTATCGCTTCAGAAAATTTTGCATCAAAACAAGTAATGGAAGCAATGGGAACTGTTTTAACCAATAAATATGCCGAGGGTCTTCCGGGGAAAAGGTATTATGGGGGTTGTGAGGTGGTAGATGAAATAGAAAATATCGCCATTGACCGAGCGAAAGAATTGTTCGGAGCAGAATGGGCAAATGTACAACCGCACTCAGGTGCCCAAGCAAATGCAGCAGTTATGCTGGCAGTTCTGAATGCCGGAGATAAAATACTGGGCTTCGATCTATCTCATGGAGGTCATCTTACCCATGGATCTTCAGTGAATTTTTCGGGAAAACTATATCAACCTTCTTTTTATGGAGTAGAAAAGGAAACTGGAATGATCAATTACGACCATGTAGATGAAATCGCCAGAAAAGAAAAACCAAAATTGATTATATGCGGAGCCTCAGCCTATAGCAGGGAATGGGACTACGAACGACTAAGAACAATAGCTGACGAAGTCGGAGCAATTTTACTGGCAGATATTTCTCATCCGGCTGGGCTTATTGCCCGAGGGTTGCTAGATGATCCACTTGAGCATTGCCACATCGTAACTACAACGACTCACAAAACATTGCGTGGGCCGCGAGGAGGGATGATCATGATGCGGGAAGATTTTGAAAATCCATTTGGCATCAAAACACCTAAAGGAGTAGTGCGCAAGATGTCTTCTTTGCTGGATTCTGGAGTATTTCCAGGGACACAAGGAGGTCCGTTAGAGCATGTAATTGCTGCAAAGGCTGTGGCATTTGGAGAAGCGCTGTCTGATGACTATATGAAATATGTGCTTCAAGTAAAGAAGAATGCAGCTGTGATGGCTCAACGGTTTATGGACAAAGGGTATCATGTGATCTCTGGAGGAACGGATAATCACATGATGTTAATTGATTTGCGGTCTAAAGGTGATGTTTCTGGTAGAGATGCAGAAGACGCATTGATAAAAGCCGACATTACCATCAATAAAAACATGGTTCCATTTGATTCACGGTCTCCATTTATCACATCAGGAATTCGAGTAGGAACAGCAGCTATAACAACGAGAGGTATGATGGAACCAGAGATGGAAAAAGTTGTAGATCTTATAGATGATGTGCTAATGAATAAGGACAATGATAATAAATTGTTAGAGATTAAAGAAGGTGTAAATACTTGGATGAATAACTTCCCATTATATAAATAACTGCACAGTGGAAGATTTCGACGACGACGAACTTTACGACGATAAGCTGCATCAGGAATACAAGCGCAAGGAAAGGGAAATGTCTTTTCTTGATCACTTGGAAGAGTTGAGATGGCATGTAATCAGGGCCCTTCTTGCAATAGTTGTTTTGGCTATTGTGGCATTTATGTTTCGAGCACCAATCTGGCACTATGTGATTCTTGCTCCTTCCAGGCCAGACTTTTGGACATATAATATGTTTTGTCGGTTGGGAACTATTACCGGTGCTGACTTTTTCTGTATTGATGAACTGCCATTTATCATTCAAAACAGAAGGATGACTGCTCAGTTTACCATGGCACTTTCGTCCAGTTTTATTATCGGAATTATTGTGGCTTTTCCATATGCCTTCTGGGAATTTTGGAGGTTCATTAAACCAGGTTTGTATAATAATGAACAGCAAGTGAGCCGAGGAGCTGTATTCTTTGTTACAGTACTCTTTCTCAGTGGCATTTTGTTTGGGTACTATGTTGTCGCGCCGATATCCATTAATTTTCTCACCAATTTCAAACTTGACGAATCTATATTAAACGAAATTGACCTAACTAGCTATGTCTCTACGGTGATGATGTTAGTGTTAGCTTGCGGAATTATGTTCCAGCTGCCTGTAGTGGTTTATTTCCTTACCAAGGCTGGTTTGATTACTCCTCAATTTTTGAAAATGTATCGAAAACATGCGATCGTAGTTATATTGGTGTTGTCGGCACTGCTCACCCCACCTGATATTATTAGCCAGATACTAATGTGTATTCCATTACTGTTCCTTTATGAAATCAGTATTATGGTTTCGAATACAATTAAACGCAAGGAAGACAAATTATTATTGGAAGAGGAAAACGAGTAACTCTCCGATGGATATTGGGTTAATATAAAAATGAAAAATTTAAAAATAGCAATAGGAGCTGATCACGCAGGATATGAAATGAAAAGCCATGTAGTGGAATGGCTGACCCCACTCGTGGAAGAACTCAAAGATTTGGGTACTGGTTCAGAAGCTAGCGTGGACTATCCAGACTTTGCCCACGCGGTTGCTGGAGAAGTAGAAAAGGGTAATTACGAAATCGGCATTTTAATTTGTGGCACCGGTATCGGTGTGGACATGACCGCCAACAAGCATCAGGGAATTAGGTCAGCACTCTGTTGGAATAAAGAAGTAAGCACTCTGGCAAAAAGCCATAACAATGCCAACGTGATATGCCTTCCTGGAAGGTTTATTTCTAAGGAAGAATCACAGGAAATTCTTAGTGCTTTTTTAAAGACAAAGTTTGAGGGAGGACGGCACAGTAGAAGAATTGATAAAATTAGTTGCTAGGCGATATACGCCTATAGATTCTGCTTTTCAACTGTTCGTATTCTGCTCCTAGCAGTGGATTGAGTTCAAATAGCTTTGGTGCAATACCCGCCTGATCAATGATGATTTCGGGCATGTCGTTACGGAAATTTTTATCTACGGCCTCCAAGTTGTCATAATAATTCAGATGTTCAAGTTGGCCTCTGGATAGATTCCAGTTAAAGTATGCTGTGGCCTGTTTCCCGCTAGAATATGGTTGGATATCCGGGCCGAATACAAGGATTTTCTTTCCGGCATAGATTTCGCTATTTGCTGGTGATTTCAAAATAATCGCATCAAAATGTATCAATTGGTTGAGGCTAAACCAATTGAAAGCAATACTGAAATAAACAATCACAATGGAAAGAAAATAGACTAAAAATCCAATTTCTCTTTTTAGCCTATGTCTGATGGATAAGAAAAAATGACTCAGAAAAAATGCTACCCATGGAAAAAAAATAATTAAGCTGTAGCCATCCTTATCTGCATAAAATATATACGTGAATAAAGATACGAGCGCTGCAAAAAACATAACCTTCTGAACCCTGACCTGAAAAACAGTAAACCCAAAGCCTGATAGAGTCTTTAGCGCAGCAATAGCAAATAGGAAAATGGTAGCCCCCGATAGTATTAATATTGATTTGTAGGACAAATACTGTGTAAAATCCATGACGAACAGGCCTCGAAAATAATTAGTATATAGTTCGTGGGTATTTCCCGTCCTTAGATATACCAACCAACAGATCAATAGTGGAATTCCAAAACCATATAACAAGAGTAAGTATCTTCTAAGAATAGTATTGGTAAAAAACAACAACCCCACAATCAGTACAAGGAGCATCAAAAAATACGGAAGATAAAACAGGGCTGCAATGCCAAGGAATATCCCCATATTCAACAAATTTCCATCCACCTTGTTTCGAGATTCGACATGAGAAAAAAGACTGTTCATGGAAAGTAACACGAATGTCATGCCCATAAGCGGTGGCGAAAGCGTAATCAGATCAAAAACCAAAAGTCCGAGCAATCCATAAAAAAAAGCAGGGAGATAGTTATTTTCATTGTACATCTTATGTTTCAGTGCCAAGTAATTCATGTAAAATATTTGGGCGAAAAAAAGTAGCAGCCCACCTATCTGAAGTGAAAGGTGTGAACGGCCAAAAAGCACGTCAAAAGCTTGAAAAATCCATGCAGCCAAAGGTCCTATATTATCCCAGATGCCGACATATAGCAGAGCTCCCTCATTCATACGTTCTCCGACTATCATCCAACTTAGTTCGGGAATCGTCTGCCAAGCTGAGGACAACAAAAAAGGTAATCTGAAAAGGATTAAAACAACAAAAATGATTATTAAACGGTAAGGATCGTTTATTCTAAAATAGCGTAACAATAGTATATTTGTTCATTATTAGGTAATATGCGACAATATAGAAATACTCGTTTATTAACTAAAAAAGTAAGGTATAAATATTTTAAAATTATGACGAGTACGCGTCAACTAAAGTTTTCCAGACTAATCCAAAAGGAATTGGCGGAAATATTTCAGAAAGACCAAAAGAGCTTTTTCACAGATAATATTATATCAGTGACTCAGGTAGAAGTGACCCCTGATTTTAGCATTGCGCATGTGCATTTGAGCTTGCTCTTGGACAAGGACAAAAAAAAGATGCTTGAAGTAGTGGGGCACCATAAAGGCAACATCAAGCATACACTTGCAAAAAATATTGGCAAGCAAATTCGTAAAATACCAGAGTTAATTTTTCATTTGGATTTGGGTGCGGAACACGCACAGAGGATGAACGAAATCCTTGAAAAATTACATATTCCACCTGCAAAAGAATAGTGACCAAAGAGCCCTTTGAACTTACCACTTTTCATAGCGCGAAAATATTTTCTTTCTAAAAAGAAAAAAAATTTCATCAATGTGATCTCAGTCATTTCTATGTCTGGGGTTGCTGTTGGTACAATGGCTTTGGTCATTGTGCTTTCCGTTTTCAATGGACTGGAAGGTTTGATTAAGGAGTTGAACAATAGCTTTGATCCCGAACTGAAAATCGAGCCTGCTAAAGGAAAGAGCTTTGAACCAAGCCCTGGTTTCATTGAAGGCATAAAAGAAATTGAAGGAGTAGAGATCGTCACCCAAGTAGTTGAAGACAATGCCTATGCAAAATATAAAAATGATGAGATGGTAGTAAAATTAAAGGGAGTGGAGAAAAATTTTATCGATCACCATCGCATAGATAAGAATATAGTGCAAGGCAAATTAATGTTGGAAGAAAATGGGGTGGACTATGCGATTATTGCGCGTGGCGTGCAATCTGCACTATCAATCAATAGATTGACAAATATGTATACTATGCAGTTTTACTATCCCAAAAGAGATAGAACAGGAGGTCTGAACCCAGCAAACCTCACAAATCACAAAGTCATCCTACCATCTGCAGTATATGCCATAGAAAAGCAGTACGATATGAACTATGTGATTGTTCCACTTAATTTTGCCGTTAATTTATTAGACTATAGAAACCGCCGTACTTCCTTGGAATTAAAAGTCAGCGAAAAATTTAGCATTCCCGAAGTAAAAAAAAGTGTGCAAAAATATGTTGGGGATAATTTCAAGGTGTTGACAAGCGAAGAGATTCATGCAGATTTTTTTAAGGTATTGAAAATTGAAAAGCTCTTTCTCTTCATTGTTTTTTCCTTCATACTGGCGATGGCTTCCTTCAATATTTTCTTTTCACTTACGATGCTCGCCATAGACAAGAAAAAGGACATTGCAGTACTAGCATCTCTTGGAGCTGATAAAAAGCTAATAAAATCCATATTCTTAACAGAAGGAGCTATCATTTCCTTTCTAGGTGCTTTTTTCGGTTTATTCTTGGGATTGACCATATGCGTACTTCAACAACAATTTGGCATAGTCTCTATGGGAATGAATACTGCTGTCATTGACGCATACCCGGTTAAGATGCAACTGCCTGATTTCCTTTATACGGGACTCAGTATTTTTTCAATAACGGTATTGGCTTCTTATCGGCCCGCAATGATAGCAGCTAGGTCAAATATTCAGGATAATATATGATGAACGCTGTTTATAAGAGACATCAACCGGGGTCAGTAGAAAAAGCCAAAATCATTTTTTCAGGAAATATTACATAGTTAAGAAATATATCTTTATATAATTATAAATTATAGCGGAAAAATAATACTTTTGCCAATAAACTAAATAACGACTTAATTAAATATTATGAAAATTGCTGTAATAGGAACTGGGTACGTTGGTCTAGTGACCGGTACATGCTTTTCTGAGCTAGGAAATCAGGTGATTTGTGTGGATATAGATGAGCACAAAGTTAAAACATTGCAGAATGGGGAAATTCCAATTTATGAGCCAGGTTTGGATGTATTGTTTGAACGAAATGTGAAGCATGGAAGGCTAAATTTTACGACAAACCTGGAAAAAGGCGTTAAGGATGCCAAAGTAATTTTTCTGGCTTTGCCTACCCCCCCTGGCGAGGATGGGTCTGCCGATCTTAAATATATACTTAAGGTCGCTGATGATTTAGGGCCATTATTGCAGGAATATACTGTTATTGTGGATAAAAGTACGGTACCGGTTGGAACAGCTGAAAAGGTACGTGTACGGATTGCAGAAAACGCCAAGGTAGATTTTGATGTGGTTTCCAATCCGGAATTTTTACGTGAGGGTGTAGCATTAGATGATTTTATGAAACCTGACCGCGTTGTGATTGGTACTGAATCTGCTAAGGCAATCTCAATCATGGATGCACTTTATGCCCCGCTAGTACGACAGGGAAACCCGATTGTATTTATGGATGAGAGTTCAGCCGAACTTACTAAATATGCAGCAAATTCGTTTCTGGCAACAAAAATTACCTTTATGAATGAAATTGCCAACCTTTGCGAAAAATTAGGTGCTAACGTTGACGATGTGAGGAAAGGTATTGGCTTGGATTCTAGAATCGGAAAACGATTTTTATTTGCTGGAATCGGATATGGTGGTAGCTGCTTCCCAAAAGATGTACAGGCCTTAGCCAAATCAGCTAGTGATGCTGGATACGATTTTCAAATATTGAACTCTGTGATGGATGTTAACCAAAACCAGAAGCTTAAACTATTTTATAAGTTAGAAAATCATTTCAAAGATTTAAAGGACAAAACAATTGCAATATGGGGGCTAGCTTTCAAACCCCACACCGATGATATTCGTGAGGCACCAGCTTTATATAATATAGATAAATTACTTGAGGCAGGAGCCAAAGTTCAAGCTTACGATCCAGAAGCCATGGAAAATATAAGGAACATTTACGGAGATAAGATTACCTTATGCAACAGCGAATACGATGCCTTGGAGGGTGCCGATGCATTGTTGATTGTAACAGAATGGCCTGAATTCCGCCAACCACAATTTGATTTAATAGCACAAAAATTAAAACAAAAAGTTATTTTTGATGGACGAAATCTATATCCAACAAAACAAATGGATGAATTGGGTTTCAAATATATTAGTATAGGGAGAAGCGAAGTCAATGGATAGGAAAAGGATTTTAATAACTGGTGCTGCAGGTTTCCTCGGATCGCATCTGTGTGATAGATTTATCAAGGAAGAGTATGAAGTGCTTGCCATGGATAATCTGATTACTGGTGATCTCAAAAACATTGAGCATTTATTCAAGAACCCTAATTTTAATTTTTTTGAGCATGATGTGTCCAATTTCGTCCATGTGGCGGGCAAGTTGGATTATATCTTACATTTTGCATCACCAGCCAGTCCGATAGATTACCTCAAAATTCCAATTCAAACGCTAAAAGTAGGGTCTCTGGGAACATACCACCTTTTGGGCTTGGCAAAGGACAAAGGTGCTAGAATCTTAGTTGCTTCCACCTCTGAAGTCTATGGAGATCCACATGTTCATCCTCAGACTGAAGACTATTGGGGAAATGTAAACCCTGTAGGACCGAGGGGAGTTTACGATGAGGCCAAGCGTTTTCAGGAAGCAATTACCATGGCCTATCACACCTATCACAAGGTGCAAACTCGAATTATCAGGATCTTCAATACTTATGGGCCGCGAATGCGGCTCAATGATGGTAGAGTACTTCCGGCATTTATAGGGCAAGCGTTGCGGGGGGAAGATTTGACTATTTTTGGTGACGGATCCCAGACACGTTCATTTTGCTATGTAGATGACCTAGTTGAAGGCATCTATCGGTTACTGATGAGCGATATTCCCGACCCTGTCAATATTGGAAATCCCGATGAAATAACCATCAAGGAATTTGCGGAGGAAATCATAAAACTGACAGGCACAAGTCAAACAGTAGTTTATAAACCATTGCCAAAGGATGATCCAACACAGCGGCAACCAGACATTACCTTGGCCAGAAAGCTGCTCAATTGGGAACCAAAAGTTTCTAGGCAAGAAGGACTAAAAATTACTTATGAGTTTTTCAAATCTTTACCTGAGGAGAGCCTATACAAGAAGGAACATAACGAATTTAAACGTTATATCAAGAAATAACCTTCGCTTATGAACAAAATATTAATTACCGGGGGGGCTGGCTTCATTGGCTCACATGTCATTAGATTGTTTGTAGAAAAATATAAAAATTACCAGATATACAATTTGGATAATCTGACTTATGCTGGAAATTTGGAAAACCTGAGGGATGTGGAGCATAAGTCGAACTATACTTTTATAAAAGGAGACATAGTAGATGACTTATTTTTGACAGAGTTATTTGAAAAGCATCAATTCGATTCAGTCATTCACTTAGCAGCAGAGTCGCATGTAGACCGATCCATACTTAATCCTATAGAGTTTATTCAAACTAATGTGATCGGTACGGTCAATCTTTTGAATGTTGCTAAAAACTTCTGGAAGAATGATTATTCGGACAAATTGTTCTATCATGTCTCTACGGATGAGGTATATGGTTCGCTTGACAATAGTGGTTTTTTTCTCGAAGACACACCTTATGATCCTCAATCACCCTATTCTGCCTCTAAAGCGAGCAGTGATCATTTTGTTAGAGCCTATCAAAATACATATGGTTTACCAATAGTAATTTCTAATTGTTCCAATAATTATGGACCCAACCAATTTCCTGAGAAGCTCATTCCTTTATTTATAAATAATATTTTGAATAAAAGGCCTCTTCCAGTGTATGGAAAAGGGGAAAATGTGCGCGATTGGCTTTATGTCGTGGATCATGCTAAGGCAATTGACGTAATTTTCTCAAAAGGAAAAATTGGGGAAACGTACAACATTGGCGGATTCAACGAATGGAAAAACATCGACTTAATAAAAGTACTGTGCAAAACAGTTGACAAGAAGGTGGGTAATCCCGTTGGCACATCTGAACAGCTTTTGACCTATGTGGAAGACAGGGCTGGGCACGATTTGAGATATGCGATAGATGCCTCCAAAATCATGAATGAACTGGGATGGGAACCTTCATTACAGTTTGAAGAAGGCATTGCAAAAACGGTAGATTGGTACCTGAAAAATACAGAATGGTTGGAAAATGTGACCTCTGGTGCCTATCTGGAATACTATAATGAACAATATCAAAACAGAGGATAATGAAAGGAATTATACTAGCAGGGGGATCAGGGACACGACTTCATCCATTGACACTCGCGGTGAGCAAGCAACTCATGCCGGTCTATGATAAACCCATGATTTATTATCCACTAACCACTCTGATGTTGGCGGGGATTCGAGAAATTCTCATAATTTCGACTCCCCATGACTTACCAATGTTTGAAAAATTGCTTGGCGATGGTAAGAATTATGGCTGTGAATTTTCCTATGCTGTCCAAGAAGTTCCCAATGGGTTGGCACAGGCTTTTGTGATTGGCGAAGAGTTCATAGGCGATGACAAGGTGGCGCTAATATTAGGGGATAACATATTTTATGGTAGTAGCATGTCTAATTTGCTCCAATCCAATAATGATCCTGATGGCGGGGTCGTTTTTGCCTACCATGTACAAGATCCTGAGCGGTATGGCGTGGTAGATTTTGATGAGAATTTAAAGGCTTTGACAATTGAAGAAAAGCCAGACAAACCTAAGTCAAATTTCGCCGTACCTGGGTTGTATTTTTATGACAATGATGTAGTTGAGATTGCCAAAAATCTAGAACCAAGCAAGCGTGGTGAATATGAGATTACTGATGTGAATAAGAAATACCTAGAGAGAGGCAAATTGCAAGTAGGCATTCTTGATCGTGGCACGGCCTGGTTAGACACCGGTACTTTTAATTCCTTGATGCAAGCAGGTACTTTTGTGCAGGTGATAGAGGAGCGACAAGGTTTAAAGATCGGCAGCATTGAAGAATCTGCTTACAGAATGAAATTTATAGACAAAAAAGGACTCGAAGCTCTTGCCCTTCCCTTGGTAAAAAGCGGCTATGGCGAATACCTACTCAGCCTGATCCAGAATTAGGATTGTAGCTTCTCTGGCAAAGAGATTATAAAGGTAGATCCAAATTCTTCCTTTCGGCTTAGAACAATATTGCCGCCTAGTTGATCCAAAAAATATGCGGCATTATACAATCCTAACCCGAGCGAGCCCTCGCCCCCGGTGGCAAAGCTAGATAGTTTCTTGAATTTTTGGAATAAAAGAGGTTCTTCTCCTTGTTTGATACCTTCGCCAAGGTCTTGTATTTCGATATGAAAATTATTATTCTCTTTGCGTAACCTCAATGATATTTCTTTTTCTTCCTTAGAAAATTTAATGGCGTTGGATAACACATTTTCGATTGCTCGTTGCACAAAAAAGCTATCAGAATCCATGACGGCATTTTCTGTCATTATTTTTGTCGATACTTTCAGTTTCTTGAGCTCTATTTGCTTGGAAAATGCTCGGACACACAGTTCGATGGTTTCGGCAATATCAAATTCGGCACTATCCATTTCGATTTTTCCAGCATCTATTTCACGCATATCTCGCAAATTTTGTATCATTTCCAGCGCACTTAGAATAGACAAATACATAGAATCAATATATTCACGCTGTTGGTCAGATACATCACTGCTATCCATTTCGAACAGTTGAAGTAGTGCAAAAACGCGGTTAAAGGGAGACCGGATGTCATGGTTTATTAGTTTTAATAAATGGTATTTTTCATCCTTTAGCTTGTCAAGTTCTTCCTTTAATTCTGCTGTGTCCATGTTTTGAAGTTTTATTCTTAAAAATGTGCTGTTAAAGATTCAAAAATCAGGGCGGAAAGGTAGCATTTCCAATAATAATTCAAATTTGTTTAATGATAAAAATTGGATAGTTTTGTTTCCTTTTTTCAAGCCATACCATAAATAATCCATGGAAAAACAGGTAAAAACATTAGAAGAATTGCGCAATAGAATTGATGCTATCGACAACAAATTGATCGAAGTGCTCAACGAGCGTATGGCTGTGGTCAAAGAAGTAGGTGCGTTGAAAAAAAACAGTAACACAGCGATTTACCGGCCCGAAAGAGAAAAGAGCATTATCGACCGATTGCATAAAAACCATAAGGGGCATCTTACCAGAGCTGCAATTGAAGCTATATTTTTGGAGATATTTGCGCTGAGCAGAAATTTTGAATTACCTGAGTTGGTAGCTTATTTGGGGCCAGAAGGCAGTTTTACCCACCAAGCTGCTGAAAGCAGGTTTGGCGCTATGAGTAAATACCTAGCTCTAGGTTCGATACAGTCTGTTTTTGAGGCGATCGATACAGGTCGGGCTAGATTTGGCGTGGTGCCTTTGGAAAACAATCAGGCAGGTGTGGTCAGCGAAACTATTGACTTTTTAGATTCTATGGATCTACGAATCACGGCAGAAGTGCCACTACCGATTCATTTTGCCTTTGCTACGAAGTGCGAAAGCTTGGATCAAGTAAAAAGGGTTTATTCCAAGGATATTGGCTTCAGACAATGCAAAAAGTTTTTGAATGAATCATTTAATGGAGCAAAGGTAGAATTCATTCCTGTAAACTCGACATCAAAGGCAGCTAAGATTGCTTTGGAAGAAAAAGGAAGCGCCGCTTTGTGTTCTCATATCGCGGCAAGGACACATAAAGTGCCCATATTATTTGATAATGTAGAAGATTCTACCAATAATTTCACGCGGTTTTTAATCATTAGTAAAGACATTGAAAATCAACAAAGCGACAATGATAAAACAAGCCTGTTGGCAAAAACAACAGATGAGCCGGGAAGCTTGATGATGTTATTGCAGGATTTCTATAGTGCAGGCATCAACCTGACCAAATTGGAAAGTCGCCCGGCAAAAAAAGGGAAGACTTTCAAATACTATTTTTACATCGACATCGACGGCCATGTCAAAGATGCATCTGTTGCTAAAGTTATTCAAAAGCACAAGAAAGTCATCAAGTGGCTGGGTAGCTATGTGAAAATGTGTTGATGGATTTTACATGCTTTTTGTCTCTGTTTTAGACTGCTTCCCTCCGATAAACGGCATCCTTTTAAAGGGTTTGGATCTGTCAAACAAGTATCTCATGGTTTTATGGATTTTGGCCCTATTTCCGCCAACTTGCTCAGCCACATGAACCATGCGAACATTGAAATCCCCAATCCAGTTCATTTCAAAATCTTCATAGCGCTGAAAATCCTCCTGTACACTTTTTCTGACTCGCTCGATAAGAGCCCCTTCCATACCTTTTCCTTGATAGTCGGGTATAATCCCAAAGACCATCCCAAACATTTTATTGTTGGTTTTCCTCCAAGTATGCCAGGCAAATTTAATCTTACCGATCCAGTCAAGCTTGCCATTTAAATGCTTAAATATCTGATTTACTTCTGGCAGCATAATAAAAAAGGAGATTGGTCTGTCTTCATAAAATCCAAACCACATGATCCTTTCGTCGATTATAGGTTTCATTTGTTTCATTAAATGCTTTGCCATCTGTGATGACAATCCGGCAACTCCTTTATGACTTGCCCAGGCTGCATTGTATACTTCTTTGAAATATTCCGTGTATTTGTCGATTTCCTTTAGCTTGATGTGCCTAAAGGTGTATTTCGGATTTTGGAAAATGCGATCTGCTTTCGCTTTTAAATTTGGATGTATGGGATCCAATACCTTTCGGGCAAAGGTGATTTGCTCAAAATAGGTCTTAAATCCATATGCCTGAAAAAGCTCCAGATAATAGGGGAAATTATAGTTGCAATTATAATTGGGATCTATGTCAAATCCTTTTACAAGCAATCCCCACCATTTGTCGCGATCACCAAAATTAATAGGCCCATCCATGGCTTCCATGCCCTTTTCTGCCAGCCAGTTTTTGCAGGCATCGAAGAGCATAAATGCAGCATCCTTGTCATTGATACATTCGAAAAATCCCATAGCTCCTGTTGGCTGGTCGTTATCCTTGTCGACGGTTTTCTTGTTAATAAAAGCAGCCACGCGACCGATCACCTCATTTTGGCTATCTTTCAATATCCAACGGACAAGTTCCCCATTTCTGAAATATTTATTTTTTTCCTTGCTGAAAACATTTTCCACATCTTTGTCGAGCGGCCTGATCCAATGCTTTTCATTTTTATACAATTTGATAGGGAGCAATAAAAAATCCTTCGCAGTCTGCCTGTCCGTAACTTCAATCAATTTCATGCCTAATTATTATATTTTCATTAACCTGTTTGGAAAATGCAGTTGTGTTAGTTTGCAAATTTACAATTGATTTTTGATCTCCAATAAAAAATGAAACGCAAACATAAAAGCGCATTTCCGAAAGTGTAATTTTATAGATAATTTAAACTTTGGAATCTAAACCTATGATCTAATAACTATGGACAGAAGAAAATTTATTAAAGCTACAGGAAAGGGAATCTTTGGGGTTTCTGCGGCGACTACAATGGGGTTTCTGAATCAAAACGCCTTGGCAAAAACAGCCGACGACTTATTCTTTAAGATATCCCTTGCAGAATGGTCGCTACACAGAACACTTTTTGCAGGCAAGTTGACCAATATGATGTTTCCTGAAAAAGCGAAAAAAGATTTAGGAATCCATGCTGTAGAGTACGTAAATCAATTTTTCAAAGACAGAGCTGAAGATGAAGTCTATCTAAAAGAATTGAAATCCAGAACAGAAGATCTTGATGTAAAAAACGTATTGATCATGATCGATGGCGAAGGGCATCTGGCCGATGACGACGACAAAAAGCGTACTAAATCCATAGAAAATCACTATAAGTGGGTTGAGGCAGCTAAGTTTTTGGGGTGCCACTCTATTCGCGTCAATGCGTATGCGACATCGAAAGATATGGAGGAAGGCAAAGCAGCTGCTGTTGACGGACTGGGGAGATTGACAGAGTTTGCACAGCCTTATGGCATCAACATAATCGTGGAAAACCATGGCGGGTTTTCTTCTAACGGCCAGTGGCTTTCAGGAGTGATCAAAGAAGTTGGTCAGCCTACATGTGGCACCTTACCTGATTTTGGTAATTTCTGTATCAAAAGAGGTGCAGATGGATGTGCAGAAGAATATGATAGGTACAAGGGTGTGAAAGAACTGATGCCTTATGCCAAGGGAGTTAGCGCAAAATCTATTGCCTTTGATGCAGATGGAAATTGTGTAGAAACCGACTATAAAAAAATGCTAAAAATCGTGAAGAAAGCCGGATACACTGGTCATGTTGGAATCGAGTCCGAATCAAAGATAGATGAAGAGAAAGCCATTTTACTTACAAAATCCTTATTGGAAAAAGTGGGAAAATCGCTTTATAAGTAATCTCAAACCCATGAAAATGAATGGATATCATAGCAAAACAGAAAGATTATCAGGCATGATTAATTTGGAAAATATTGGTACATCTGCTATCATTGCAGTTCCAAGTCAATTTTCTGAAATTGATTTATAAAGAAGGGTGGAGAGACTGGCTCTGTGAAACCCTAGCAACCTGGTGGCAATTGCCAAGGTGCTAATTCCTGATTCCGTCAAATATTGTCGGAAGTATATAAATTGAAAAAGATGAAACAAATCAGCAATAATTTTAGTTCCCGAATATCAGTAGCAATTGATTTTGCCATGATTGCTTCCTGCATTTCCCCGATTTTTATGGGCTGTAGGCACATGCCTTACTGTCTGGCAGTATAGCATCTCATTGCTGTCAGACAAAGAGTGACCCTGCACTGAACCAGGAAATTGAAGAGAACCCAAAACTATTTTTATACAAAACAATACTACAATGTCAGATTTAAAATTTGAAACTTTACAATTACATGCCGGCCAAGAGGTAGATCCAACCACTGGCTCCAGAGCTGTACCGATTTATCAAACTTCATCATTTGTATTCAACAATTCTGAACACGGAGCAAATCTCTTTGCCCTTAAGGAGTTTGGCAACATTTATACAAGGATCATGAACCCGACCACTGATGTGCTAGAAAAAAGAATAGCTGCTTTGGAAGGTGGTGTAGCTGCATTGGCGGTAGCTTCAGGGCAGTCGGCACAGTTTATTGCCATTGCAAATCTCTTAGGTGCTGGGGAAAATTTCGTGACCACAAGCCACTTGTATGGCGGCTCATACAATCAGTTTAAGGTGACATTCAAACGAATTGGTATCGATGCCCGATTTGCCAAAGAAGACACTGTCGAGGCTTTTGAAAAGCTGATCGATGATAAAACAAAAGCGATCTATCTGGAAACCATTGGCAATCCGGAATTTAATGTTCCAGATTTTGAGGCTTTTGCCAAATTGGCCAAAAAATACAATATCCCATTTATTGTAGACAATACTTTTGGTGCAGCTGGCTGCATTGCACAGCCATTGAAGCATGGTGCAAATATCTTAGTGGCCTCTACTACAAAGTGGATTGGTGGTCATGGAACAAGCATCGGGGGAGTTATCGTAGATGGTGGCAATTTTAATTGGGCAAATGGCAAATTCCCACAATTTACAGAACCTTCTGATGGCTATCATGGATTGAAATTCTGGGATGTTTTTGGAGAAGGAAACCCCCTAGGTCTACCAAATGTTGCTTTTGTAATCCGTGCTCGTGTAGAAGGCTTGCGCGATTACGGTCCATGTATGAGTCCCTTCAACGCCTTCTTATTTTTACAGGGATTGGAAACGCTTTCATTGCGCGTAGAGCGCACTGTTGATAATGCATTGGCTCTCGCGCAGTGGCTTGAAACAAATGAAAATGTCGAAAGTGTGAATTACCCGGGTTTAAAATCAAATAAATATCACGCAATGGCTAATAAATATCTTCAACGAGGATATGGTGGAGTTTTGAGTTTTATTTTGAAAGGTGGCCGCAAAGAAGCTGCTGCTGTAGTAGATCAACTGGAACTGATCAGCCATTTGGCAAACATGGGCGATGCTAAGTCATTGATTATTCATCCTGCATCTACTACTCATCAGCAGTTGACTGATGAAGAGCAACTTGCTGCGGGGGTTCAGCCTACCCAGCTGCGTATCTCTGTTGGAATAGAGCATATTGATGACATTAAGAATGATCTGTCCCAAGCGTTTGCCAAAGTATTTGCAGTAGAGACGGTATAGATATTGAGTGAAATGTTGCAATGTAAATCATGGAAAAAGCATGCTTTTTCCATGATTTACATTGCAAGCAGCTAATGAAAGACAACAATGGTAACCAATAAAATTTACAACCATAAGCAAAAGTTTGAATTGGAATCAGGTGGATATTTGCCGGAGCTCCAACTTTTTTATACCACATATGGCAAACTCAATGAGCAAAAAAATAATGTGATATGGATTTGTCATGCTTTTTCTGGTAATTCTGACTTTACTGAATGGTGGGGAGGGTTGTTTGGTGACGGCAAGTTATATGATCCAAATAAGCACTTTGTAGTTTGTGTAAATATGATCGGTGGATGTTATGGATCTACTGGGCCACTTTCGACAAACCCTGAAACCGAAAAGCCATACTACCACGATTTCCCGTTGCTTACCAATAAAGACATAGTATATAGTTACGACATCATTCGTAATCATCTAAATATTAACCAAATCCATACAGTCATTGGCTGTTCCATGGGAGGTCAACAGGCGATCGAGTGGGCAGTACAACAGCCGAGCCTCTTTGAACATTTGGTTGCAATAGGTGCCAATGCCAAACATTCACCGTGGGCCATTGCCTTTAATGAAACGCAGCGAATGGCCATAGCCGCCGACCAAACTTGGAAAGAAAACCATGACAATGCAGGGATGGAAGGATTAAAAGCCGCTCGTGCAGTTGGCTTGCTTTCTTACCGAAACTATGTATCATATGCCGTAAAGCAGCATGAAATTTCTGATGATGTCTTGGATAATTTCAAAGCATCTTCCTATCAAAACTACCAAGGGGAAAAAATGACACAACGATTCAATGCGTTTTCGTATTGGACGATTTCCAAAGCCATGGATTCTCAGCATATTGGTAGAAATAGAGGGGGGTTGGAAAAAGCATTAAAACGGATAAAAGCAAAAAGTCTATTTCTAGGAATTGACAATGATATTTTGTTTCCCACAGAAGAACAAAAATTTTTGGCCAAGCACATCGATAATGCCGTCTATAATGAAATAGATTCGCTATATGGCCATGATGGCTTTTTGCTGGAATTTGACAAGCTCACCAAAGTAATCAACAACTTTTATTCCAAGGTCTCCGCAAGGAAAAGGTCCGCGTAAAATCCATCATTCACACTTCTGTTGTTTAAAAAAAGCAACAAATTTCCATAAAATATTATCTTTGCAGCCCCTTTGGGAAATTTCTATTGGGGATAATTAAAAAACACGAAAAATGGCTAACCCAGTTGACCCAAGTCAGGAAATCTTTGAAACAAAGCATTTTCAGACATACCGACGATTTCCGCTAACCCTCGCATCAGGCAAAGGCACCAGGGTGTATGATGTCGATGGCAAGGAATACCTCGATGCACTGGCTGGTATTGCCGTAAATAATGTAGGACATTGCCATCCCAAGGTGGTGAAAGCGATTCAAGAACAGGCCGCAACGCTGATCCATGTTTCCAACCTCTATCACAACGTTCCGCAGAGTAAACTAGCAGATTTGCTAACAAAAGTTTCTGGATTTGATCGGGTTTTCTTTTGTAATTCTGGATTGGAAGCGAATGAAGGAGCCATAAAGATCGCGAGAAAAGTGAGTGAGCAAAATGGTAAGACAGGGCCTATAATTTATTTTTCAGGATGCTTTCACGGGAGATCAATTACCACGATTACCATGGGAAAAGAGGCATTTCAAAAAGGCTTTGGCCCCTTACCCGAAGGGTTTCAACAATTACCTTATAACGATATAGATGTCTTGGATCAAATAGGTTCAGACACACGTGCAATTATTGTAGAATGCATTCAGGGCGAAGGAGGAGTGAATTTAGCGAATGCAGGTTTTCTTAAGAAGATTGGTGAAATCTGTAAAGAAAAGGAAATTATTTTGATTGTGGATGAAATCCAAACTGGAATGGGACGAACAGGTAAAATGTTTGCATATGAGCATTTTGATCTTGATCCGGATATTATTTCTTTGGCAAAGGGTTTGGGTTCTGGTGTCCCGATAGGGGCTATTCTGGCAAAAGAAGATATTGCCACAAAAATAGTACCTGGAGACCATGGTTCGACCTTTGGTGGAAATCCGCTGGCCTGCGCTGCAGCTTTTGCAAACCTAGAAGTGATTCTAGAAGAAGAGCTATTGTTGAATTGCCAAAAAGTTGGAACTTATTTAAAGAAGGGACTAACAGATTTAGCCAAAAATTATCCATTTATTAAGGAGGTGCGGGGCATGGGATTGATGCTCGGAATAGTTTTCGAACCTGAATGTAGACCTATTGCTATCCGACTAATGGAGCGAGGTTTGCTAGTGAGTTGTACCGCTATGCATGTCATTCGTTTGGTGCCTCCACTCATCCTGACACAGGATGAAGCAGATAGTATATTGGCCATATTGAAGGAAATATTGGAAGAAGGAGTATAAAATATAAAAACCTCAAAAAATGTGAATTACAACAGTTTTTGTGTCATTTATATCCTTTCCATCCAATTTTATTTAGCGTTTTTTGTGAATTCAATAAAATAATTCGATTTTTTCAATTATTTTTACAGGCTCGTAACTTTTTGGGTGTCGTCCGAATAGGCAGTAATGGCCCTTCGTCCGTATGGATAACTTTTACATACAATTGTAGTTATTGTTTACGAAAGTAATTATTATAAAACCATCTCTCATGGGGAGTAAACTAAAAGATTCTATCAAATTGAGAATGAATGAAATAAATGATAAGGGGATGTATGTTCCAAGTATGGAGCACGATGCCTGTGGTATTGGTTTCGTTGCAAACCTAAAAGGCAATAAATCCCATGAAATAGTACAAGACGCCGTAACCATGCTGATGAACATGGAGCATCGTGGAGGCTGTGGATGTGAGCCTGACACAGGTGATGGAGCGGGAATCTTAATCCAAATGCCGCATGACTTCCTGCAAGAGGAATGTAACAAGCTCGGGTTTGAATTGCCTGCACCTGGCACTTATGGAGTGGGTATGATATTCTTTCCATCCGATAAGGAAGTGCGCGAAGAGTGTCGATTTATTTTAAATAAACATATAGGTGAGTTAGGGTTTGAATTATTGGGATACCGCGAAGTTCCAACAGATAATAGTGCTATTGGGGCAACGGCAAAATCTTTGGAACCAAAAACAGAACAAGTTTTTATAAGGCATACTACCATTACCGATCCGAAAGAGTTGGAAAGGAAGATTTATGTTCTAAAAAAATATACTATTCACTTTGTTGGGCATAACGTAGAACAGAATGATGGTAGTTTCTATTTCGTTTCGTTTTCACCAAAAACCATAACCTACAAAGGACAGTTGAGAACAGATCAGCTTGCTTCTTACTATCCCGACCTTACTGATGAGCGGTTAACTTCAGCATTGGCATTGGTACATTCTCGGTTTTCTACCAATACATTCCCAAAATGGAAACTGGCTCAGCCGTTCAAGTTCATAGCCCATAATGGTGAGATCAATACGATTAGGGGAAATGTCAACTGGATGAGTTCAAAGGAATCCCTCATGGAATCCAGTAATTTCAGTAAAGAGGATATTACAAGACTACTTCCAATTTGTGATGCCGAGCATTCAGATTCTGCCAATCTGGACAGTATGATCGAAATACTTTCTCTTGGCGGCAGATCACTTGCTCATTCTATCATGATGGTGATTCCAGAAGCTTGGCAAGAAAATAATTTAATGTCTGATGACAAAAGAGCCTTTTACGAATACCATGCTTCTATTATGGAGCCATGGGATGGGCCTGCATCTATTTGTTTTACAGATGGAAGCATGGTAGGGGCCACACTCGATAGAAATGGCTTGCGACCTTCAAGATATTGCCTGACATCCGATGATAAGTTAGTAATGGCTTCGGAGGCCGGAGCTTTGCCAGTAGATCAGTCCAAAGTAATTTTAAAAGGAAGGTTACAGCCTGGCAAAATGTTCATTGCTGATTTAGATCAAGGAAGAATCATTAGTGATGAAGAATTGAAGAAGGATATTTGTAATCGCAAACCATACAGAGAATGGCTAAATAAAAATCAAATACCAATTCGAAATTTACCAATAAAGGAAGATTACGAATTTACCTTCAATGGCGATACTCTAAAGCAAAGGCAAATAGCTCAGGGGTATACCAGCGAAGATTTGAAGGTGATTTTCCAACCAATGGTGGAAAAGAAAATTGAGCCAGTGGGTGCTATGGGACTAGATACACCGCTTGCAGTACTTTCAGATCAAAGCCAGCACTTATCCAATTATTTCAAGCAACTTTTTGCTCAGGTTAGTAACCCGCCAATTGACCCAATAAGGGAAAGGTTGGTAATGTCACTCAATACCAGTTTTGGTAGCACAAAAAATATTCTGGACGAAACGCCAGAGCATTGTCGACAGATTTACATCGAACAGCCAATATTGAAAAATCGGCAGCTTGAAAAAATCCGTACCCTTGACAGCCCCTTTTTTAAGTCAAAAGTAATTGATATCACCTTTGATGCAACAGGTGAAAATGAAGTATTAGAAAAGGCAATAGACAAAATATGCTATAAGGCAGAAAATGCCGCAAGATATGGTATCAATGTCATTATACTGTCTGATAGAAAAATGAGCAAAAAAAGGGCTCCAATTCCATCATTGTTGGCTACCGGAGCTGTGCATCATCACTTGATTCGAAAAGGATTACGTGTGAGGTGTGGGATTGTCGTGGAGGCTGGAGATGTGAGAGAAACACATCACTATGCAACGTTGATAGGATATGGAGCTAGCGCCATTAATCCGTACCTGGCATTTGAGTCACTGTATGATCTCAAACAAAAAAATGTCTTTACAAAAGACATGGATAAGATCGAGATTTTTGATAATTATATACAGGCGATCAATTATGGGTTGTTAAAGATATTTTCTAAAATGGGAATATCTACCATACAGTCGTACCAAGGCGCACAGATTTTCGAGGCAGTAGGAATCCATCCTAAGGTGGTGGATAAATGTTTTTTCAGAACCGTATCCAGATTAAACGGACTTGGGTTTGATGAGATTGCCAAGGAAACATTGGTTCGTCACAAACTTGCATTTCCTGACAAGCCGCTTCCAGGACAAAGGTTGGAAGAGGGAGGTGTATATCAATGGAAGAGAAGAGGAGAATACCACCTCTTTAACCCAGAGACCATACACTTACTACAGCAAGCTACAAAAAAGGGTGATTATAGTATCTATAAGAAATATGCCGATAAGATCAATGATCAAACAAAAAAAGCGGCTACACTTAGAGGGTTGTTGCAATTTAAAAAGCGGAACTCTATTTCCTTGGAGGAAGTAGAGCCCAAAGAGAATATTTTTAAGCGGTTTGCTACCGGGGCGATGTCTTTTGGGTCTATATCCCATGAAGCACATTCCACACTGGCTATTGCCATGAACCGTATTGGAGGTAAAAGCAATAGTGGAGAAGGCGGGGAAGATGAAATCCGCTTCTTGAAAAAGGAAAACGGTGATTGGGAAAGATCTGCAATCAAGCAGGTAGCCTCTGGACGCTTCGGAGTTACTAGCAACTATCTTACAAATGCATTGGAACTGCAAATAAAAATGGCTCAGGGCGCTAAGCCCGGAGAAGGGGGTCAATTACCAGGACATAAAGTAGATGATTGGATAGGAAGGGTAAGGCACTCAATTCCCGGCGTAGGCTTAATTTCGCCACCACCACATCACGATATATATTCAATTGAAGATTTAGCGCAGCTCATCCATGACTTGAAAAATGCCAACCGAGAGGCACGTGTAAACGTGAAGTTGGTATCGGAAGCAGGGATTGGGACAATTGCCGCTGGTGTGGCAAAAGCCAAGGCGGACGTGGTATTGGTGTCTGGTTACGATGGAGGAACAGGAGCATCTCCTATAAGTTCTATTAAACATGCAGGGTTGCCATGGGAGTTAGGGTTATCTGAAACACACCAGACATTAGTCAAAAATAAACTGCGAGACCGAATTGTTGTACAAACTGACGGCCAGATCAAAACGGGAAGGGATATTGCCTTTGCAGCGCTGTTGGGTGCAGAAGAATGGGGTGTAGCTACCGCAGCACTGGTTACCGAAGGATGTATTATGATGCGAAAGTGTCATTTGAATACCTGCCCTGTAGGCATCGCAACTCAGGATAAAGAGTTAAGGAGATTATTTACTGGGAAAGCCGAGCATGTTGTAAACCTATTTACATTTCTTGCCGAAGATTTAAGGGAAACTATGGCCGAACTTGGTTTTAGAACGGTTGATGAAATGATAGGCCAAGCGGATGTATTACAAATGAGACCGAATATTGAGCATTGGAAAATCAAAACATTGGATTTAAGCCGAGTCTGCTACAGAGAACCCGCTGATGATTCTACAGGCATTTATCAAACTACATTTCAAGACCATCAATTGGAATTGGCTTTGGACTGGAAATTACTCGATGCTGCTCAGCCTGCACTTAAGGAAGGCAAATCTGTTAAGACAGAAGTGGATATTATCAATATCAACAGATCTGTGGGAGCCATCCTTTCCAACGAAATATCTAAAGTATATGGAAGCAAGGGACTTCCTGATGGAACAATAGATGTAAAATTAAGAGGTTCTGCTGGGCAGAGTTTTGGTGTATTTGGCACCAAAGGCATTCGCTTTGAGCTAGAAGGTGAAGCAAATGACTACTTCGGAAAAGGCTTGTCTGGGGCGCAACTGATAGTGTATCCGGATCGCTCCATTGGCTATGTGCCAGAAAATAATATTATCATTGGAAACGTAGCCTTTTATGGAGCTACTTCAGGAGAAGCCTACATCCGAGGTCAAGCAGGGGAACGGTTTTGTGTGCGAAACTCTGGAGTGAAGGCTGTGGTAGAAGGTGTGGGAGACCACGGATGTGAGTACATGACAGGTGGTATTGCTGTTATTCTGGGAGAAACTGGGAGAAACTTTGCTGCAGGGATGAGTGGTGGAACGGCATATGTGTATAATAAGTCAGGTAAGTTCGATGATTATTGTAATCGAGAATTGGTAGATTTTGATGAGATGGAATACGATGATATTACCACGCTCAAAGAACTGATCAATAACCATTATAACTACACAAAGAGTACTGTGGCCAAGGCAATTTTGGAAGATTGGGATCAATCACTTTCGAAATTTATCAAAGTGATGCCAAGGGATTATAAGCGTGTACTTTTGGCGAAAAAACAAGAATTAGAAGAAGCTATTTAATTATATCAATGGGGAAGATAACCGGATTTTTAGAATTTGATAGGGAGTTACCGGATAAAAGGGATCCCAAAACCAGGATTAACGACTATAAGGAATTGTATCTTGATTTTGATGATAAAAAAACACAAAACCAAGCTGCACGCTGCATGGACTGCGGTGTCCCCTTTTGCCATACTGGATGTCCTTTGGGAAACGTCATCCCGGATTTCAATGATGCTGTATACCATGAAGATTGGGGGTTGGCTTACGATATTTTGCGAAGTACAAATAACTTTCCTGAGTTTACCGGAAGGATTTGTCCGGCACCATGCGAGTCAGCTTGTGTTTTAGGCATTAACAAACCACCGGTTGCTATAGAACATATTGAGAAAATGATCATTGAAAAGGCATATAGCCTTGGTTTGGTCAAACCGGAAATTCCAAAACACAGAACTGGTAAGAAAGTAGCAATCGTTGGTTCAGGCCCTGCCGGTCTTGCGGCAGCAGCACAAGCAAATAAAGCAGGACATACGGTAATCGTATTTGAAAGGTCTGATAGGATTGGAGGCTTGATTCGCTATGGGATACCTGATTTTAAATTGGAAAAACATGTGATCGACAGAAAGCTTGAGATCATGGAAGCAGAAGGCATCACATTCAAAACCAACGTAAATATTGGGGTGGATATGCCATTTGAGGCTCTGATCAATGATGTAGATGCAGTTATACTATGCGGTGGATCGACAAAACCACGCGATTTGAATATTCACGGAAGGGAAGCAAAAGGCATTCATTTTGCCATGGACTTCCTTACACAACAGAACAAGCGTGTTGCGGGAGATACCGTTCCTTCTGATATTACGATATCTGCAGAAGGAAAGCATGTTATCGTAATAGGGGGAGGAGATACAGGGTCTGACTGTGTCGGAACATCAAATAGGCAGAAAGCCAAGTCTGTCACTCAGATTGAGTTGCTTTCACAACCCCCATTGGATAGATCTGAAAAAGATCCATGGCCAAATTATCCAATGATTTTGAGAACATCGACCTCTCATGAAGAGGGAGTAGATCGGGCATGGTCTATCCTAACAAAGGAATTTATTTCTGATGAAGATGGAAATGTAAAAGCCCTGCGGATCATAGATATAAAATGGGAAATTGGCTATACGGGCAAACCGGAATTTAAAGAAATAGAGGGGACGGAGAGAGATCTTCCTTGTGATCTTGCACTCTTGGCCATTGGGTTCGTGCACGGCGAAACAGAGAAATTTAGAGAGAAAACAGATTTGGAGTTAGATACACGAGGCAATGTGAATGCCGATGACTACCAAACAAATATTGAAAATGTATTTGCCGCAGGAGATATGCGACGTGGTCAATCCTTAGTAGTTTGGGCCATCTCTGAAGGCCGGGAAGCGGCCAGGGCTGCTGATAAATATCTAATGGGCGAGAGCATGTTAGAGGCAAAAGACGACTCTCTGCTCAACGTCAATAATTAGAAGACATATATTTAGATGTAAAAAGCCCTTAGAATCCATGGATTCTAAGGGCTTTTCAGCTTTTAGATTATGATAAGATTCTATGAAAATATGTTCATACATCCAAAATGTGCTGACGACGAAGCCTATAAATACCATGTCGAGCTACATCATTTCAAATGTTCCAAAATCCATCGAATGGCATCAATCAATGCCTCTCTCTTGGTTACCGCGAGTCACTGAAAATAGTTGATAAGAGGCGATGCAGGTTAGTTCTTATTTGGTGCTTGTGAGACTGTGTTAAGGTAAAACGAACAGTGATAGGTACTTATCATCAATTTGATTGCCGCGCCAGACTAGTTCCGAGCAACATTGATGTTCCAAATAATCTGCAATATTAAATTTTACTGTATCCCTTTCGAATGAAATAGGATAAAAAATGGCAGAGCTCACTAGGTTTGAATACTGGAAATAAACGTCTCCCTTCCACCTAGTTTTAACCCATACCCCGTAGGCCAACATTGAACTTGCGTCTTGGCTAACATAGTCTTCATCGAATTGTATTTTTTCCTCCAGCCAATTTGGAAGTTCGGTTGTTGTCATGGGCTCATCTTCCTGACATGAAGTCAAGGAAAGGATTGACAAGGCGAATAATATGAACAGCTTTTTCATCGTGGTAAAATGAACTGATATTATTAAATTAACTCAATATATAAAACTGACAATCGGATACACCAAAAAGTTGTAATCGCTTGATAAGTTAAAATAATTTTTTCAGAAATTTCAATATCAAACCCTCAATTCGATTGTATTTTTTTGATCTGAGATATATCGTTTTAGTCAAGGTCTTAAACAATTTCCTTCGACTATTTTACACATAAAATCAGCATTCTACAACTTCCCTAACTCGGCCCTCACAAAGGAAATTAGCTCACCGATATACTCACGGCTAAAATTGAATTCGATATTGGCTGCTTTATAAATCTCTGGGATAGAAGCCGTGTAACCAAGCTTCAGAGCTGCCAAATATCCATCCAATCCTGCTTTTGGGTCTTCCTTAAATTTCTTCCAAACAGCAATGGCCCCGAGCTGGGCAAATCCATATTCTATATAATAAAAAGGCACCTCAAACAAGTGTAATTGTTTTTGCCAAACATAATCCCTAAACTTTTCCAGCCCACTCCAGTCTGTAACGGAATCAGAAAAATCATCTAAAATTCCATTCCACTTGGCTGTTCTTTCTTCAATGGAATGGCCGGGGTTTTCATAGATCCAATGCTGGAATTTGTCAATGGTGGCAACCCAGGGAAGGGTTTCTATGATTTGCTGCAAATGCTCTTTCTTGGCACGTTTCAGCTCCGTTTCATTATCAAAGAAAACATCCCAATGATCCATCGAAATCAACTCCATCGACATGCTGGCCAATTCTGCCACCTCGGAAGGTGTATGTCTGAAATCCGCCAGTTCCAGGTCTTTGGTCAGAATAGAATGCACTGCATGGCCACCTTCATGCAATATCGTGACCATGTCGCGCAGGGTGCTTGTGGCGTTCATAAAAATAAATGGGATACCAGTCTCAGAGAGTGGATAGTTGTATCCACCCGGTGCTTTGCCAACCCTTGATTCCAAATCTAAGTGCTGGATATCTCGCATGGTTTTGATACAGTTTCCAAGAAATGGATCAAGCTTGTCAAAGCAAGCAATGGTTTTTTCAACCAGTTCATCTGTATTTTTAAAAGGGACTAAAGGTTTGTTTCCAGATGGATCAACGGCTTTATCCCATGGTTTTAAGGCACTTATATTCAGTTTTGATTTTCTATCCGCAGCAAGCTCGTTCAATATCGGGGCAATTTCCTTTTGAGTCGATTCATGGAAATCAAAGCAATCTTGAGGCGTGTAATCGAAGCGACCCATCGCTGTAAACATATAATCACGAAAATTATTGAAGTCCGCATTTTTAGCTACTTGATCCCGCAATGAAATCAATTTATTGAACAACTCGTCCAGCTTGTCCTTATCTTCAAACCGACGCTTAGAAATCAGCATATAGGTATTTTCCCGTATACTTCGATCAGTAGATTCCAATCTCGTAGCTGCCTGTTGCAAGGTCATTTCCTTGCCATCGATCATCACGAGCATGGCTCCGGAAATAGCTCCAAACTCCTTAGAATTGGTTTGAATCTCTGTTTTTAAAGGAATATTCTTTTCCCTGAAAATGTTGAAATCCTTCTCAATATTTCTGAAAAGCTGCTGAAAGGCCGTTTCGTCAATCTCATTTTTGTATGGAGATTTGATGGTTTTTTCGTTGAGTTGATGACTCACGGGAGCGATCTTTGGAGCGATCTCCGTAACAAAATATGTATATGCTTCCTGATGCGCTTTGTTGGTCGTATCGCACGTCATGCGAATGTATCTCCAGCCGGCATTTTCAGAGATCACTGATTCCAATTCCGATCGGTCACGCAACCAATTTCTAAACGATGCCACGTCACTTATTTCTGCATCGAGCAACTTTTGAAAATAAGGCTCAATTACTTCCCAACTATCGGGCACGAATGATTCTGAAACAAAATCTCTCTTTTTTCTTTCTGTAGATATGTTTTGATGCATTTTTGTGGTATTAGAAAATTCAAATATAATGTGCCTCAACTTTAGCCGGGGAATGTAATTTCATGGATTTTAAGGGCTTTTTACTACCCAACTTCGATCTTGACCCCGGGACCTGCAGGGTGCGAAACACAATTGAGGATGTAGCCTTCTTCTTTCTCCTCTTCGCTCAGCCCTTCGTCTTCATTCATGTCCACCTTTCCTTCCAGAAGCTTTCCGCGGCAAGCGGTACAAAACCCACTTTGGCAGGAAAACGGCATGTCAAGGCCTTGGTCCAACGCGGCATCTAGGATCGATTTTTTGGCAGGAACATGTACCGTATGACTTTCGCCATCGAGAATCATTTCCACATCAAAGGCTGTTTCATCTGTGATTTTGGCAGTAGCATTGGCCTCGCCGGAATAAAAACTTTCCTTGTGGATATTGTGCTCAGGAGCCTTCAACTCAATGAGAACATCATGCACTATTTGCATAAATCCTGTCGGGCCACATAGGAAATATTCTGCCAATTCCATATTTTTTATACCTGCGACTTCTAAAGCTTCATGGATTTTTGAGGCATTTATCCTACCCTTTTGACCCTTCCACTCTGTGGTTGGCTGAGAGAGTAAATCAACTTGAATAAACCGATCGACATATTTACTTTTAATGTCAGCCAGTTCCTTTTGGAAAATAATTGAGCTTTCGTTTCTGTTTTGGTACACAAGCGTAATATCGCTTTCAGTTTCTACAGCAAAAATCGACTTGATGATCGACATGATTGGCGTAATACCGCTACCGGCTGCAAACAGTAAATATTTTTTCTTTTGATCCGCGCTCGGTTTGGCCACAAAATGTCCGGCGGCCTCCATCACCTCGAAAGTATCACCAGCTTTCATGTGGTCATTAAGGTAATTAGATACGATGCCAGATTCAACTCTCTTAACAGTGATAGCAGGATTTTCATCTGAATAGGGCGAAGTACAGAGTGAGTAAGACCTTCTGACCTCTTTGTTGTCGATCGGTAAGATCAAGGTCAGAAATTGGCCTGGCTGATAGTGAAACGGACGATCAGGTTTTTCAAAAACCAAAGTGTTTGTATCGCCGGTTTCTTTTCGTACTTCCTTTATTTTCAATTCAAAATACCTGTTTGAATTAGCGTGCTTGCCTTTATTTTTCTTTTTTAAGAATTTGAACATGAAGTCTATAGTTTTTAAAAAATCAGCAATTCTTCCTTTAAATCCAATACCAAAATTGCCCGAGCGCAAAGGTAAAACAAAACCCATTACCATGAAAAAAAGAGGGATTTATTCGCTACGCTTCTGTGGAAATGCCTTGTCTTCTTTGTACTTTTGCAACTTATTTTTGAATAGAAAATCCATGGAATTGAACAAGCTTACCGCCATTTCCCCCGTCGATGGCCGATACAGAAACCAAGTCGAAAGCATCGCCAAATACTTCTCAGAATTTGGATTGATAAAATACAGGGTTCAGGTAGAGATAGAATATTTCATTGCACTTTGTGAACTGCCTTTACCCCAACTTCAGGAAGTAGCCCCGGAAATATTTGGTGATCTGAGAAATGTATATCTGTCTTTTTCGGAGCAGGATGCGCTGAAAATAAAGGATATTGAGCGGGTCACCAATCATGATGTGAAGGCTGTAGAATATTTCATCAAGGAAGAGTTTGATAAGCTTGGATTGGAGCCGTACAAAGAGTTTATCCATTTCGGGCTTACATCGCAAGACATCAACAACACAGCTATTCCGCTATCGCTAAAAGATGCCATGGTCGAGGTAAACGTTTTATTTGGCGAATTTATTGATTTGCTCAAAGACAGGGCAGCTCAATGGTCTGACATCCCAATGC
This sequence comes from Bacteroidia bacterium, assembly GCA_030426345.1. Classification (GTDB taxonomy): domain Bacteria; phylum Bacteroidota; class Bacteroidia; order Cytophagales; family Cyclobacteriaceae; genus JAAUQL01. Next base: position 30,312 of record JAUHYU010000007.1, read on the forward strand.
TTGCTAAAACCCATGGACAGCCTGCCTCGCCGACATTGCTTGGAAAGGAATTATATGTTTTCGTGGAACGGATGGAGCGACAAATGGAGCAGGTGCTTGCTGTCCCTTTTTCTGGTAAATTTGGTGGAGCTACCGGTAATATGAATGCTCACGTGGTAGCATATCCGAATATAGATTGGAATGGATTTGCGGATAAATTTGTAGCAGAAAGATTGGGGCTGTCGAGGAGTTTCCCGACAACTCAAATCGAGCATTATGATAACATGGCGGCATTGTGTCAGGGGTTGATGCGTGTAAATACCATACTGATGGATTTGAGTCGTGATATTTGGCAATATGTTTCCATGAATTATTTTAAGCAGAAGATTAAAAAAGATGAAGTTGGTTCGTCTGCCATGCCCCACAAAGTAAATCCGATTGACTTTGAAAATGCCGAAGGAAACCTTGGATTGGCCAATGCAATGTACAACCACTTGGCAACAAAACTCCCAATTTCCAGATTACAGCGCGATCTCACAGATTCTACCGTGTTGCGCAATATTGGCGTGCCTGTTGCACACAATATCATCGCCATCCGTTCATTGATCAAAGGCATGAACAAACTAGAATTGGAAGAAGATGCCATACGTGCCGACTTGGATGAGAACTGGGCTGTAGTAGCAGAGGCAATTCAAACGATCATGCGTCGAGAAGGGTATCCAAAACCATATGAAGCGTTGAAAGCCTTAACTCGCAAAAATGAAAAAATCACCAAAGACAGCATTTGGCAGTTTATCGATGAACTGGATTTAGACGATTCTATAAAACAAGAACTAAAAAATATTTCACCCTTCAACTATACAGGTATAAAAGTAGGATGAATTATCACCATTTTCATTTGATAAAATTAATAAAGGGGTTACAGCTGTAACCCCTTTATTAATTTTATCAAAACTTTAGAATATCCTAAAGATGAGTTTTTTTGCTAATCACACATCCCCAGCTAAACAAGGGCAAAAATTCAAATCAAGGCGTTTCCCATGGAAGAGAATAGGTTTTTACGTAAGTATATGCCTTCATGGCTTCGATCACACCTTCTTTGTAGCCAAGTCCCGAATCTTTCACACCTCCAAACGGCGTCCATTCCAACCGATAACTAGGGGCTTCATTTACATTCACAGTACCAGTTTCAAGTTCTGAGATTACCCTTTGGATAGATGGCCAGTGGTTACTCACTACAGCACCCGACAATCCGTAAGGCGTGTCATTAGCTATTTCAATAGCCTCATCTAGAGTTTTAAATCTTAAAATTGGGGCTACTGGACCAAAGGTTTCTTTAGCCACAACAGTATAATTATTTTGAACATGGTCGAGCACTGTAGGCGAAAAGACAGCCCCTACCCGATGATTTCCGATCAGACATTTCGCTCCGCTGGCAATCGCATCATTCACGCGCTCTTCCATTTCAATAGCTGCTGCTTCATGAATTACTGTGCCCATGTCATTTTTTTGATCGTAAGGGTCGCCATAGGTTATTTTGCCTACTGCTGCTGTCAGTTTTTTTGCATATTCATCGGCTATGGATTCGTGTACCAATATTCTACGAATGGCAGTACATCGCTGAGCTGAATTCTTGAAAGTGCCATTGATCGTGATTTCCACAGCTTCATCAATATCAGCATCTTCTAGAATCAACATGGCCGAGCTGCCTCCTAATTCCAAAACCAATTTTTTGTATCCGGAATTTCTAGCGATTTCTTTACCTATCGTACTGCTTCCAGTAAAAGAAACCAGACTTACTCTTTCATCATTTACCAACGTATCAGCCAATTCTTTAATCGGCCCGTTAATTACATTGAGCGCATGCGGAGGTAGTCCACAATCCAAGGCCAGTTTTGCCAAATAGTAGGCAGAAAGAGGCGTTCTCTCCGAAGGTTTCAAAACTACCGTATTGTTGGTCGCAATGGCAGGGGCAATTTTGTGAATCACTTGGTTCATCGGATGGTTAAACGGCGTAATTGCAGAAATCAGTTTCAATGGTTCACGCATGGTATAAATCCGACGCTTCTTACCATTTTTAGAAACATCGCAAGGAAAAACCTGTGAATCATCATCCAAAGCCTTGATCGCAGAAAATCGCAAAACATCTGCCACACGGCTCGCTTCATATCGTGTATCCTTCAGACTGAGCCCAGCCTCATCGGTAATCAACCTGCTTATTTCATCTACACGAGCATCTACTGCATCTGCCATTTTATTCAAGATCGACTGCCTTTCGTATCTTGTCAGAGTCAGTTTCGTACGATAGGTGTCTTCCATCACCTTATCAAGCTGATCAGGTGAAATTGAAGAAACTCGACCAACTTTTTTGTTGGTATAAGGATTAAAAACATCTATCCACTTGCCGGACTTTATTTCCTTTCCGCCGATGATGCTACCAAATTCAGTTATTGGGTTATTTTCCATATTGACTTAATCTATGGTTCCATTGCACAAAAAATCATATATATGGAAATTTCGTGCTTTTCCCGATGCCAATTTACTTTCGTATTCAGGAGTCAATTTTCTGTTCAAAATCATCGGTACTACACTTTCGTGCAATCCACCATGTGATCTCAAGCCGGTTTTCACTTTATCCAGGTCATGCCAATCTTTGGATCGGCCAATTACCGTATGCTCATCTGAAAGCACAACTAACTCGCCAATACGATCTCCTGGTAGATTAAATTTCTCAACGGCTTCCTGATTGCTCAAAACCATCTCAATTCCATCCAATTCATTGAGGATTTCTTTGGCGGGTTCTATGTCACTGCTGGCTAAGTAAACTGTGCCGTAAGACCCCAAGGCGCCATGATGCACCACATAAGGATCAGTAATCGGCAAAATTACCCTGGATTTGATGCCGGCTTCTGCCAGAATTTTTTCTATGAACTGCACCTTTGGACTTCCGTCTGCATTGGTTTTAGCACTCATGCCATGATCTGCAGTTACCGCAATGATCGCCCCTAGCTTGTCCAACTCACCAATCCAATGATCAATATTCGCCAGAAACTCAATTGCCTCGGGATCATTCGGGGCGTATTTATGCTGTACAAAATCCGTGGTGGTCAAGTACAATAAATCAAAATGCTCCCTTTCCAAAAGCTTTGCACCGGCCTCAATACAATACACAGAAATATTAGGATCATAAATTGTAGGGTTTGGTTTTCCCATGAGATCGATCACATTTTCGATTCCGTTCTCCTCCATTGTAGCTTTGACCGAAAACTCAGCAGAAAAGCAGATACCATTATTCAGGTCTTTGCTTAGCATTTTTCTGAGTTTATCTTTTGTAGTGACCACAGCAACTTTCTTTCCTGCATTCGCAAATGCAGAGAAAATTGTTTCAGCAGTCATATATTTCGGATCGTTCATCATCACTTCCTCATCGAGTGATTTGTCGTAATAAAAATTGCCGCAAATGCCATTCACATCAGGTGTTACTCCTGTGGCGATGGCCATATTATTTGGGTTGGTAAAAGATGGGATAACAGAGTTGACAAAACCCATGGATCCTTTTTTTATGAATCGTTGAAGGTTTGGCATTCTGTCTTTAGCTGCTTCATAGTAGTCGTAAGAAGTTCCATCCATGCAAATTGCCACTACAGGCTTTTTTTTCGCGTTATAGCCTTTTTTGTTTACGTTTATCATTGTCGTACCTCGTCTATAATTATAATATTTGTCAAAAATATAAAAAATATATTAACTATTAGTAAATTAAATGAAAATTGAAATTTTCTATTTCATGGAAATAAAGATACTTTTGTGAGGACAAAAGTGGAATATTCCAGTCTAGGGAATGTTGAAATTTGAAATAACCGCTTGAATAATTAAAATAACTATCTTCTATGTTGAAAGATGATATTCTCAGCAATATTGGGAAAAAGATAAAAGAAGTACGAAAGAATAAGGGCCAAAACCTTCAGGAATTGGCAGCACAAAGCAACATCACCGCTGGGCTATTATCAAAAATTGAAAACTTTAGAGCAGTCCCTTCCTTACCCGTATTGTTGAACATTTCGAAAGCATTAGATGTAAATATGGCTGACCTTGTAGAAAAAGTAGTCAGTAATAGAGAATCATCATTTCTTTTGGTAAGGAAAAATGAAGGTAGCCTTGAAGAACGAGAAGACTCTGAAGGGCTTACCTACGAGTCGTTGATTCATCAGGATATTTCTGATGTAAATTTTAGAGTAAATATTGTACGGGTGAAACCAAACTGCTACAGGGAACCGGTCGCGACTGAAGCCATGGAATTAATCTATGTGATTTCTGGGTCGGTCACTTACGGATTTGAAGACCAAGAAGTTATTCTAGAAGAAGGAGATACTTTTTATTTTGATGGGAGCATCCCACACTCAGTCAAAAACAACCTCGAAATTCAAGCGGTTTTATTCAAGGTGTATTTATTTGAGTTAACAAAGTAGATTTGTAAGCAATGTGAATTTCCGTTCTTTGGAGTGCTACCAAAAAACAGATTCCTCAATTTGCTTAATCAACTTGTGCATGTCATCTGGAAAAACGTGGCCTATGTTACCAATACGAAATGTATCGGCTACTGAAACCTTACCCGGGTAGATTACGAACCCCTTTGATTTAAGCCTTTCATAAAATTCTTTGAAATCATATTTACCACTTGATGGATTATAGAACGAAGTGATGAATGGTGACTGAAGCGATTCCGGCAACAGACATGTAATGCCTAGTTTTTTCATTCCTTCTACGAGTACGCTATGGTTTTCTTGGTATCGCTCATACCTTTTTTCTATTCCACCTTCTTCTTCTAACTCGTGAATTGCCTGCATAAAAGCCCTAACAGTATGAGTAGGTGATGTATATCTCCATTTTCCATGGCCGTCTTCCATGGTTTTCCATTGGTCATAAAGGTCAAGCGCAAGGGATCGGGCAAAGCCTTTGGTTTTTTCCAATGCCTCCTTTTTAGCAATTATAAATCCAAAACCCGGCACACCCTGGATACACTTGTTGGCACTGCTGATGATAAAATCGATGCCAATTTTTTCTACATCAATTGGAATGCCACCAAAACTACTCATCGCATCCACAATAAATATCTTGTTGTGAGACTTCACTACCCGACCGATTTTTTCAATAGGGTTCAGCATGCCGGTCGTAGTCTCACAATGTACAACTACAACATGGGTAATCCCCTGATCTTGCTGCAGGGTGGATTCTAAAAGTTCCATATCAGGATGATTGACTTCTCCACTATCATGAACAACAGTTTCGATATTAAGCCTGTTGGATATTTGTGCAAGCCTCTTCCCATAGGCCCCATTGGCCAAAACCAGTAATTTCCCATGAGAAGGCAATACACTGCCTATGGTGGCCTCCACACTAAAAGTGCCGCTGCCTTGCATCAATACGGAAGTGTAGGCCTCTGAGCATGATGCCAATTGAATGAGCTTTGTCCGGATTTTTTGCACCACTCCCAAATTATAGTCATCATCCCATGTACACCAGTCGCGTAGCATTACTTCCTTGACTGTTTTAGAAGTGCTTAATGGCCCAGGTGTTAACAATAGATAGGGATTATCCGGTATGTCTTTAGGATTCATATGGCATCTGTATTCAATTATTACTATTTACAATTACATGCGATAAAAGTATTTATATATTTACTTATATGAAAATTTGTTCACAATAAATTGATATATATTACAAAAATTTGGTTTAAGTTTGGCCAACTGTAACTTGTAAAAAATCGAACAATGGATAAGGTTTTAAGACATTGGCGCTTCAAAATATTCACATTTACCTGGCTCGGCTACGCTGGCTTTTACTTTTGTAGAAAGAATTTTAGCGTCACCATGCCCATCATTATTGACGAATTGGGTTATACCAAAAATGACATGGCCATCGTGCTGACCGTTTATAGCTTTACCTATATGCTGGGTCAGTTTATTAGCGGTTATATGTCTGACAAATGGGGTCCGAGGATCATCGTAACAATTGGATTGTCAATAGCTGTCATTGCTAACTTTACCATGGGCATGATGGGCAGCTTAATGGCATTTGTGTTTCTAATGGGCGCAAATGGTTTGGGACAATCGACAGGCTGGTCGGGACTCATCAAAAATATGACCCCTTGGTTTTTGCCGAGGGAACGTGGGGTAATAATGTCCTGGTGGAGTACTTGCTACGTAATCGGCGCCTTTCTTGCCACAATTTTTGCGACCTATTGGGCAACGAATGAAACGATATTGGTAGAACTGGGGTGGAAAAGAGCCTACATCATGCCAGCTATTGTCTTGGCAATAATCACCCTTTTATATGCACTATTTACGCGAAACAGACCTCCGGATGTAGGACTTCCTGTTCTTGTTGAAGAAGAAGAAGTAAAAGTCTCCAATAAATCGAAAAGCGAGCAGTACAATATTATCAAGGTTTTAATAGCCAAAAGGGAATTGTGGATTGCTTCATTTATCTACTTCGTTTTAAAGCTGACGAGGTATGTCTTTCTTTTTTGGCTGCCATTATATATGGTAGAAGCACTTAATTATTCCAATCAGGATTCCGGATATTTGTCCTCTGTTTATGAGTTGGTCGGCTTTTTCGGAGTGATTCTCGCAGGTTATATTTCGGACCACTTGTTCAATTCAAGAAGATTTCCTGTTGTAGCCATAATGTTATTTTTAATGGCTATCATATGTTTTATCCAGCCATTAATTGCTAATCTCGGTATGCTGGCAATCGGTATCAATATTGGCCTGATTGGTATTATGACCTATGGGCCAGACTCAATATTGTGTGGGGCAACAGCCATGGATATTGGAGGCAAAAAGGGGGCTGCAATGGCTGCCGGCATCATCAATGGTGTCGGGTCTGCTGGTCAATTGCTATCTCCATTTGTCGCAGCTTACTTTTCAGAAAAGCTGGGCTGGGATGCATTATTTTATGGATTCGTACTTTTAGCACTTATAGGCAGTGCACTTGCATTTAGCAAATGGCATTTCGGTGGCCGTTTAGATCAAATCAATCCTGGTCTAGAAACAATCGTAGAACCTTCAGGAAATGAAAAAATATCCTAATTTTGATCTTTCGAATATTGAGACGGATACTTTTTGAAAACACAATTGCACGGTTTTAGAAATTAACAAGACTTTTTTTATTGATAAAGCTCATGGGAAAATGATGCTTTTTATTGAAAAAGAGAACCATAATCCCTGCAAGGCAACTAAGTAACAAATGAACTGGAGTAATTATCACGGACATAGTCACTATTGTGACGGCAAAGGTGAGTTGGAAGATTATGTAAAGGCGGCATTGGAAATAGGCATGAAAACCATGGGGTTTTCCACTCATGCTCCACTGCCATTCAAGTGCCTTTGGACAATGAATAAAGAAGATCTACCTACTTACAGAGCAGAAATCACAAGACTTCAGGAAAAATATAAGGGACAAATTCAGCTTTATGCCAGCCTGGAAGTAGACTACATCCCAGAAGTTATGAGTCCGAATCATAAGATTATAAAGCAACTAAATCTAGACTATACAATTGGCTCTGTGCACTTTATCGACAATTTTCCAGACGGCACGCCATTTGAAGCTGACGGAAGTCGGCAAATTTTTGTCGATGCCATTGACCAGATTTTTTCAGGAGATGAAAAAAAATTGGTGCGGCGGTATTATGCACTGATGCGTGAGATGCTTACCGACACCAATCCCACTATTTTGGGGCATTTGGACAAAATTAAAATCCACAATTCCCCAGAGATGCTTTTTGACGAAAATGCTCCCTGGTATCGTGATGAGGTGATGCAGGTGCTGGAAATTTTAGCAGATCGAAATATTATCATGGAAATCAATACCAGAGGCATCTACAAAAAAAAATGTGATGCCACATATCCATCGGCCTGGATCGTGAAGGAAGCAAAGAAAAAAAATATTCGTGTCACCATCAATTCCGATGCCCATCATCCTCGGGAGATCACAGTATGTTTTGACATTGCTGCAGATATGCTCCGAGAGGTAGGCTATCGTGAAACTTTTCGATTGTGGAATGGTGATTGGGAAGCAATTGCGCTCTGATTTTCTGGTATCAGGGAAAACAATTGTATATCTTAAAACCATGAAAAAATTAAAATTCACAATTCTTGTGATGTGCATCTTCGCTTTGACTGCAAATGCGCAAATAACTTCTGATGACAAACTAAATTGGTGGGGAGATATTGATGGTTTTATCAATCAACAAGACAAAATCACCTTAGATGCTGTAAACGAAGCCTTGAAAAAATATCCTCCATCCCTTGATGAACCAATGGAACGCCGCATGGCCATGTTGATGATAGATGGGGTTTTGCATGAAGAAAAAGCAGCGTACCGACCCGCAGTACAAAAGTTTTTGCAGCAAAGAATTCAATTGGCCATTGGGGAATTGGAGGTTGCAAAGGTGACAAAAGGTGCGATGATCTGGAAACTATATAACCACGGGTTTATCATTCGCACAGCAAGTGTTACGTTTGGTTTTGATTTGGTTCGGGCGCACTCTGCCAGGGCTGAGGGGTTTGAAATTCCAGATCGGGAAATGCAAAAAATCATCGATCAATGCGATGCCCTGTTCATTAGCCACCGTCACAGAGACCATGGAGATATTTGGGTGGCCCAAAAATTTATAGACCAAAATAAACCAGTGGTAGCACCGCCGGAAGTCTGGCGAGATCAAGATATTCATTCTAAAATCACCCACCTGAAACGTGAAGCACAAACAAAGCAAACCTTGACAATCCAACAAGGAAAAGAAAAGCTCATTGTGATCAACAACCCCGGCCATCAGGGGAGCGACATTGAAAATAATGTACCCTTGATATTTACACCGGAAGGCTTGTCGTTTGTGCAAACGGGCGACCAGTCCGGACCAGAATCAGATTGGAAATGGATCGACGAACTTGGCACACACAATCGGGTCGATGTCCTTTTCCCTAATTGCTGGACGACAGACATCCGCAGAATGATCAAGGGGTTTCGCCCGAAATTGGTAATGACAGGCCATGAAAATGAGATGGGTCATACCATCGATCACCGCGAATCGAACTGGCTTACCTACACAAGACTTCAAGGAGCTACTGTTCCTTATGTCTTGATGACCTGGGGGGAATCGTTCCACTATCTACCTTAAAAAAGGGTGTAAAATCCATGAAATCCAAAGAGCCAAAATCAGGTTTTGTTGATTCGTTTGGGAGTTTCTGTAAAATGATAGGTTTTCATTTTCTCCATTATATCATGGATATTTGATGCTTTTATTAGGGTATTGACAGTGCACTTCTTAATAAAACCTTCTTCTACCATTTTATTAAAAAACTGCAACAACTCGTCGTAAAAGTGATCTACATTATATAATGCGATTGGTTTTTTGATCAAGTCCAGTTGCGACCAGGTAAAAATTTCGAAAAGCTCTTCCATGGTACCGATACCTCCCGGCATCGCAATAAATCCATGGGCTAGTTCGGCCATTTTTTGCTTGCGCTCATGCATGCTATCCACAATGATAAGCTCCGTGTTGCCATCATGCCCCACCTCTTTGTCGTACAAAAATTGCGGGATGATCCCGACCACCTCACCACCATTCTCCAAAACCGCATCTGCCAAGATACCCATCAGGCCAATACTGCCACCACCGTAAACTAACCTAATATTTTCTTTGGCCAATATCTCACCCAACTCATGTGCGGCATCTTTGAAAATGGGATTAAAACCCATGCTCGACCCACAAAATACACAAACACTTTTCATATTGAGAATAATTTGTAAGCTTACAAATTACATGATTTTTTCGAATAGATTTTGAACTTCTGCTTATGAAATCAACCGAACAAACCAGCAAGGCTTTGCACCAAAACATTTTTGTAGATTTGTTCTAACCAAATCCGTTTAAAACTATGTCTTTTAAGATCCGAAAAGCTATTCCGGCAGACTTTGAATTTATCCACTCGCTAAATAGGGAGTTTGCAAAATTTATCAAGACACCACAAAAATTTAAGATCAGCGTGGAGCAAATGCATGAAGAACGGGAGCATTTTTGCATTTTGGTAGCAGAAAATGAGTTAGGAGAAATCGTTGGATTTGCAACTACTTATATTGCCTGGTTTTCATGGATTGGCAAGACCATGTACCTCGATGATCTCTATATCATAGAAAAGCACCGCAGTCTTGGCTTGGGCTCAAAATTATTAGATACTGTGATAGAAATGGCCAAGGAGGAAAAATGTAAAAAAGTAAGGTGGCAGGTTTCGAAATGGAACAAAAATGCCATAGAATTTTACAAATCTAAAGGTGCTATGATCGATGATGTGGACATCAATTGCGATTTGGTTTTGTAATCGCCACATCCATGCCAATACAACCCCGGCTAATTTTCCCGTGTCATTATTATATCCGGGTGTTCCGGTTTTACGTTTTCAAAACAAATTCATGACATAATGAAGATCTTGCCTTTGGTATTTTTGACTTTCCTTTTATTTGGCTGCCGTCAGGCAGAGGAAATTGACAGCGAACACGAAGACTGTATGAAAGCCAAAATAAGTGCTTTTAAACACAGCCCCGAAGCTTGCACCAGCGGTGCCAGCATTTATACCTACCGATTTCAGGGAAAGATCGTCTATGTTTTCAATCCCGGAAACTGTACTGCCGATTTCTTCTCCAATGTGTATGACAAGAATTGCAATTTGGTCTGCTCGCTTGGTGGCATTGCCGGAAACATTACCTGCAACGGGAAAAATTTTGCAGACGAGGCTACGGATGAAACCCTTGTTTGGAAAAACTGAAACCCATGGATTTAAGGCCTTTTTTATCTGCGGCGACTAGTTGTCCGGCGTCGGCGAGTAGTCGTAGAAATGCCAAAAACCCCTAAAATTCCACGAGTCAATTCCCTCATCACCGTGTTAGCAACGGGGCTTTTCATGATTTTTTCAAACGTACCAACAGTCTGCCGAGTTGAAGTTTTTCTTCTGGAAGCTGGTTTTTTTTCCTTCTCCTCCTCTTCTTCTTCATTCGATTTGTTTATCCTCTCAACAAGGATTTCATGAGCACTTCGGCTATCTATTTCCTTGTTGTATTTTTGCGAAAGTTCTGATTTTCCTAAAATTTCATTTATTTCATCATCCGTTAATACGTCCATTCTAGAGTATGGAGGCCTCATCAAAGTATGCACCAATTCCGTTGGGCGGCCTTTTTCATTTAGCACAGTGATCATAGCCTCACCTATACCCATTTCAGTGATTAGCTCTTGGGTATTGTAAAACTCCGTATCTGGAAAATTCTGCGCCATCAGGTTGATGGCCTTTCTGTCCTTCGAGGTAAAAGCCCGCAGTGCATGTTGCAATTTAAATCCTAATTGACCCAGTATGTTTTCAGGAATATCATTGGGCGTTTGAGTAATAAAAATGATACCAATGCCCTTTGAACGAATCAGTTTAATGATTATATCTATTTGTTCAAGCAGGTCTTTGGATGCCTCGCGAAATAATAAATGTGCTTCATCGATCAATATCATCAGTTTTGGCTTGCTATCATCTCCCGATTCCGGAAAGACTTCAAACACCTCGGCCAATAAAGACAGCATGAAAGCGGAAAAAAGTGAAGGTTTGGATTGTATGTCAGTCAGCCGGATAATGTTCACCTTACCCTGATCATCACTATCTAAAGTACACAAATCGGCCACATCAAAAGACGGCTCGCCAAACAATCGGCCTCCTCCCTGCTGCTCCAGAGCCGTGATGCGGCGCAAAATCGCTTGAATAGAACTTGTGGAAATCAACCCATATTCCAGTTGAATTTCCTTCTTTCCATCCTCTATCGAATACCTCAACAATGACTTGAGATCATCAAGATTCAAAAGCGGCAATTTATTGTCATCGGAATATTTGAACAGCATGCTCAAAACGCCCTCTTGAGTTGGATTGATGTCGAGAATCTTACTTAGAATAACAGGGCCAAATTCGGAAACAGTACTTCTGATTCTTGTACCGGGCTCATCAGAAATGGTCAGAAATTCAATTGGAAAACCCTTCTCTTTCCATTCCATTTGAATATGCCCTTCACGCAACGTCACGATCTTGTTCCGAGATCCGGGTGCACCTATGCCACTTAGGTCCCCTTTGATATCCATGACTAGCGAAGGTACTCCAGCCTGTGAAAATTCCTCAAGCAAAACCTGTAGCGATTTGGTCTTACCAGTTCCTGTTGCACCGGCGATTAGCCCATGGCGGTTCATGGTTTTTAATGGTACTCTTATTTGTAAGCCATCGACTGGCTGCGTGTCGTGAATTGCGCAACCAATTAAAACTGAATCGCCTTTGAAGTTGTATGAATCTGAAATTGTTTTTAAAAAATCTGCCATTTTTATTTTTTTGACTTTTAAGTTTTGCTAATTTCCACAGTCAAAAATAACCTTAAAAAATTAATAGACATTAAAATCTAACTTTTAAACATAACTTAAAAAAAGAAATTATGGCAAAGGAAATATCGGCAATCGAGGGCATCGGTCCAGTATTCGGTGAAAAACTCAAATCAGCAGGAGTTTCTACCGTTGAAAAATTATTAACAGAAGGTGCCACAAAAACAGGAAGAAAACATCTGGCAAGTGCTTCGGGCATTGATGAAGGAAAAATCCTCGATTGGGTAAATATGGCAGATTTGTTCCGAATCAATGGTGTTGCTTCACAATTTGCCGAGTTGCTGAAAGCAGCGGGCGTGGATACTGTTAAGGAACTTCGCAATAGAAATGCTGAAAATCTCCATGCCAAATTGGTGGAAGTTCAAGAAGCAAAAAAATTGGCAAAAGTAGTTCCTGGTCTCGCTAAGATTGAGGATTTTATAAGTCAGGCCAAAGCACTTGCTCCTGTCGTTACTTACTAAGTATCTAGTGTAAAATCATAAATAATTTGGCCACTTTTTGTGGCCATTTTTTTTTTGATATAGTAATACGAACATTTTACATATGGATTTTATAGATTCAGTTTCACACTGTAAATCCCCAACTATGAGCATCAAAATATTTCTAAGGATCGCCTGTGTTGTCAACATCCTTTTGACAATAAATGCCTTCAAAATCCATGCGCAGGACCCGAAGTTTGATTTTGATTTCGGAACCGTGGTAAGTTCTGATGACCTGATTTTTGGAAATAAAAACAATGAAAAGCCCATCACTTGGGTGAATGTAAATACTCAAAAAGACACTTGGGAAAAGACAAAAAAAGAACTGACATGCCATGGAAATCCCATAGGTGTGGTTCGCTCTGCTGAGCAATACGAAAATTTCATGCTGCATGTAGAATGGAAACACATGGAATCTGGAGGCAATTCCGGCATTTTTGTATGGAGTTCGGCCGTACCGGGAGAGAACCGACTGCCCGATGGCGTAGAAGTACAAATGCTGGAGTTGGACTGGGTTAATTTGAACAAACGCAATGGGCAAACTCCACCAATTGCCTATGTGCATGGTGAGCTTTTTGGCGTGGGCGGTAATGAGACAATCCCTGACAATCCGCGGGGTGAGCGAAGCAAATCGATCGAAAACCGCTGCAAGGGAAAAGGTGAATGGAATACTTACGATGTGGTATGTGTGGACGGCGTGATCAAACTTTCCGTTAACGGAAAATTCGTAAATGGAATCCGCCAATCTAAACAAAGAAAGGGCTACCTGTGTTTAGAAGCGGAGGGAGCAGAGATTCATTTCAGGAATTTTAAATTGGTAACTTTGCCTTCAGGCATGGCCGCCAAATAACGCTGAATACCTAAAAAACCATCAAAAATCCATGAATATTTCACTAGAGCAATTACAGGAAACGCTTTATAAACTATTCCTCAAAAATAAATTTACTTCAGAAAAATCCCGGTTTCTGGCCAAAATACATGCCGAAACTACACTGGATGGAGTCAATTCCCATGGCATCAACAGGGTACCACGATTTATAGATTATATTAAAAAAGGATTCGTAAAAGTCGATGAAGAGGCTGAGCAGATCTCCTCTTTCGGCATGCTGGAGCAGTGGGACGGTAAGCTCGGCCCGGGAATCATAAATGCCTCAAAATCCATGAATCGTGCTATTGCCTTGGCCAAAGTGAGCGGCATCGCGTGCGTGGCACTGAGAAATAACAACCACTGGATGCGTGGCGGCACTTACGGCTGGCAGGCTGCTGAGGCGGGTTGCATTGCGATTTGTTTTACCAACACCCAACCAAACATGCCCCCCTGGGGCGGCAAGGAAAGCCGATTGGGCAACAATCCTTTTATCGTGGCCATACCAAGGAAGGAAGGACACATTGTGTTGGACATGGCCATGTCACAGTTTTCCTTTGGTAAAATACACACCTATAAATTGCAGAACAAAAAATTGCCGTTCCCCGGAGGATGGGATGCTCAGGACAAACTGACGAGTGATCCGGAAAAAATATCTGAAAATATGCGCGGATTACCAATCGGATATTGGAAAGGGTCAGCATTTTCGATGGTCATTGATATGCTGGCTACCTTGCTCTCAGCCGGGGATTCTACATCTAAGATCGGAGAACGAAGTGATGAATATGGAATTTCGCAGGTTTTCATATGCATGGATCCTAACCGATTTGGCAATGCAGACATACACGAGAAAATGCTCCAAGAAATCATCGACTACAGTCATGACGTGGAACCCATGAAGCCTGGGGATAAAACTTACTACCCAGGCGAGCGCACTCTTCAAACCAGAAAATATAATTTAATCCATGGGATTCCCGTAGATGATCATGTTTGGAAAGAAGTGCTTGGCCTATTAAGTGAATGAACAGTCCCTAATCATTAGGGTTGAAAGACCATGGATTCCGGGCCATATTTTAGCGGAACCTCATCGAGCAAGTCGGATAATTCGTTGTAGTTGTCAGTAGTGACCAACTTCATTCGTACGGGCTTGAAATTATTGATTCCTTTAAAATAATTCGTATAGTGCCTCCTCATTTCGAAGATGCCCGTCTTTTCCCCTTTCCATTCGATGGAAAATTTCAAATGCTTTTTCACTACATCCACACGCTCTTCTAGCGTTGGAGAGGGTAGCAATTCTCCGGTAGCAAAAAAGTGCTTTATTTCATTAAAAATCCATGGATACCCAATACTTGCCCTACCAATCATAATGCCATCTACCCCAAATCTGTTTTTGTATTCCAGCGCATTTTCCGGTGATGAAATATCACCGTTGCCAAAAATTGGAATCTCAATATCCGGATGTTGTTTCACTTCGCGGATAAAATCCCAATTGGCGGTACCTTTGTACATTTGCTGTCTGGTTCGCCCATGGATTGTGAGGGCTTTTATCCCGGCATCTTGGAGTCTCAGGGCAACTTCCGTAATTTTTATCGTATTGTCGTCCCAGCCCAAGCGCGTTTTTACGGTCACGGGTAGTGACACCTGCTGCACGATTTCACGGGTCATGGTTTCCATTTTAGGAATATCGAGCAAAATTCCGGCACCTGCCCCTTTGCAAGCAACTTTCTTGACCGGGCAGCCATAATTAATGTCAACAAGTTCCGGTTGGGCCGCTTCTGCTTTGGATGCCGCTTCGCGCATCGAGTCTATTTTCTCCCCAAAAATCTGGATACCAATCGGCCTTTCATAATCATATATATCTAGCTTTTGAAGGCTTTTTGCTGCATCACGGATCAATCCTTCGGCACTGATAAACTCCGTATACATCAAATCTGCACCGTTTTCCTTACACACCGCCCGAAATGGCGGATCGCTCACATCCTCCATCGGTGCAAGCAGCAAAGGAAACTCCCCAACTTCTAAATGTCCTATTCGTACCAAACTACAGAATTTTAAAATGCAAAAATACCCGCTTTTTTGCTTATCTAAAAGAAATGGTCATAAATATCTATAAATCAATAAAATAGAATGGTTTTTAAAAAGCTATTCTATGGAATTTTGATGGTTTTTTGATTCTCTCAAATAGAAATACGCGCTTACTCCAAACTATTAACCTTTTAGAGATGGCATTTGACCAATTGCTTTTTGCACCACGCATCCCAAAAGTACAATACTTGAAAAAATGCAATTGCATCTATGTTATTACCTAGGATATGAAGCGCGATATTTAATTTTTACCTTTGTCTAAGTTTTCATCAGTTTTACAATAACAAAAAAAGTAGAAATGAAACAACAATTACTTATTGTGCTTTTGCTATGGTGCTGTGCTGTATTTACTGCAAAAGGACAGGGAAGAATGGTTTCTGGTAGCGTAACTTCTTCGGAAGATGGATCAACCCTGCCAGGTGTAAACGTAATCGTAAAAGGAACAGCAATCGGTACAATTACGGACATGGCTGGCAACTACAGCCTGGAAGTTGCATCTAATGAAAGCAAATTGGCATTTAGCTTTATTGGCTTGGAAACTCAAGAGATAACGATAGGTACGCAATCAGTTATCGATGTGCAAATGGCTTCCGATCTGAAAGAACTGAACGAGGTGGTGGTTGTTGCCTATGGTTCTCAAACAAAGCAAGCTCTGACCGGGTCAGTTGGGGTGGTTGACAAAGAAACTATAAAAAATCAACAAATAGTCTCCGTTGGTAGGGCACTCCAAGGTACAACACCTGGTGTGAATGTAATCTCCAGCACCGGACAACCAGGAGAAAATCCAATAATTAGAATCAGGGGAATATCCTCTATAAATGCCAGTGCAGATCCTCTCATCGTATTAGATGGTGTGGTGTTTAACGGGAATTTAAATTCCATAAGTCCGGGCGAGATTGAATCCATGAGTGTGCTCAAAGATGCATCCGCGTCTGCGCTTTATGGATCAAGAGCGGCGAATGGCGTTATCATGATTACCACAAAATCGAGTTCAAAATCTGGGGAAGTAAAAATAGATTTCAATGCCTCATACGGATTTTCCCAAAGGGCAATTCCGGAATACAATTTTATAAATGCCAATGAATATGTAAAGGGAGCATGGGAGGCGCTGAAATTTGAGGGCGAAGATATTGGTAATCCCAATCCTAGTCAGTATGCCAGTGACAACCTCATTGATAACTTAAAATACAATCCCTATGGCATACCTAATCCAATCGATGCCAATGGTGATTTAGTAGATGGAGCCAATTTACTTTGGGAAACAGATTGGGAAAATGAGTTGACTAGAGATCAAGCATTGCGGCAAGATTATTCTTTGTCTTTTTCAGGTGGCAATAACAAGACCCAGTATTTTGTATATGGTGGATACCTCGACCAGGAAGGTCAGGTGATTACATCTAAATTTGAGAGGATCAATGCTCGTGTCAACCTCGAATCCCAACTAAAAAACTGGCTGAAAGTAGGCACAAAAACATCCTTTTCTTATTCAGATCAAAATTTCCCGAATCAGGAATCAAGTTCATTTGCCAATAATGTGCAATACATTCGGTCTATGTCCAGCATCTATCCTATATATATGCGTGATGATGATGGAAGCCTTATCCTAGACGGTGAGGGAAACCCTGAATTTGATTTTGGCAACAGCCAGCAAGGCAGGAGCGTTAATGTAAATAGGCCTGTATTAAAACCATCCAACTTGGTCGCGACAACCCAATTGAATGATTTGAGGCGACAACAATACTACACCAATCTAAATGGATATTTGGACATTACTTTTCTGAAAGATTTTTCTTTCAGAACTAATTTGGCTTATGAAATGTATCTTTATGATAGGTTTGACTATGATAATCCTGATAATGGGAACGGAGAGAATGTAGGTGGTAGAGTTCAACGCCAAAAAAACATTACGAACTCATGGACCTGGTACAATCAACTGAACTATGATAAATATATAGGTGATCATTCTTTCAATGTTTCATTTATCACCGAAGCTTATAATTATCAATATGAATATTTGAATGCGCAGAAAACCGGGTTTCCATTTAACGGATTGCAGGAATTTAACGCGGGAGCTTCATTAGAGGATATCAGTGGATATACCGATCAACACCGGATGTTTAGTTTGTTGGGCAGGGCATCTTACAACTATGCCGGCCGATACTATGCAGAAGTGGCTATCAGAGCGGACGAATCCAGTAAATTCTCCGAAGAAAACAGGCTAGGGACATTTTCATCATTTGGAGGATCGTGGGTATTGAACAATGAACAATTCATGGAAAATATGCCCTTTTCCATGCTAAAACTAAGGGCTTCCTATGGGGAGAT
The DNA here is from genome assembly GCA_030426345.1 of Bacteroidia bacterium. Taxonomy (GTDB): domain Bacteria; phylum Bacteroidota; class Bacteroidia; order Cytophagales; family Cyclobacteriaceae; genus JAAUQL01. Next base: position 48,496 of record JAUHYU010000007.1, read on the forward strand.
CGGAAACAATAGGATTTTGCAAAGCAATGGAGATGAAGAGTATTTTCCATATTTAGACAAGTTTGATGTAGGCTATGATGATTTAGACAATTCAGGTATCTTCTTTAATTATCTCGCAAACTCAACTATTTCGTGGGAAAAAGTGAATACGTTCAATATTGCACTGGATTTTGGCATAATGGAAGATAGATTGACCGGTTCTATAGAATGGTACACTAAAACAACAGAAGGTTTGTTGTTCAATCGACCTTTAGCGCGCTCCACGGGCTACCCCTCAATACAGGAAAATAACGGAGACATGAAAAATACCGGGGTCGAACTATCATTGAATTCTGCCAACGTCCAAACTAATAGATTCACTTGGAATACAGGTTTTAATATTTCCTTTGAAAAAAACGAGATCACAAAGCTTTCTCAAGATGAAATTATCAATGGCAGCAAGCGCCTGAAAGTAGGTACGTCCATTTATGAATTTTATATCAAAGAATGGGCAGGTGTTGATCCTGAAGATGGAGCTGCTATGTGGTATATGGATGAAATGGATAATGATGGCGAAGTGATCGGTCGTGTGACCACAAAGGTATATGATAATGCAGATCGTTATGAACAAGGAAGTGCATTACCAAAATTTAGGTGGGGACTATCCAGCAACATGAAATATGCAGAGTTCGATTTTTCATTTTTATTTGCAGGAAGCCATGGTGGCAAAGTATTAGACTATGACTATGCTGAATTGATGCATGGGTATGGTCGAATGGGATACCAACTACACGAGGATGTGTTAGATCGCTGGCAACAGCCTGGAGACATCACTAACGTGCCAAGGTTTGACACAGGTAACTCCAATGTGAGTCAAAGATCGACGAATTATTTAGTGGATAATTCCTACATAAGGTTAAGAAATGTAACCCTGGGGTATTCACTCAATCCTGAAATACTCAATGGAAACGACGTTATCAGATCCCTAAGGGTATTTGTTCAAGCGGACAATTACCTGACAATTAGTAAAAATCAGGGATTAGATCCCGAAGTAAATATTGACGGTACTACTGACAATAGGTCGTCTATGTTCAAAACATTGTCATTTGGACTCAACCTTGGATTCTAAAAATTTAGTGAGATGAGAACTATATATACATTAATTCATAAAAATATCTTGATAGTAGGGTTAATATCCATTGTCATGGGGTGTAATGATTTTCTTGAAGAACCAGAACCCACCACGGCTGTTTCTCAAGATCAGGTATTCGCCTCAGAGAATGGGGTGAGGGCTTACTTTAACGGCATATACCGCAACCTTAGAAGACAATGGAAAAGCGTGGATGAAAAATCCGGTGGGAACACAGAAACTAGGGGGGTTGTCTCCTTAAATATTACCAGAGAAGTCAATGGTATTGATATGATCTTACCTAGCGGTTGGTATGACTATGACTATCAGCATGACAATAGGGGAGCCTTCTATACTAGAACGAAGTTTGTTTGGGATTTTCTGTATGAAACAGGCAATCAAGCCAACATAATTGTAAAAGGTGTAGCTGAATCTGAGTTGTCAGAAAGTGCCAAAAAGAAATTTACAGCAGAGGCACGAGCCATACGGGCATGGGTATATTTCAACTTAATCCGTGAATACCAATATAACTATGCAGTAGACCCTACAGCACCTGGTGTACCAATTTATACAGAACCCGCATCTATCGAAAGTGAGGGACATCCTCGCGCAACCGTTCAGGATGTGTATGATTTAATACTCGGTGATCTGGAATACGCTGTTCAAAATCTAGACCCTTCAGGGGAGAGGGTTTTGAAAAGTAATATAAACATCCATGTAGCCCAGGGTTTATTGGCACGTGTAAATCTGGAAATTGGCCAATGGGAAGCTGCAAAGAATGCCGCAATCGCAGCCCGAGATGGATATGATTTGGATGCTGAAAACTATAATGACGGATTTAACCAAATAGAAAACAATGAGTGGATTTGGGGCTTCCCACAAAGCAACGACCAAACCCTTTACTACAGCACACCCGCAGCCTTTTTCAACCATTTGGTTCCAGCTTACAATAGCGTTTATATCAATGACGATTTTGTGAATTTATTTTCTGAAACAGATGTACGTAAACTATTTACGGCAGGGTTTTATGGTGGAAATCCCACAAGTTATTATTATTATATCACTACTAAGTTCATGATGAATGAGGACTTTTCTGATGATTTTGTCATGATGCGATCTGCTGAAATGTATTTGATCGAAGCTGAAGCAAAAGCAGAATTGGATGAGGCAGATGCAGGAGATATTTTGTTTATGCTGCAATCCAATCGTGATCCTAATGCCGTAAAATCCGGTAATACAGGTCAAGATTTGATCGATGAAATATTGATCGAAAGACGAAAAGAACTTTATGGTGAAATTGGTATTGGATATCTGGATCTCAAGCGAAGACAACTGCCATTAGTGAGGACAGGAAATCACCCTGAAGCATATCGGTTCAACTTTCCTGCTAACTCTAAAGTATTCACGTTGCGTATTCCCCAGTTGGAAATAGACTCCAATGAAAGCATCGGAGAAAGTGATCAAAATCCATGAAAAGAAATAATAACCCTTTAAATGACAAAGCCGAGAATTCTCGGCTTTGTCATTTATTATCGTTCATAATTAACAATAGCCGTAACTTCAATCTCGACTAGTAATTCAGGACTAATAAGTTTCTGAACTTCCAGCATGCTTGCTGCTGGGCGGATTTCATCAAAAAACTCACTGTGCGCTTTGCCAACAGATTCCCAATAGCCAATATCTGTTACAAACATGCGCGTTCTTACTACATCTTCCAATCTTGCCCCAGCCAGTTCTAATATACTTTCTATCCTTTTAAAAATGTATCTGGCCTGCAAATAAGGATCGCTAAGCCCATGGACTTTTCCATGTTCATCTGTAGCAGTGGTGCCGGCAACTTCTATCAGGTTGCCAACCTTTACCGCTCTGGAATATCCCACTAAATCTTCCCACTTACTTGCGGAAGAGTAATTTTCCCTTTTCAATTTTTTGCCTGAGTTGATAATCGCCAATTTTAACAAATAGTTTCAAAAATCTTTTTAGCACATCAAAATATAGAGCAATCAAAGCGACAATGACCATTACCCAAATGATTACTATATTAAACCAAAAAGTATCAAAATACCTTCCGCCAAAATACTTTTCAGGGGCATAATAAAATGTGCGGAAATTCCATGGATTTTCGGGCACTTTTGGCGTCGTATAGATAGGTGTAGTCTTCCTAATCAGCTTATTTCCAACCTCAAGTATAGAAACAAGACCTATGTTTTTCACCATCGAACGTACCTTTTCATTGGTGAAGGAATTTCTATACTCTAGCAATTCCTGTTCTAAATCCTTGTCTATAATTTCTCTCTTGAGCAGAGAATCCTTTTGATTTAAGGTGTTGTTTTTACGTAAAGTATACAACTGCTTTAGTGTGGTAATTTGCTCTTTTACAGATTGATACATAGAAGAATCAAATCTTTGAGGAGTCAATCCTTCCCAATCTAAAAGTGCCTCTCGATCAAAATGTTTTAATTCATTTCTCAGCTCATACTTTATGAGGGCCAACTGATTTGTGATGGATTCTTTAGGGGCTTCATTACGGAGTGCAGCACTGCACTCAGACAAATTAGTTTCCAAGTCCTTTAAGTAGAATGCCATCTTATAATCAGCATCGGCAATTATCTTGTCAAAAGGATAGAAATGCTTTTCGTATTCATTGTCCTTAAACTGTCGCACCATGATGGCTTCAAAAGCCCAGCGAGAAGTCATCAATTCACCCAGCATCGGTACTTTTTCGCTAGAACTGATTTTTGGGTTTAAACGATCAAAATCAATCGCCACACCATTGAACATCAACTGCGGGATGAGGATGACAGGTATCATTATATAAATCGTGATTACAGAGTTAAAACCGGAAGAGATGTTCAGTCCGACGAGATTAGCAAAACACGCACAAGAAAACAGCACAAACCAATAAGTGAAAAACATGCCGTTAAACTCCAACAATAAATTTCCAACAAAGACAAAGGACAGGGTTTGAATAGCCGAAATTCCAAATAGAATAATTACTTTGGAGCTTATGTAGCTAGAACGGCTCAAATTCAGGAACTCTTCGCGCTGCAAAATCCGTCGATCCTTAATAATCTCCTCCCCACTTACTGACAAGCCGATAAAAAGGGCAACAATAATGCTCATCAGAAAATAGTACGGGACATTATCATTGTTGGCAAAGGTATACCCCAGTTCATTATCATTGCTTGGATCATAGTATCGAATAAAATACCCGATGATCAATCCAAGTAAGGGTGCTTCCAAAAAATTTATAATTAAGTACTGTGTATTTTTCCATTTAGAAAGTATGTCGCGTTTGCAAAAAACTTTGAACTGATTAAATCTCGCAGGTATTTTAAAAATGGTAGCAGGAAGTGGAGTCACTTTATTTTCAATCTTTACCCGGTTATGCTTTCTAAAATTATCTCCCCATTCTTTGGGCGACATCCTGCGCTGATCGGTATATTTTCCGTATTCATTTACCACTCTGGTCTCTATGATATTGAATATTTGCTCCACGCTAACATTGCCGCAGGTCATACACGAACCTTGGTCTCGCTGGATCATATTTACCACATCCCTGAAATATACGATCGCCTCTACGGGATCTCCATAATAAATTTGGTAGCCCCCTACATCTAGGAGTAGCAAATTGTCGAACATTTTAAAAATGTCGGAAGACGGCTGATGAATTGTCATGAAAACAAGCTTTCCTTTCAGCGAAAGTTCTTTCAGCAAATCCAGTATATTTTCAGAATCTCTGGAAGAAAGGCCAGAGGTTGGTTCATCCAAAAAGAGGATCGCCGGCTCACGCAACAGTTCCAATGCAATATTCAACCGCTTTCTCTGCCCACCACTGATCGTCTTGTTCAATGGATTTCCAACAGTCAGGTCTTTGGATTCATAAATCCCCAAAGTCTGTAAAGTATTTGTTACCAATCTATGCAACTCATCTTCATCGTACTCGGCAAAACTAAGTTTGGCAGCATAATACAGATTTTCGTAAACAGTCAGGTCTTCCATCAGTAAATCGTCCTGTGGTACATACCCTATCAACCCTTCCAGCTTTTTTGGTTCTTCATGGATATTTATACCATTTATGATAACTTCTCCATGTTTAGGCTTTATTTTTCCAATCAGAGTTTCGAGCAAGGTCGACTTGCCCGACCCACTAGCACCCATAATCCCTATCAGGTTACCTGACGTTTCATTGACATTGATATTGCGAAGACCAATTCTGCCCTGATTAAACTTCACCCAGATATCATCGGCAGTAAGCCTGATATTATTTACATCAAATGCTGCTTTAAACTGGCTAACGACATTACTGTAGTAAATGGGTTGCAACTTACTACCGCGAATATTACTTCCCGTAGGAAGGACATAGTTATACCCACTTTTCAATGTTGACCCATTGAGAAAGTAGCTCACATCGCCAACATACCGTAAGATGTAATTTTCTATTTCAGGCAAGTACAGCACCACCATGTACCCGTAAAGGTTTGGCCGGATTATATGTTTACTACTGGCATAGTTAGCGCGATTTCCAGAGTCAACGATCAGCACATTTTCATTTAAAAGATCACCAACTGTGTTACCAACCACAAATTTTTTTATACTGCTTACAACCTTGCTATCTATATGAAGGGTTTGACTAATGTAGAAGATGAGATTCTCATGACGTTCATTGAACTCGCCGCAAATATGCGACAATTCAATCACCCGGAGGATCACGATAATTTTTTGAAAAAGTGAACTTTCTAAATTGATACGTTTACAGATGAGCATTATACTTGCCCATTCTTCCACAAATTCTTCTGTTTTGGGATTCATTTCTGCCCGATGGGAATCGCTAGGAGGGGGTTTGGCTACTACTTCTTCATTGGTAAAGTCATCAAATATCTTCAGATATTCTGCTACACGCTCCCTGTTGGCTTGCCTGGAAACAATAAATTTTATACGTTCCCGGCACTCATCGTTTACACTCCCTTTGGCAACAATAGCAAAAAGACGAATAATAGCCTTGAGTAGATATTCATTCATTCAGGGTTGGGAAAAATAGAAATTGAAAATAGTGAAAATATCCAAGAATAGATATTGGCAAAGAATCTTTTGCCCATTCCAGAAACTAAAACCCCGAGGAAAGTTGAACGGGTTTTAAATCAAAAGATTTGATAAATGCTTCACGGCCATTCCACAGTATCTTTACCCAAATATCCTCCTTACCGAGTACCTCCACACGATGGCCCTGAGAAACTACATCCACAACATCTGCTCCGGAAGATGGCCCCTTCATCAGGTACACATCTGAGGCAGTAACAATGGCAAGGCTGCTCTCCCGTGCAAAATTATTGATCAACAATAAAACCAAAAGTAAAGTAACATAGACCATTCCCGGGAAACTGGATTGCATCCTGTTGTTTCTTTTTTGGTATAACATAATACTAAAAAATAAAACTACCAGACTGACCACCACAAGATCGATCTGTATCTGGTATTGGTGATATAAATTGAGAAAGAATTCTACATCGTCATAATTATACCCTAAAAGCTGGTGCCGATCAGCCAAGTTTTCCATCTTTTTTAGAGCTCGCTGGTTGTACGTTTGCAAGTAATATAAATTAAGGTAATAAAGGGCCTGCGTATAGTCACCTAGCCCTTCTTTTATAAAAGCCATTTTTAGCAACATAGAAGCGGAAGCTTTATGATCAGAATTTTGAATTTCACTATAGAGTTCAAAGGACTGAGTATATTTTTTTTGTGCAAATAAAGAATCTGCAAGGATGAGTTTATCTTTGGCAGAATTAGAATACACTGAAAAACAAACACTTACGAAGCATATTGTAAATATTATGAATAATTTCGGCTTTCGACTTTGGCTTTTTATCATAAGGTTCTAAATTTGCACTCCAATTACGGAAACGGCCGATAAAAAATCAAGCAATTTCCATGATTCCGTAGCTCAGTTGGTAGAGCATCTCCCTTTTAAGGAGAGGGTCCTGGGTTCGAGCCCCAGCGGGATCACTTTTACATCAAACCCTTCAAATCTAAAATTTGGAGGGTTGCTGGATAAGGCTAGTATACTTTTTTGATGTAGAATTTTCACACCGACTCAGAAAACACGCTAAAACGCACTTTTTAATGCTTATGCATCTGGATGTAACAATTCCTATTAGTTCAATTACTCTTAATTATTGTGTATCTATTTGAATACAATCATTTGATTATTCGAAATACCTTTACCATGAAAAGAAATCACATATACTCCGACCAAAACTTCTGGAAGCTTAATAGTATTGTCATTTAGAACTTCTCCTGTTGCAATCTCTCTACCCGTTGTTGAAAATAATTTCCATAGTGTTTGTGCTGGAATTCCATGAACCTTTATTTCATCTCCCAATGGAACAGGGTTTGGGAAAATGCGGATCTCAATATTTCTGAAATCTAATGGTACTATATTTACCTTCAGCTTCACATGTGTCCCATCAAAATCAGTTTGAGAGAGTCTATAATACATATACGCGTTCGTAGAAAAAACAATCTCATCTTGAAACGAATAATAGGACACGCTTTGGGTCGTTCCCGCACCGGGTACGGTGGCAACTTCTTTGAAATTGATGCCATCGAATGATTCTTCTATGGTAAAATAGTCATTGTTCAACTCGCTTGCAGTAGTCCATTTCAAGGAAACCACGGAACCATTGAGTACACTTTCAAAATCCAGTAGGGTAATTGGCAGAGTAGCACATCCTACGCCACAGCACCCCCCACCTCCGGCAGTGCAATCGCCTCCATCACCTGTAGGGTCACTACCATCAAAATCACCGTCTACAACGAAAGTTCCACCGTCCACGTCGACATCACCACCCCCAGTATTATCGAAATCACCATCTACATCAATCAGTCCACCACTTCCAACATTCACGTTTCCATTTCCTGAATTATCGAAATCCCCCTGGATATTGATTGTTCCATTATTATATACATCGAGAATTTCATTTCCTGCATTGTCGAAATCACCGGTAACAATAACATCGGAGTCGTCTATATACCATTCATTATTGGTGACACTGCCCCTCACATTCATTTGTGTATTTCCAGTTAAGGTAAACGATCCTCCTCCATTCATCTTAAGTGCGTCAGCATCATTAGGCCCGGCATTTCCCGTGCCCGAATTTATAGTTGAATTGTCAAACGAAACATCACCAGACTGAATAGTTAATAACCCCGCAGCATCTAATGTAGAATTGGAGAACGATGTATTTTTAATAGTAGCTGTAGTTCCGGCATCGATATCTGCTCCAGAAATAGTATTAGTTCCATTGGTTGTAGAAAATGATGTTCCCGCAGTAAATGTGCCTCCACTGATTGTAGCATCTTCAAGTTGGATATTGGATACTACCAGCAGCAATTACACTCGTCCCAGTCATTTCCAAAGACGATACATTTGTAGACCAATTGGTTACCCCTGTAAATGAACTGTTATTTATCTCTACATCACTTCCCGAAATACCAACATTTCCATTGGGGCTGATGGCTATCGTTACCCCTTCGATTGTCAGGCTACCCCCACCTCCGGTCGAGAAGCTGCCCGTATTGTATGTTCCCCCATTAACAGTATTTGTTGATCCGTTAGCATCGGCTAAGCCTCCTAAATTAAATGTGGCACCAGTCCCATTTAATGTTCCTCCTCCTCTTACAGTTAATGTTCCAGTAACAGTTACAACCACTCCAGGATTGACTGTTAGAGTGGAACCATTTAAAATCAGGTTTCCTGTAGTGGTACAATTACTGCTGATTGTGCCTGAAGTCGGGCACTGGGACATGAGGTTGGTGCTCCAAAGCAGAGCCAGCACGGCGAATAATAATTTGGTCATTTTAGTAATTGGTTGATAATAAAAATATAGTCTCGCCGAATAAAAAAACCCAAAGCACTTTACAGTCTTTGGGTTTATATTTTGTAGCTCAACAATAAAAGTGGCCTCGCTAAGAATCGAACTTAGATCTAGAGTTTAGGAAACTCCTATTCTATCCATTGAACTACGAGGCCTTCAAATTGGATCGCAAAAATAATGAAAATTTTATTCCCATAGCAATTTTACATTTCATAAAATAACTATGGTCCACTAGGCTTTATTTTGCAATACTAGTATTATCTAACTTTCTTTGCAGGATATTTTAATATCAAAACCCTCCAATTTCCATGAGGGATTTTTTTCGCAAAAGGTTATGAGCAAAAATTTGAAACTTGGCATTTTTGGTTTTGGCGTGGTTGGTCAGGGTTTATACCATGTACTGAAAGAAACTAAAGGTATAAAGGCAGAAATCCTTAAGATCTGCATCAAAAATCCAGATAAAAAGCGCTCCCTGCCCATGGAATTTTTTACGCATGAGCAGAAAGATATATTAGACAATCCTGAAGTGGATGTGGTTTTGGAATTGATAGATGATCCGGAAGCCGCATTTGAAATTGTATCTACGGCTTTGAAGAATGGAAAAGCTGTGGTTACGGCCAATAAAAAGATGGTGGCAGACCACATGACAGAATTATATGCTCTTCAAAAAGAACACAATGTACCACTGTTGTATGAAGGGGCTTGTTGTGCAAGTATCCCGATCATTAGAAATTTAGAAGAATATTACGATAATGATTTGCTAAGTGCTGTAGAAGGGATTTTTAACGGCTCAACAAATTATATTTTGACCAAGGTCTTTTCCGAAAATATGTCTTTTCCGGAGGCGCTAAAGGAGGCGCAAGACTTAGGGTACGCTGAGACAAATCCATCGCTAGATGTAGAAGGGTACGATGCCAAGTATAAATTGTGTATTATCCTTGCCCATGCCTTTGGGCTGTTTGTGAGCCCGGAAAATGTTTTCAATTATGGCATTCAAAATATTTCAGATTTTGACATTAAGATTGCTACTGAAAAGGGATATAAAATAAAGCTGGTTGCCAAAAGCAGAAAGATTGATGATAAAGTGATAGCACTTGTTATTCCACAATTTGTAACAGAGGAAAGTGAATTGTACAAAGTAGAGCGAGAGTTCAACGGGGTAATCGTAGAAGGAGCATTTTCGGAACATCAGGTATTTATTGGTAAGGGCGCGGGAGGATTTCCAACTGGTTCAGCAGTATTATCGGATATTTCGGCACTTACTTATCATTATAAATATGAATACAAAAAAACTAGGCAAGCGTCCAATTTACAGCTTAGTGATGACTTTGATATTGATATTTATTTGAGGTTTAACAACCCGAAACTGATCGACAAAAGTGTATTTAATGTCATTTTGGAGGAGTATAAAGCCTTGGAAAACCATTACATTATTGGAAACATTAATTTTTCAAAATTGAAAGGTTCCAAATGGATTTCCAGCCCTGAGGTCAATATTATTTTACTCGAAAATGGTGTTGAAAACCATGCCTAAAAATCAATAATAGCTCGGTGCAAGATAGTTAGGATAGATTTTTAGATGTTCTTCTTTTACTTTTTCGTAAATCAGATTTTTGAGTTCTTCAATATTACTTTTTTGGGTGGCAGAGATAAAGACGGCGTTTTCATCCGACCCATTCATGAGTTTTCTGGACTCTAAGTATTCATGTAAATCTCCTTCAAATTCTTCATTTTCTTCTGGGGTTATCTTATCAATTTTATTATACACTACAATTGTTGGCTTTTCCCCGGCTCCAAGTTCAGACAACGTTTGATTTACAACATCCATCTGATCATGGAAAAGTGGGTGCGAAAAATCTACAACATGAATGAGAATATCAGCTTCGGCCACTTCGTCCAAAGTAGATTTAAAAGATTCGATCAAATGATGGGGAAGCTTTCGTATGAAACCTACCGTATCGGAAAGAAGGAAAGGTATCTGGTTGATGACTACTTTTCTCACAGTTGCATCTACTGTGGCAAAAAGCTTGTTTTCGGCATGTACTTTGGTTTTTGAAAGCAAGGTCATTAGTGTTGATTTGCCCACATTCGTGTAGCCGACCAAGCCCACGCGTACTATTTTGGATCGTGACTTGCGCTGGGTAGCACTTTGCTTATTGATTTTTTCCAACCGTCCTTTTAGCACATTTATCTGATTCCGAATATTTCTTTTATCTGTCTCAATCTCCTTTTCACCTGATCCACCACGTGTTCCCGTGCCTCCTCGCTGTCTTTCGAGGTGAGTCCACATGCGTGTAAGCCGCGGCATCAAGTATTGGTAGCGAGCAAGTTCTACCTGAGTTTTGGCTTGAGCCGTTTGCGCCCTTTTTAGGAATATGTCTAGAATGAGAAGGCTCCGGTCATAAATTCTACAACTAAATGTTTTTTCGAGATTTCGAAGTTGTGAAGGTGACAAGTCATCATCAAAAATGACCAATTCAATTTGAAAAGACCGCACGTATTCTTTTATCTCATCTATTTTTCCCTTACCCAAATACAGTCCAGGCTCCGGATTGGCTAATTTCTGAGTAAAGCGTTTTACGGTTTTTACTCCCAACGTTTTCGCAAGGAATTCCAATTCATCTAGATATTCATTGATCCTGCTAGAATCTTCAGTCGAAAATGCAGCGGCAACTAGCACCGCTTTTTCTTTTTTTATCTTGGTGGATAATGTTTCTCGCATCTAACCTTCTACTTTTTAATTTAATTTATGTAAATACCTTACACAGTACCTTTTTATGGCCTTATTTTTAATGAATGGCCAATTCAGCTTTAGATTTAAACGATTAATTTATTTACTTTCGCCACCCTAATTCAGGGTTGAATTTTACAGAATCTAACCACAACTGGGCTGCATGAAAATCGCAATTGTCTTAAACACCTCATGGAATATCTATAATTTCCGTAAAGGCCTGGTCACTTCATTGATGGACAAAGGTAATCAAGTTATTACCATTGCTCCAAAGGATCAATATACATATAAACTTATGGACTTGGGCTGTAGGCATGTTCCGGTAAAAATGGATAGCCGGGGTGCCAATCCGATCAAAGATTTTCTTTTGATAATGGAGTTGTACAGGATTTATAAGAAAGTGAGGCCAGATGTCATACTTCATTATACCATAAAACCCAATATATATGGAACGATCGCTGCTAGCATGCTTGGCATACCAGTAATCAACAACGTGTGCGGCCTTGGCACGATGTTTTTAAAAGATAATCTGGTTTCCCGGGTTGCAATTTCACTTTATAGAATAGCATTTAGGTTTCCAAAGAAGATATTCTTTCAAAATGAAGATGATAAGAATCTATTTTTGAAGAAAGGAATTGTTAGAGAGAAGATTTGCGATCTTTTGCCAGGATCAGGCATCAATGTTGAGGATTTTTCACCCACCCTTCACTCTGCTAAAAATAAGCAATTTACCTTCTTGCTTATTTCCAGATTGATTTATGATAAAGGAATATTGGAATATATCGAGGCAATCGCCGCGTTGAAAAAGGAGGGAATTGATGCTAATTTCCAATTGCTTGGACAGATAGACGTGAATCATAAGCGCGGTATCCCCTCAGAAATCATCCAACAATGGGTAGAGACAAACCAGGTAGAATATCTTGGTTCTACCAATGATGTAAGAGCATTTATCCAAAATGCAGATTGTATCGTGTTACCGTCGTATAGAGAAGGCACTCCCAAAACCCTGCTCGAAGCTGCAAGCATGCAAAAGCCAATTGTAACCACAAACGTGCCAGGGTGTAACAGCGTAGTAAAGCATGGAAAAAACGGGTATTTATGCCAACTGAAAGATGCTAGAGACTTAGCGGACAAAATGAAACTAATGTTTTCACTAGAACCTCAATCCCGAAACAAAATGGGAAAATTTGGCCGTGAATACATAAAACAACATTTTGATGAAGGCATTGTGATCGAAAAGTACCACTCGACAATCACCAGTATTAATTAATATTTTATATGGAAATTAAGAAAACCGGGCTTGCCGGGCTTATGGAGATTGTTCCGCGTGTACTCAGCGATAATAGAGGGTGGTTTGTCGAATCGTACAATAAAGATGTATTGAACGGCCTTGGCCTAAACTACAATTTTGTGCAAGACAATCTATCATTTTCCCATGCAGGAGTTCTACGTGGATTGCATTTTCAGAATAGTCCATTTGAGCAAGGAAAGCTTGTTAAAGTAATTAAGGGAAAGGTATTGGATGTAGCAGTAGATTTACGCCCTGATTCTTCTACATTTGGACAACACTACAAGGTTTTACTTACTGCCGAAAAGCAAAATATGCTTTTTATACCTGAAGGATTTGCACATGGTTTTGCAGCTTTAGAGGATTCTCACTTATTTTATAAATGTACCAAAACTTATAACCAACCATACGATTCAGGCATCGCTTTCGACGATTCAGAGTTGAATATCGACTGGGGGATAGAATCGCCGATGATTTCTGAAAAAGATCAAAACCTTCAATCATTCCAGTCATATAAATCTACTTTGGGGTTGGGATAAGGCAATATTATTTATCTTTGACAAAAAAAATCTTGAAGAGGCATTTATATCATATATTTTTTCTGTTTTCTATTGGGACATTTCTCCTTTCGTGCAAATCTTACAAATACCATTTGATGTTTCAGATCGATGAGGATCAGGATATGTCATATCTATCCACGGATATCCTCGTATCTGAGCGCAATTATATCATTCAACCAAATGATTTGCTAGATATGCGTGTGTTCACAAATAATGGAGAGCGTATAATTGACCCAAATAATGAACTTCAAACACCTCAAACCCAAAATCGAGGAGAAGAGGAAAAGCCCGAATTTTTAGTGATGGATGATGGGAACGTGAAATTTCCTATGGTAGGGATTGTCGAATTGGGAGGGATGAAGATCAATGAAGCAGAAGAATATCTCGAAAAAAAATATAACAATTTCTATACAGACGCTTATGTAAAACTCAAATACCTGAATAAAAGGGTGATAGTTCTCGGTGCTCCAGGAGGACAGGTGATTCCTCTTCAAAACGAGAATACTTCGGTGGTTGAAATTGTGGCTTTGGCAGGGGGGATAGACGAAGACGGTAAGGCCTTTAATTTGCGCCTTATTAGAGGAGACCTACACCATCCAGAAGTTTTCATAATTGATCTATCTACTATCAATGGTGTTAAAGCTTCTATGATGAATGTACTACCGGGAGATATTATCTACGTGGAGCCCAATAGGAAAGTGATTACCGAGGGGGCAAAAGATTTTATGACTGTTTTTGCGATATTTGTGAATGCAGTTACTTTGGTTGCATTAATAGTAAGTCTCAATAAATAGATTCACGGTGGGTAATCAGGAAAGTATGGATAATGATGCCAAAAGCACTTCATTGGAAGGAGTGGATTTTGACAAGCTTGGCAGCATTTTGTTCAGGAGTATACCTGTAATGGCCTTGCTGATTATTCTTACACTAAGTATTTCTACCATTGCTATCCGCTATACCAAACAATTGTTTAAGTCTACTTCTACTTTGCAATTAGATATTAAAAGTGAAGCGAAAGTTTTAGGTTTCAAAAGTTTTGACGATGACATTAATAACCTGGCCAGGGAGATAGAGATCATAAAATCAAAGTTATTCTTAAACAAGGTTGTTGACGCATTGAAATACGATGTGAGCTATTTCCAATATGGTGATATATTGTATGAAGAGCGTTATGGCAGCTCTCCTTTTGAGATACATGTGATCGAATGCGCGCCGGGAATGTACAACCGCCCAATAGACCTAGAAATAGTTGATAAAGCCCAGTATAAATTAAGTTATGAATTTTCAGGGTCAACTTTCGAAAGGACTTTTCACTTCATGGATACGATTTCGTCAGAAGGATTAAAATTTTACATTGAGCTATCTCCAGAATATGCAAAAGAAGTAGGAAACCGATATTTTTTTACGCTGAACACCCATACTAACACATTGGACTACATCAATAAAAATCTAACTGTGGAACCGTTGGATTTCAAAGCCAATACCATCACCATTTCATTCAAGGATCATACAAGGCAAAAGGCTATGGATATTGTACACGCTATTGATACGCTTTATCTCTATTATACCCAGTTGGAAAAGAACAAGGCAAATAATCAGAAAATAAATTTTTTGAATGAACAGCTCAATCAAACAGAAGAAAAACTAACCGAATTAGAGAATTATTTTGAGAATTTTACAATCGATAATAAGACCACCGATTTAGGAGCCAATCTCTCTCGAACTATTGTTTTACTCGAACAATTGGATTCGCAAAGGTTTTCAATCCGTAAAAAAATAGAAGCCTACAACGATGCTTATGATGATATCATTGCGGAAAAGGAATTGAGTCTAAACCCAGCAGATGTGTCTGTCTTTTCGAATGAAATGAAGCAGGATTTTGCACGACTCAATATTTTGAGCCAAGAGAAGGAAATCCTTTTGATATCTTACAACAAAAATACACTAGCATATCAGAAAAAGGAGCAGGAGGTCAACACATTAAAAGAAAGACTGATACAGTATATTAAAACCTCTAGAAATAAACTTTCTGATAATTTGGAAGAGTTAAAATCAAGACGAAGAAAGTTAGAGGCAGAATTTGTAGAACTCCCGTCCAAGCGTACGGAGTATAGCAAAACGGAGAGGTATTATGGCCTTTACGAAGAATTTTACCTCACTTTAATGAAAAATAAGGCTGAGTTTGAACTGGCAGAAGCCGGAACAGTCACGGATTTTAAGATACTTTCCTCTGCCTCATCGCCATCTACACCTATTTCTCCCAACAGGGTGATCTATTATGGTATTGGGCTGGTGGCGGGGCTGCTGCTGAGTTTTATTTTTGTAGGAGTCAGATATGTATTGAATAACAAAATAAACAGTCAACAGGAGTTGGAAAGATTGTCTTCAGCTTTTGTTTTGGGATCTGTGCCCTTTTATGCCAAAGGGAAAAACATGGCTACACGATTGGTGGTAAACAACAATTTAAAATCTGAAATAAGCGAAGCTTTCCGTTCAATACGTACCAATCTGGAATTTTTGAATAATAGAGGTGAAAAACCAGTAATTGCAATAACAAGTACGATAAGTGGAGAGGGAAAAACCTTTGTCGCGGCTAATCTGGGGGGGATAATTAGCCTGCTTAATAGCAAGGTTGTTTTGGTAGATCTGGACATGAGAAAACCACGGTTTCACGAGATATTTGAAGACACGAATACTAATAAAGGACTTAGTACCATATTAATTAGAAAACATAAAATAGAAGAATGTATTCATACAACTAATCTGGAAAACTTGGATTATATCCCCGCTGGTCCCATACCTCCTAATCCATCCGAACTCATTTTGGGCGGGCCATTTGAAGAATTGATGGCGCATTTAAAAAGTAAATATGATGTTATTATTATTGACACTCCTCCGGTTGGCTTGGTAACGGATGGGGTTCATGCCTTGAAAATTGCTTCGATTCCTATATACGTAATTCGAGCAGATTTTTCAAAAAAGGTGTTTTTGAACCATGTCAATCGCATGATAAAAGTACATAAATTGAACAATCTTTCTTTGGTTCTCAATTCAGTTCGAGGATCCTCAGCTGATACCTATGGTCATGGATACTATGATGACAAACCACCTACCAAAGTAAGCAAGTTGAAACGATTATTTCAATCCTAAAAGGCTATGTTTAATCTATTCAAAACCAAGCCAAAAAAAACAACCCTGCCGTTTCTTGTAGATATTCATTCACATCTGCTACCGGGATTGGACGACGG
This sequence comes from Bacteroidia bacterium, assembly GCA_030426345.1. Classification (GTDB taxonomy): domain Bacteria; phylum Bacteroidota; class Bacteroidia; order Cytophagales; family Cyclobacteriaceae; genus JAAUQL01. Next base: position 65,305 of record JAUHYU010000007.1, read on the forward strand.
TGTGAAATCTGCAAGTGAATCTATGAATATTTTGAGATCACTTGAGAAAATCGGGTATAAAAAGATCATTACCACACCGCACATAATGAGCGAATATTACCCAAATAAACCCTCGGAAATCCATGAAAAATTGAACGAAATGAGAAATCTTATCCAGCAAAATAATCTGGATATAACTTTAGATGCAGCTGCGGAATACTATTTGGATGAGTCATTAATGGCCAAATTGGCCAGTCAAGAAAGCCTACTGACTTTTGGGAAAAACTACCTGCTTTTTGAAACATCTTTTCTCAACAAGCCTGCGTATCTGGAAGACGCTATTTTTAACATGCACACCAATGGATACCAGCCTGTTTTGGCACATCCCGAAAGGTACGATTATCTTCAGGGTAACCAGTCTTTGATTGAGAAACTGAAAGACATGAACGTTTTGTTTCAGTTGAATATGCTGTCCCTCTCCGGGTATTACTCTGAGGCTGTCAAAAAAATGGCAAGATATCTTTTGAAAGAAGATGTAATAGATTTAATCGGTACGGATTGCCATAATTTGCACCAAGCTGACGTGATCGGGAAGAGTTTGAATACGAGAGGTATGAGACTACTTGAGGGGAAAGAATTTTTAAACGCTACCTTATTGTAGTAGAAATGAGGGAAGTAGGGTTTAATAATTGCGAAATCTGTTTTCCGATATTAGTTTTTTTCGCTAATATGCGGACATTGGTTATATTCTAAATTTAGCTTAGGTAATGGGAGAGAATTTTAAGAGAAAGGATGAGTTAAGTTCACTGATTAAAACCTTTGAAAAACAGCTCAAAAGCCATGATTTAGAATTTTACCAGTTAGAACTACTGGAAGAAATCATCGGGCACTACATGGAGATTGGAAAAAACAACATGGCCTTAAAGGCGTGTATAGTTGCCATCTCTCAGTATCCTTATTCCACCAATCTGATGGTAGAGCAAGCTCAGATACTTTCCAATTTGGAAAGGTACGAGGAGGGCATGGATACTTTGGACAAGGCCATGTCACTTCAGCCCAATGACCCTGAAATCTTTACTATGAAGGGAAATTTATATCTTGTTCAGGGCATGCAAAAGGAGGCCATTGAAAATTTTGAGAAGGCCCTTCCATTAAGTGAAGATCCCGCAGATTTATATTATCAGATTGGTTTGGCGCACCAGACTTCTTTTAAGTACAACGAAGCGATCAAGTTTTATAAAAAGGCCATAGAGGAAAACATCAATCACGAAAACGCGCTATATGAACTGGCTTATTGTCTCGACATAACCGAACAACTGGAGCACAGTATTTCCTATTACAAAAAATTTATTGACCAAGATCCATACTCGCACTATGCCTGGTATAATCTAGGCATTGTGTACAACAAGCTGGAAAAATTTGAAGAGGCCATACATGCATATGAATATGCCACCATTATTGATGAGAATTTTGCATCAGCATACTTCAACTTAGGCAATTCGTACATGAGTCTTGAAAAATACACTCAAGCCATTGATGCTTACCAAAAGACTTTGAAAATAGAAGGTGCCAGTGCAGAAACCTACTGTAGTTTGGCGGAGTGCTATGAGCAATTAGAACATTATGATTTGGCCATCAAATACTATCAAAAAGCCATAAAAATTGATTCTTTTTGTGACGAAGGATGGTACGGTGTAGGCAAATGCCTGGCGATGCAAACCAAATGGTATGAGGCAATTCATTTCCTTAATAGAGCCCTAAAATTAGATTGCGAAAATCCTCATTATTGGAAAAAGGTAGCTGAAACCGAGTTTCACGTGGGTAATTTAGTTTCAAGTATTGATGCTTACGAGGAGGCCAACCTGCTTGCTCCGGACGATTCTGACATATTATTGGATTGGTCCTATGTATATTACGAACAGAAAGAATACGAAAAGGCTCTAGAAATCATGGAGCAGGCCTTGAGCGATATGCCCGATGTAGCCGAATTGTATTATAGGACATCAGCATACCTACTTGCCCTTGGTAAATACAAAGAAGCATACAATCAATTGGAAAATGCCCTTGTGCTTGACTATGACAAGCATGTAGACCTCTTGGAATTTTTCCCAAAATTAGAAACGCAAAAGGTACTTTTTAAAATAATTGATCAATTTAGAAAGAATAATAAATGAACTATTTTTTGAATGACATCCCACAAAGGACAGAAAAGCCAAGACACGTGGGATTGACAATGGCTATGGACAAAGGCTCAAGCCTTCGTGAAGTTGAAGATTTCATTAGTACATGTGGCAGTTATGTTGACATTGTAAAGTTAGGCTGGGGGACATCCTTTGTGACTCCGAATCTAAAAGAGAAGATTGCACTTTTTAAAAAAGCAGGGATTCCGGTATATTTTGGAGGTACACTTTTCGAGGCTTTTATAGTTCGTGGGCAATTTGATGAATATGTGAAAGTTTTGGAAAAATATGAACTAGAATATGTTGAAGTATCTGATGGATCTATTGAATTAGATCATGACCTAAAGTGTGACTATATCCAGAAACTTTCTAAAAAGGTAACGGTGCTATCTGAGGTTGGATCAAAGGATGTAGACAAAATCATCCCTCCTTACAAATGGATTAACCTTATGCAAGCCGAGCTCGATGCAGGGGCATGGAAGGTAATAGGTGAAGCGAGAGAAAGTGGAAATGTAGGGTTATTTCGGTCAAGTGGTGAAGTGAGATCAGGATTGGTAGAGGAGATATTGACCAAAATTCCTTTTGAAAAAATTATTTGGGAAGCTCCTCAAAAAGCACAGCAAGTTTGGTTTATAAAGCTACTAGGAGCCAATGTCAACCTTGGCAACATCGCCCCTAATGAGGTAATCCCTTTGGAAACTATTCGCCTTGGCTTGCGTGGGGATACTTTTACCCATTTTTTAAACCAAAGTTAGTTTTGATCACACATCAATGAAAATTGGAAAAGACAGCATATTGCTCTTCTTGAAAGGAATGGGTATGGGAGGAGCAGATGTTGTTCCGGGTGTATCGGGGGGTACTATTGCGTTCATTACCGGAATCTATGAAGAGCTACTGGAAAGTATCAAGTCTCTGGATAAAACAGCCATCCAGTTGCTTTTTTCATGGAAAATTGATGCTTTTTGGAAACATATCAACGGTACATTCCTGATTACCCTGCTCTCGGGAATTTTTGTTAGCGTTCTCTCTTTGGCCAAGGTGCTGCATTATGTGCTGAACACTCATCCTATCCAACTGTGGTCTTTTTTCTTTGGCCTTATCATTATTTCTGCGTTGCTCGTATCGCGACAAATTAAGCAATGGAACATACCGGTGGTGATTACTGGAATTGCGGGAGTTGTGATTGCCTGGTTGGTGACAAGTGCAACCCCATCTACTACACCAGATAGTTTTTTATTCGTTTTTATTTCAGGAGCCATTGCCATTTGTGCGATGATTCTACCTGGAATTTCCGGTAGTTTTATCTTACTTATTTTGGGGAAATACGAATTCATCATTGAATCGATTAAAGACCTCAATGTACTTGTCATTCTGGTTTTCGGACTTGGATGCGTAGTTGGGCTATTGAGTTTTTCCCGAGTTGTGTCTTGGCTTTTACGCAAATATCATGATCTGACAGTTGCATTGTTGGCTGGGTTTATGATAGGATCTTTGAATAAAATATGGCCGTGGAAAATAACAGTTTCCACGAGGCTAAACAGCAAAGGAGAGATAGTTCCTTTGCTTCAAGATAATTTATTGCCGCAGGCTTATATGGAAAAAATTGGTGAGCCATTGATGCTACAAGCAATATTATTTTTTTGCTTTGGCATTTTGCTTATAGTGGGAATCGAAAAGGTAGCACAAATTTCTAAACATAAAAATTAAGCCTTTTGAAAAAATTGTACGGACTTATTGGGTATCCGCTCAGTCATTCTTTTTCGAAAAAATATTTTGCACATAAATTTCAAAGAGAGAGAATCACCGATAGTACGTATGAGCTTTTCGAGATAGATAGCATCGATCAAGTAGAGGACTTATTTTCCCAACCAAACCTTCAAGGTTTTAATGTGACGATTCCATACAAGAACAAAATCATGGGTTTTATGGATGATTTCGATCATAGTGCCAAAAAGGTAGGAGCCGTAAATGTTGTCAAGATCAATCACAATGGAAAAAAAACCGGGTTCAATTCGGATTACTATGGGTTTAAAAATTCATTAGAAAACTGGATGCCAAATATGAAAGGTTACAGGGCATTAATCTTGGGAACAGGAGGAGCTTCCAAGGCGGTGGTTACGGTGTTGCAGGATTTATCCATACCATTCTTGAAAATTTCCAGAGATGCTGCTAAAGGTGATCTTACTTATGATGAGCTGCGAACAGGTCCAGACGTACTCCAAGAGCATCCCCTAATTATAAATACTACACCTCTCGGTATGTCACCAAATATTGATGCCATGCCGGATGTGGATTTTACTAAAATAAATGAAAAGTTTCTTTTGTATGATTTGATCTACAATCCTGCTGAGACCAGATTTATGTCAGAAGGCAGAAAAATGGGCGCACGTACCAAAAATGGTTTGGAAATGCTCGAGCTTCAGGCTGAAAAGTCATGGGAAATATGGAATAGCTAGTAGGAGAGTAAGTGCTCCCCAATATAATACAAAGGTCAGTTTACGATTTTTGAAATTGTATTGCCCAATTTAATAGAACAAAATGCGCTCATGAAGAATTCTAAATATGCTTGATCGATTTCGAGCAGTTTCTTTTTTGCTTTTTACCATTTCAGCCATGTGCATATGCATCGCTTCTTATGGGCAAAAACCGATTAAACGAGAGTTCCGAGGTGTTTGGATTGCTTCAGTAGCCAATATTGACTGGCCATCAAGTCCGAACCTATCTGCAGAGTCCCAACGAGATGAATTTAGAAATATCCTAAACCAACATCAAAGAAATGGCATCAATGCCGTGATTGTGCAGGTACGGCCGTGTGCAGATGCACTATACCGATCTAACATGGAACCATGGTCTGAATGGCTCACTGGAAAGAATGGCCAATCCCCCAACCCCGAGTATGACCCACTGACATTTATGGTAGAGGAGGCCCACGAACGTGGAATGGAATTTCATGCTTGGCTTAATCCATATCGAGCAGTTTTTGATGCAAATAAATTTTATAGAGATTCAGCACATCTCCCATTAGATACTCTAAAAAGTATTATTGGGGAACTGGTACAAAGCGATACGTCCAATTCTTCAGGACAATTATCGGAAAAGGATCATGCTGACCTATTGCAATTGCTTGGGGTTGATACCTCATTGCAAGTTTATAAGCACCCTGATTGGTTTCTACAGTATGGAAATAAGATATATTTTGATCCCGGAATTCCAGAAGCACGGGAACATATTGCTAAGATAGTGCAGGACATCGTGGCTAGATATGACATTGATGCCATTCATATGGATGATTATTTTTATCCATATAAAATTGCAGGAGTAGAATTTCCCGATAGCCTTTCGTTTCAAAAATATGGCGGTTCCCATTCCATGGATTTAAAGGACAATTGGAGGAGGGAAAATGTGAATACCATTGTAAAGCTATTGAACCAAACTATTAAATCCGAAAAGCCTTATGTGAAATTTGGCATTAGCCCATTCGGAGTATGGCGAAATTCAACTGTGGATCCATCTGGATCTGATACTAAAGCCGGACAAACCAACTATGACGATTTATACGCCGATGTTCTGAAATGGCAAAAGGAAAAATGGATCGATTACGTGATCCCGCAGATATATTGGTATCGTGGATTTGATCTCGCAGACTATGAAACCCTCGCACGCTGGTGGGACAAAAACCACTATGGAGTGGAAGTATATATTGGGCAGGGGTTATATAGAGTAGATGGTAATTCCAATATTGAAGCTTGGCGAAACCCAGAGGAGATTCCCGAACAAATAGAAATTATCAGATCGCTACCAAATATTCATGGGAGTTGTTATTTTAGTTCCAAATCCATGATTCGAAATCCACTTGGTGTAACAGATATTTTAAGAAATAAGTACTATGAGTATTCTGCATTGATTCCTAAAATGCCATGGCTATCAATATTAGCACCGAAGAAACCAAAATGGAATCAAGCAAAAAATTCTAACTCGGGTATCTGGTTATCTTGGGAGGCTGAGGGAAATTCGCCGTATTATGTTCTGTACAAATTTAAAGGAAAACGCACCGGGGATTTTTCAGACGCTTCAAATATTTTGACCATTCAAAGGCGTACCATGCCCAATTATGAAGACAATCAAGTTAGGCGATTCCGGAAATATACATATGCAGTTCGCGCGATGGACCGACTTTATAATGAATCAGAGGAAAGTGAACCAATTACTTTAAAATGGAAAAGAATAAAAAGGTAAACAAGCATGGAGTATAAAATCTAGCAAAAAAACTTGTTGCCAATCGTACTTCGATTTATGAAGTCTTCCCAAACCAATGAAAATATTCTATCATAAGATAACCCATCGCCGTAAACATTGGGCTGAGAAGAAAATTCTTGAGAATAGCCGCAAGACTAAAAATAGCTTCGGATTTTATCAGGAAGGTGTCGATCACAAAAAGTGATGCGCTAAGAACGCTTATTAGTAAAAATAGAAACCCCACCATCTTTACCTTATCAAAAGAACTAAAAAGCAATGTGAAAAAGGCCGTATTTCCCATGAAAAAAAATAACCAATAAATAATGATGGATTTTCCCATTACTACAGAACTTACAGATATTTGCATTCGCTTCATGTAGCGAATGTTGATCAACCAAGACTCACCGATAAAGTTGGGATTCAAGATGTACGTATATCTCCAGTAGGCCAAACCAAGAATAAACAATAGAGGAAAGACAAATGCATACTTTTTCAAATGGTCAGTCATCTTTGACATTCGCAAATTTATTGACCCACAACACCCAAAGACCAAATATTGCGCCATACACGATGATCACAAATGTGTATTTATGATTGAAATCCAAGTATTCTGGCTTATGGTAATAAATGATGGCAAGTGAAATAATACGGATAATGTTTAGCACTAAAATGCCCAAGAATCCCAACGGGATAAACCAAAGTTTGTCAATCAATCGGCCTTTCATCAAAAGGATAAATCCGAAAAACAACACAAAAAGCTCCAATCCACTACACCCAGACCCCACACAAACACCTCCACCACGTTCTGGAAACATCAATCTGGCCTCGCAGCCATTGACCATGTAGTCCTGATCTACTTCATAACCAAATAATCTCATGAAATACGCACAGATATCAGCCTGTGGCTTGATAATCATATAATGCATATCATTAACGACTGTTGGCAGAAAAGAAGAAAACATCACCCATACCAAAAGCAAAATGAATGCGGCCCCTAAAAAGCGGGCGGCACTACGGTTCTCTGAGATAATTGAAGGTAACTTCATTTGACTTATCGGTTTAAAATGTGCCTATCTTCCATGGGTTTTATAAAAAAAGAATAATTTGAGAAAGCTACAAACTCATATACTTAGTTTCCACTGGCTTATTTCTGAATACACCTTTCACATCATACAAAAGTCCATTGGATTTCATTATATCTTTAAAATAGGTAGGGTTTAGCTCTACATATTGGGCATGGTTCACTCCCAATATTACAGCGTCATAGTCCGTACTCGGTTGCTCACTCAGTTCAATTCCGTACTCATGCTGAAACTCCTTTGGATCAGCAAATGGATCAACTGCTTCTATATTGATACTAAATTCTTGCAACTCTCGAATGAGTTCAGGTATCTTCGAATTTCGGATGTCGCTGACATTTTCTTTGAAAGTAACGCCCATGATCAACACTTTGGTCTGCTTCAGTGACTTGTCCTGCTCAATCAAATATTGAACTATTTCTTTGGCAATCTGTCCATGCACGGCATCATTGATATTCCTGCCAGCTGTAATTACCTTTGAAAAGTATCCTAATTCCATGGCTTTGTGAGTCAGGTAATATGGATCTACACCGATGCAATGCCCACCGACTAAGCCAGGGTAAAATTTTAGGAAGTTCCATTTTGTTCCCGCAGCCTCCAATACTTCATAGGTGTTAATATCCATTTTTTTGAAGATGAGTGAAAGCTCATTCATCAAAGCAATGTTCAAATCCCGCTGGGTATTTTCTATAATCTTGCTGGCTTCTGCTACTTTGATTGAACTTGCCTCATGAACTCCGGCTTCAATTATTGCTCCATAAAGTGCAGAAACAATCTTGAGTGTTTTCGCATCACTCCCACTAACTACCTTCGTGATTTTTGTAAGTGTGTGTAGTTTATCTCCTGGGTTAATACGCTCAGGCGAATACCCAACGGTAAAGTTTTCTCCAAAAGTCAGACCTGATGTTTTCTCTAACACCGGAATACAATCTTCCTCGGTACACCCTGGATATACGGTAGATTCAAACACTACCACGTCACCATCTTTCAGTGCCCCCCCCACAAACTTGCAGGCACTGAGTATGGGGGTCAAATCAGGGTTTTTATGCTCATCAATTGGAGTCGGTACAGCTACTACGAAAAATGTGCAATCCCGGATATCTGCCGGATTCGCAGTGAAAGTAATGTCGCAACCATCAAACTCCGATGCCTCAAGTTCGTGACTCGGGTCAACGCCCTGCTGCATCAACCCTACTCGTGACGGATTGATGTCAAAGCCAACTAATCTAAACTTACGGGCAAATTCCAACGCCACCGGCAGTCCGACATATCCGAGCCCTACTACGCAAATTTTATCCCTTTTGGAAAGGTATTTTTCTATCATGAATTTTAAATAATTGACGTAAAAATAATTATTAACTCAGCCTGCTCCAACAATTAGGGTTTTCTTTTCAAAGGACTGGCTATTTGCTTATTTTTGCAGCCCAAAAATTAACGATTTACATAAGCAAATGGCCGAATATAATCACAAGACAATAGAGCACAAATGGCAAAACTATTGGGCACAACACAAGGTTTTTAAAGCTGAAGTGACACCTGATAAACCCAAGTATTATGTGCTGGATATGTTCCCTTACCCATCAGGGTCTGGTCTGCACGTAGGCCATCCTTTGGGATATATTGCCTCAGATATTGTTTCTAGATACAAGCGAAATAAGGGCTTCAATGTGCTTCATCCCATGGGTTTTGATGCCTTTGGTTTGCCCGCCGAGCAATATGCCATTCAGACAGGACAGCACCCTGCCATCACAACCGAACAAAATCTAAAACGATATAAAGATCAACTAAAAGGTATTGGCCTGTCTTACGATTGGGAAAAAGAGGTTCAGACCTGCGATCCCAAATACTATAAATGGACACAGTGGATTTTTTCCAAATTATTTGACAGTTGGTATAATAAAGATACTGACAAGGCAGAACCAATTGATTCCTTGATCACCGCTTTTGCAAAAAACGGTAACCAAAAAATAAACGCAGCTTGTGACGATGACACACCCTCATTCGATGCCGCTCACTGGAACAGCCTTTCTGAAATCGATCAAGCAGAATTGCTTTTGAAATATCGCCTCACCTATCCTGCCGATGCTTTGGTCAACTGGTGTCCTGAGCTGGGTACGGTATTGGCCAATGACGAAGTAAAAGACGGGTTTTCTGAGCGAGGTGGTTTTCCCGTAGAGCGAAAAAAAATGCGTCAATGGATGATGCGAATTACAGCTTATGCAGATCGGCTAGTCGAAAATCTCGGCAAGCTAAACTGGTCAGAATCCATGAAAGACATGCAAACTAACTGGATCGGAAAGTCTTATGGATGTGAACTAGATTTTAAAGTAGTAAATAAAGATATTACCCTCACTTGCTTCACCACACGGCCGGATACGACTTTTGGCGTGAGCTACATGGTGTTGGCACCAGAGCATGAACTGATCCCTGAATTGACAACCAACGCACAAAAAGAAGAAGTAGATGCTTATGTGCAAAAAGCTATAAATAGATCTGAGCGAGAGCGTCAAGCGGAAGTCAAAACAGTTTCCGGGGTATTTACCGGATCGTACGTCACCAATCCATTTACCAATGAGCAAGTTCCGTTGTGGATAGCCGACTACGTGCTGGCTGGATACGGTACTGGCGTGGTGATGGCGGTTCCTTCATCTGACGATCGAGATTTTAGGTTTGCCACACATTTTTCCCTTCCGGTAAATAGGGTTATCGAGGGCACGGAAAACCTTGAAGACCCTACAGAGATCAAGCATGGAAAAATGATCAATTCGGGTTTTATTACTGGAATGGATTCTAAGGATGCAGCCATGGCCGCTACTGAGCATGCCGAAAAAGAAGGTTTTGGTAAGGCAAAAATTAATTATCGCCTGCGTGATGCGGTATTTAGTCGCCAGCGGTATTGGGGCGAGCCGGTGCCAATCTACTTTGCCGAAGACGGCATTCCACACCTGATTCCTGAAAATGAACTTCCATTGGAATTGCCGCCAGTAGATGAATACCTGCCTACAGCTTCCGGAGAGCCACCACTGGGTAGGGCAACAAACTGGCTTTACAAAGGCAAATATCCTTACGAGCTGACTACTATGCCGGGGTGGGCCGGATCGAGCTGGTATTTCCTGCGGTACATGGATGCAGACAATGATAATGAACTGGTAAGCCCTGAAGCAGCAGCTTATTGGAATTCTGTTGATTTATATATTGGCGGTACGGAACATGCTACCGGGCATTTGCTGTACTCGCGCTTTTGGAATATGTTTTTGTACGACAGAGGCATCATTTCCCATGAAGAGCCCTTTCAAAAACTGGTGAATCAGGGCATGATTCAGGGCCGATCCAACACGGTTTATAAACTGAAAAATGAAAATACCTTCGTTTCCGTCGGGCTGAAAGATCAATACGACACGATAGAATTGTATGCCGATGTGAATATGGTACACAATGATAAACTGGACATAGAGGCCTTCAAGGACTGGCGATCGGAATATGCGGATGCCAAATTCATTTTAGAAGAAGGTGAATTGAAGTGCGGATATTTAGTAGAAAAAATGTCCAAATCCAAATACAACACCGTGACGCCCGACGCCATGATAGAAAAATATGGCGCCGACACCCTGCGGATGTATGAGATGTTTCTCGGGCCGATAGAGCTATCAAAACCATGGAATACCCATGGCATCGATGGCGTGGCCAAATTCCTGAGAAAGCTCTGGGGGTTGTTTGTAGATGCCGATGGCAACCTGCTCGTAGTTGATGAAAAAGCCAAAGCCGAGGAATATAAAATTCTGCACAAGACCATACAAAAAGTAGAGCATGATATTGAAAATCTATCTTTCAATACCTCGGTGAGTGAATTTATGATTTGTGTGAATGGACTTACCCAATTGAAGTGCCACAAAAAGGAAATCCTCGAAAAGCTATTAGTCGTCCTTTCACCGTTTGCCCCGCATATCTCTGAGGAGCTTTGGCAAAAACTGGGCAATACAGGCAGCATAATCCATGCGACATATCCCGAGTTTAACGAAGCCTATATCCGAGAAGATGAGTACGAATTTCCGATTATGGTCAATGGGAAAATGCGTACCAAAATCAAATTCGCGCTGGACAAAACGCCAGCTGAGATTCAGGCAGCCACTTTGGAAAATGAGGTTGTCAAGAAATGGCTCGATGGCAAAGCACCAAAAAAAGTGATCGTCGTGCCAAAGAAAATCGTGAACATCGTGATATAATCCGGACTTCACATCAAATATATTGTCTAATGCGTTTCTAAATATTCCCAGTAGAAATTTGATCTTAAAGATAGTTTTTACTGCTAAAAAAGATTCCTTCATGGATTTTTGAAGCTTTTACAATCCTTTTTGTGCGGAATAGATTGATATGGTGTCTCAATATCCTTAATTTCACTTTTTTCCTTGATTTCATATTCCTATGGGATCATTCTATAATCGATATTTTCAAATACCCCGTAACCCTCGCATGTCATGGGTAAAAACCGCACCTATAATGTGTCATTTTTCCATGAAATTATTTATATAAATCGGTTGATTGCATAGTTTATTTGATATTATATGAGATTTAATATGCGATAAGTCACGTATTTTTACTTGTAGATAATCTTCTAATTAAAGTTTAAGTGATATGAAAAAGTCAGTAATATTAGTTTTAGCGTTTGTCCTAACTGTAGGATTTACCTATGCTCAGTCAAACACAAATTATAAGTCCAGAAACCATAAATTAAATAAGCATCAGAAATACATAGATACCCATAGCAAAAAAACAGTTGTTCTGGCGACGGGTGAGATGAATGCTAGCGTTTCGGATTATATGGAGAGAAATTCTAAATTTCACAATAAGACTCGGGAACATTCGCATCAGTTTATGAAAGCCAGGGTCAACAACGACTACCGAGCATTAAATCATAAATTGTCGAAGAGCAATAAATACAAGGAAGCGTACAAAATTGACCTGAAGGATTCACTTAGTAAAAATTAACTTAGCCGAACTTTTTAATTGAAAGCTACATTTATGTAGCTTTTTTTATTATATCACGATCATAAAGTCAAAATGGATGCATGTATAAAATCAAATTTGATCATCGACAAAATTGGCTGGGGTACCTAGCAGATCAGTTTGGCATTGCACAAGAGGGAAATATGCTCTCACTACCAAAGTCACTCGGCAGAGGTGTTTTGTATGAGTTTGAAGTAGATGAAGGCCTAAATGTGGCTTTTGGCGAAATGGAGTTGGATGATCAAGCGGAATTCATAAGCAAGCCAACGAAGTCAAAACTGAGTATGACAATCATGTTCCAGTATATTCAGCGTGGCCATGCATTTTTTAAACCAGGTAATGAGGATAGCAAAAAAGTAAAGTCTGGAGGCGTACACTTTTTTTCTTCAAACGCATCCAACCATCTGATTTACCCTGCAAATACCCATAGTTTTCTGTTCAGGGCGCAAATGTCGACCCAATGGATTCGTGACAATTTATCTGAATTTGTGGTGCAAAACGATTCCTTCAATGATCTCATTTTTGGCAAAAACAAGGTGATGCATTTTGAGCCGTTGACCAACAGGTTTGTTCGTCTTTTCAAAGATGTATTTATGTCAGAATTTGATGAACTGTTGCTGCACCTTATCGTAAAGGATAAAGGTTATGAGGCGGTAGTTTTGTTTTTCGACCATTTTTATAAGCAGTTTTATCATCAGAAAATCAATTCTTCTAAGTACTCCATCGACGATCAGAAAAGGTTATACGCCCTAACAGATTTTATCCAGGTTAACTTGGATAAAAACATCAGTCTCGACACGCTGACAAGGGAGGTCGGCTTTAGCAAAAGCAAGTTGCAATCTATGTTTAGATACTTTTTTCATCAAAGTATTTATGGATATATCAAAAATTTGAAATTTGAAAAAGCCAACAAGTTGTTGGTGAGCACCGACGAGGACATCCGCCAAATCGCCCGATCCCTAGGATATAATTCTTCGACACATTTCATCAATATTTTTAAGAAGCACATGGGTATTTCTCCCAAGCAATACCGAATTAAAAACAGGATGAAATTAAGTTGATAATTTTTTAAGCTAACAGAATTATTCATAGAAGAAACTGGGCAAAACCTATTCCCCCAATCATCTTAAAACCAAACAAAAAGCTTCTAAAATCCATGGATTTTAGAAGCTTTTTGCTTAACGAAGGAACGAGGTACCAACTCGCTTAGCTAACTGAATTATATATCAATCTCGACCTGATTTTTGAACAGGTCTTCCATCGTTTCACGTTTGCGGATGAGTTTGGCTTTGCCATCAATGATCAGCACCTCAGCCGGCCTAAAGCGGGAATTGTAGTTGGAAGCCATCATAAATCCATAAGCCCCTGCATTTTTTATCGCAATGATATCCCCTTCATGGACTTCACTCAGCTTTCGGTCTAAGCCAAAGGTATCCGTTTCGCAGATATAGCCTACCACAGTATAGATGCGCTTCGTGCCATCGATGTTGCTGATGTTGACCATATCGTGATATGCATCATACATCATCGGACGGATCAAATGGTTTTGTCCCGATTCTACACCTACAAAAACCGTGGCCGGGGTCGTTTTGATCACATTGGTGCGCACGAGAAAGTATCCCGCTTCGCTTACCAGATATTTTCCCGGCTCAAACCAGATCTCCAGTTTTCTACCATAAGATTTGCAAAATGCCTTGAATGCTTTTGACAATTGGATACCCAATTCCTGCAAGTCTGTGGTCACATCGCCTTCGCGATAAGCTACCTTGAATCCACTGCCAAAATCAATGAACTGCAAATCCGGAAATTCCATAGCTGCTTCAAAAAGCACCTCAGCACCACGCAAAAATACTTCCGCATCCAAAATATCCGACCCTGAGTGCATATGCAATCCGATGACATTGATGTTATTGGACTGAATAACGCGGTGCAGATGTCTCAATTGGAATATTGAAATCCCAAATTTGGAATCAACATGACCGGTGGATATTTTCTTATTGCCGCCAGCCATGATGTGCGGATTCAGCCGAACGCACACTGGTACCGTGTTGTGATATTCATGACCAAATTGCTCCAGAATGGAAATATTGTCGATATTGATCATTACTCCCAGGGCTACGGCTTCTTTGATTTCGTTGAATGAAACACAATTGGGCGTGAACAGAATCTCTTCTGGTTTGAAGCCCGCTTTCAACCCAAGACGCACCTCTTGGATCGAAACAGTGTCAAGCTCCGCACCATTGGCTCGAATAAGTTTTAGAATGGAAAGGTTGGTCAATGATTTGCAGGCAAATTTGATCCTCAGTGGCATGCCAGGAAATGCCGCCTTCAAGTTTTCGACCTGATGGCTGATCTTGGCAGCATCATACACATAAAGTGGGCTACCAAATTCGCTAACCACATCCAGCAGGTCTAACCCCTGAATCGTGTACTTGTTGTTCACAATTTCCATTTCGTTATTATAACTGAATCAAAAAAAATGGAAGGGCTCTTTCCTTCCATCTAAAAATTCTTGCAAAGTTAGTATTATGCTTTGATAATTCAATTAATATTTTTCGTGAAAGAAAGATTGAAAAGCTTAATGCTATTTAGTCCCATGGGTTTTGGATGCTTTTTTAATCCTTTTTTTGTGCTGTGACTTTGAAGCATTTATGAATGTTAAAAATTGTTAATTGGAAATCAATTCAGCAGAATTGACGTAATTTTGTAAATATGGCACAAAGCACCTTAAAGTGGATAGTTGTATTGATGGGTTTCGCGCTGCTCGGTTTGATCAGTTTTCAGATCTATTGGATCAACAATGCCATACATATCAGCGAGGATCGCTTTAAGAAAGGAGTACACGATGCGCTCAATACCGTTTCCGACAAACTCGAGCAACAGGAAATTGTGTATACTGCTGCTAAAAAATTACAATATTCCCAAAAAGGAAAAACCTGGATAGGTCTGGACAGCATCCGGTTTATTAGCACCAAAAAGAAAAGCGACTCCACGAAGAGCTTTTTGATCAACGAGGAAGATGTCCAAAAATTTTATTTTTCACCTGACAGCTCCGAAGGCAATCTGAAAGAGGTGTCAACGGAGATAGGCAAGGATCAGCCATTTAAAAACAATAAGGGTGTACTGATCGATGAAGATGTACTGGTGGAAGTAAAAAGGTTTAGGGCAAATATTGATTCAGTGGTGGCTTACGACACTTCATTGCAGCGAGACATTAAGAAAGTGGAAGAAAAATCCGAAATGGTAACCGTGGTGCTCAACGAGCTACTATCTAAAGAAAGAAAGCTGGAAAATCGGATTGATCAACGCCAGTTGCAATCTTTGTTGACCACTTCACTACAAAACCAGGGAATAGATATTGGATTTTCGTACGGTGTGATTGATGGATTCCAGCATAAAATAGTGTTGACAAATGTGGCAGAAGATCTCGAACAATTGGAAAACTCTGAATTTCGGACAAATCTTTTCACACGCGATATCATCCCTTCGGAAAATTACCTTGCCATATTTTTTCCTGACCAGCAGACATTCCTCATCGGAAAAATTTGGGTACCACTTGCCTCCTCAATTTTGCTGGTGTTGGTGATTATTGCGATTTTTGGCTATGCCATCTATACCATCATGACGCAGAAAAAGATCTCCGAGATCAAAAATGATTTCATCAACAACATGACCCACGAATTCAAAACGCCAATATCTACCGTATCATTGGCCTGTGAGGCATTGCAAGATGATGATGTGAAAAAGAATGATTCTTTCCTAAAGAGGTATATATCGATCATTGAAGCAGAAAACAAGCGGCTGGGGATGCAGGTAGAAAAAGTGCTGCAAATGGCCACGCTGGACAAAAAAGATTTTAAGCTAAAACTGGAGCGGCTGGACGTCCATGAAGTGATAGACAGGGCACTGGAAAATGTCAATATCCAAATTGAAAAGCGACATGGTAAAATCAAAAAACAATTGGTGGCATCTGAAAAAGAAGTGATTGCCGACGAGGTGCACCTCACCAATATCATTTATAACCTCCTTGATAATGCCAATAAATACAGCCGAGAAAAGCCTGAAATTTCCATAGCTACCAAAAACAAAAACGGCGGCATCATAGTACAGATAAGTGACAAAGGCATAGGCATGTCCAGCGAAGTGAAGCAAAAGATTTTTGAAAAGTTTTATCGCGAGCCAACAGGAAACCTGCACGACGTAAAAGGTTTTGGTCTGGGGCTTACTTATGTAAAAACCATGCTGGATGCACTTGGGGGAAGTATCGGAGTAAAAAGTGAAGTGGCAAAAGGGAGTTCATTCGAAATTTATCTACCACAAAATGAATAGTTTAGACGTATTGATCGTAGAAGACGACCCCAATCTAGGGCAGATTCTTTCTGAATACCTAGGTATGAAAGGACTGAATGCTACCTTGCGAAAAGATGGGGAAGAAGGCATGAAAGCCTATCAAAAGGGCAGGTTTGATCTGTGTATTTTGGATGTTATGATGCCAAAAAAAGATGGGTTTACATTGGCGCAGGAGATCAGGGCATTAGATAAAAAGATTCCGATTATTTTTCTTACGGCAAAATCCATGAAAGAAGATGCCATCAATGGATTGAAAATCGGGGCGGATGATTACATGACCAAGCCATTTAGCATGGAAGAATTGCTGCTGCGCATTCAGGCGATCATGCGAAGAACCGGCGATTCTATCGAGAAGGAAACATCGGTACATCAGTTGGGTAAATACACTTTCGACACCGACAAGCAGCTGTTGGAAGTAAATGGCGAAATCACCAATCTCACAACCAAAGAATCCGAGTTATTGAAAGTGCTGGTACTACATAAAAACAAAACGCTGCAACGCACCATCGCCCTAAAAAGCGTATGGGGCGATGATTCTTATTTTAACGCCAGAAGTATGGATGTATATATCGCCAAGCTTCGCAAGCTACTAAAGGATGATGATTCCGTAAAAATAGTTTCTGTCCATGGCGAAGGGTTCAAGCTGCTGGTGACAGGAGGATAAATAAAAATGGAATCTTTACCTTCATTATATTTCCGAAACTTCATTTTTTTTTACTAATTGATGGTTTAGCTAATACACAAGATGTTTAAGGTAATTCCATCGTTATCCATATCTGAAGGAAAAATCGTAGTCCTAAAAAAGGGAAATTTTTCCAATCAACTCAAATACGATTTCAACCCTGTTGATTTGGCTCAACTCTTTGAAGACAACGGGGTTGACACATTGCAATTTTTAGATTTGGACGGCGCCAAAAAAGAAACACCCGTCAACTATAATACATTGGAAACTATCTCACGACATTCCAACCTCAAGGTTGACTTTATGGGTGGAATCCGCACTGACGGAGATATCAATAAGGTGTTGGAATATGGAGCTTCGCTATTTACGGCGTCGAGCGTAGCGGTAAACAATCAAGACCTTTTTGCCTCATGGATTATGTCGTATGGACGGGAGAAGCTTTCTCTCATGGCCAACACCTCGAGTGATATGCTCATTTACAAGGAAATGCTGAAAACAACTGATCTTGATTTGAAAACACATATTGATAACTTCTATATGCGCGGCTTAAAATACGTCAAAGTTACGGATATGAATCGTGACGGGGTGCTGGAAGGGCCAAATTTTAAATTATACCAACAATTGAAAGCACAATTCCCTGATGCATGTATTACTGCCAGTGGAGGGGTTCGATCGTTAGATGATATTCGCAAACTCAGGGACATGGGCTTGTACGGAGTGATCGTTAGCCGGGCATTGTACGAAGGAAATATTAAGATGGAAGATTTGAAAGAATTCGCTGTTTGAGCAAATCAATCATCTCTGTTTGTAAAGTGGATTGGTCTGGATAAACTTTGATATCAAGTAATAAATAAAGTTATAGGCGTAGTTGGAAGTCGGCTTAGTACTTTGGATTTTTTCAGCAACTGCTTTGGTTGGTTGAACTTGGCTTTTATCCGTTGCTATTTTTGTGCTGTCTGCTTTCTGTTGTGCTGTTTCACTTTGAGAAAAACTACCCGATGCATAGAGCGGGACAGAATGGCTGAAAAGCAAGATTCCCGCTAAGAGAAAAGCAAGGATTTTATTTTTATTTTTTAAAATATTCATGGTTTACAGGTCGCAATTAATTACGAATACGATTGTAAAAAGTTCTTCTTTTATGCACAAATTTACACTTTATTTCCAACTGATAGTTTAATCCCGTTTTACTATTTTGATAAAACAAATATCCGCAGAACCTATGTTTACCTTTGACCAACTGGCAAAAATTACTAATGGGACGATTTTAGCAAATAATCCCACGGGTCGCATAGAACATTTTTTGACGGATAGCAGAAAGACTTTCAATCTAGAGACCTCGATTTTTATTGCCATTGTCGGAGAAAGACACGATGGGCACGACTATATCGAGCCTCTGTACCAACAAGGTGTCAGGCGGTTTATTATAGAAAAGGAGGTCGAAATACCATCTAAAATCCGTGAAAAATCCTGCATACTCCTCGTCGATCAATCGTTAAAAGCGCTCCAAAATATAGCCAAATTCCATAGGGAAAAGTTCCGATATCCAGTATTGGCAATTACAGGGTCCAACGGGAAAACAATTGTAAAGGAATGGCTCGGGCAATTATTAGAAAGCAATTTCAACATCGTCAAAAGCCCGATGAGCTACAATTCCCAGTTGGGGGTTCCACTGTCAGTCCTTCAAATGAGCGACAACAACGATCTTGCCATATTTGAAGCGGGGATTTCTACTACTGGCGAAATGGAGAATTTGCAAAAAGTGATCCAACCAACCTTGGGAATCTTTACCAATATCGGAACAGCTCACAGCAAAGGATTTCTTGATTTAGAACAAAAGACCTATGAAAAATGGATGCTTTTTGAGGGTAGTAAAACGGTGATATGCTGTTCGGATCACGAGCAAGTCATGAAATCAAAACCTGAAAGCATAAACACATTTACTTGGGGAAAAGATGCAGATATTAGCATTGAATCAATTTCAAAAGGAGATCATCGCACCATTCTAGGTTTGCGCTACAAAGGAAAAATGCACGAAATAAGTATGCCATTTGTAGATGAAGCCTCTTTAGAAAATGCCATGCATTGTGTGGCAACCATGGTTTTTATGGGGATTGAAATGGAAGAAATTTCTCGATCGATCAATAAACTGACCAAGATTGAAATGAGGCTTGAACTGAAAAAAGGTGTCAACAATTGCTACCTGATCGATGATTCGTACAACAATGACCTTGGAGGCCTGCAAGTAGCCATCGACTTTTTAAAACATCAACCAGGTAAAAACAGGCGCATCATCCTGTCGGACATTCCACAATCCGGACTCGACGAGCAAACCCTTTATCGCCAGCTCAACCAAATATTGGTAGAAAACCATATAAAATCCATGATTGGTATTGGTGAGAGCATGACAAGAAATGCCGCACTTTTTTCGATTCCTTCCGATTTTTATACCACTACTGAGCAGTTTTTGACTGAAGTAAATCCTGATAATTTCCATGACGAAACGATATTGATCAAGGGCGCAAGAGCTTTTGGTTTTGAGCGCGTTACCAATGCCTTGTCTGAAAAAATCCATCGCACAGTTCTCGAAATCAATCTCGATGCGATGGTCGATAACCTGAATTTTTATCGATCAAAATTACAGGAAGATGTAAAACTCATGGTCATGGTAAAGGCCGCTGCATACGGCAACGGTAGTTTTGAAATCGCGAATATCCTTGAATTCAATCGTGTCGATTATCTCGCTGTAGCCTATCCCGACGAAGGGGTAGAACTGAGAAAGCAGGGAATCCAATTACCCATCATGGTAATGAATGTGACCAAGGAAAGCTTTGACAACATTCTGAAGTACGATCTGGAACCGGAAATCTACAGTTTGGGTCAATTGAAGCAATGGATTAGATTTATAGAAAACCGAGAAAAAGCATTAAAAATCCATGTCAAAATCGATTCGGGAATGCATCGGTTGGGATTTGAAAATGAGCAGATTGACGAATTGGTAGATATTCTTAGAAAGAACCCTAAGCTACAAGTCGTAAGCATATATTCTCACTTGGCCGGGGCCGATGAATCCCGTCACAATGAATTTACAAAATCTCAGGTAACTCGATTCTTAGCACTTACCAATAGGCTCGAAAAAGCATTGAAAATCCATGTCAGCAAACATATCCTGAACTCGGCTGGGATCATCCGGTTTCCTAAGTTTCAAATGGATATGGTGCGCCTCGGCATCGGCCTTTATGGATTTGAAGCCAATCAAATGGAGCAAAATGCCTTACGGCCCATCAGCACTTTGAAAACCGTAATTTCTCAAATCCGAAAAGTTAAAATGGGAGAAACTGTGGGGTATGGTAGAAAGGGTAAGGCCACGAACGACATCACCATTGCCACCATCGCTATCGGATATGCGGATGGATTTTCGAGGGCTTTTAGCAATGGAAAAATTGCCCTTTCCGTGAACGGAAAACAAGCGCCGATCATCGGAAATATATGTATGGACATGAGCATGCTCGATGTCACCGGCATCGATGCCAAAGAAGGTGATGAGGTAATTGTATTTGGTGCAAATCCGACCATCAAACAACTTGCAGATGCTATTGAAACAATTCCCTATGAAATTCTGACCAATGTCAGTAGCAGGGTAACAAGGGTTTTTTATTCTAGTTAAAAAAATTTTACTTTGTCGGGTGCTTTATGACCTCCTTAGAATGTAAAACCAAATCTTTGATGGCCTCAACATCCATGGATTTTGAGGCATATTTTTGCCCGACAGCATTGTTGTGGTAGTCCATCTCATGCTCTTGCGGAGTATTGCCAGGGACAGTTTCGTGAGCATCTGTTATTTCTTTGGCCAACTTTGGGCCAAGTTCCCGTGTCAGGTTATAACTCCAATAAATATGGCGAAACGCATCTTCGGGAAACTGTTTATTTTTGCTCTTTTCCATTTGTGAAAGCTTTTTAGCATCCCTTGTAATCTTAATCAGCGCAGGGACTTTCCCAGGATACTTTGATATAATCTCTGCTTCTTTTTCACCAAGATCCAATTCGAAAGTTTCAGCCGCTTTCCAGATATCATCAGCATCAAACCGTAAATAAGTGGTGTCATCTTTGCGTTCCGTAAACATGCCAACTTCTATTTCCTTATCGTCAATTTCCAACAAAACATCAGCTTGGATATCCAGATTGATGGTAGATCTACTTTCGCCAAAAAGTGTTTTCACTTCGGCAAATATCTCTCTGGCAGATGTTTCCGGATCTTTGAGATACAGCGGAATTCTGCTTTTTAGAAATCCATTTTCTAGCTTTCCTATGGTTTTTTTATCCTTTTTCTCGTCTGGCTCTACGTAAATAGAAAAGTCCTTGAAAGAGAAGAAAAAGGAAGGATTATTAAAATCTGCAAAACGTACCGTCACAGACTTTGCGTCAAACTGCGCAACATAAGAATCCTTTCCATACATTTTTTTATTCAAGCGAAAATCCAGGTCGATGCCCATGATGGCACAGCTGTTGAATGAATTTAGCCGAACTTTGGAATAGGAAAAATGCTCAACAACTATTCCTTTCTCCTTCAACCTTGGCTTTAGCTGAACCACAGCTTTGGCTGTTAATCGCTTTAGTACATAGTTAGCACCGAAATAACCAGCCACCCCAGCGACAAGAAAAAATACGGCAATTCTGACAAGCGTTTTCAAAGCTTAGGAAAATATGTGTTGAAGAGTTCAGAAATAATACTATTATTGGAATCAAAAATAACAGATTTGAGTAAAGGAAAGGAACAATGAGTCAACGAAAAGTAAAATGGGGAATTCTAAGCACTGCTAAAATTGGTGTGGAAAAAGTAATTCCGGCAATGCAAAAGTGTGAAAATCTTGAAATTGTAGCCATCGCATCGAGAGATGAATCTGCCGCCAGAGCTACCGCCGATCAACTTGGCATTGAGAAAGCCTATGGCAGCTATGAGGCTTTACTTGACGATCCGGAGGTAGAAGCCATCTATAATCCATTGCCAAACCATTTGCATTTTGAGTGGTCTAAACGCGCCATAGAAAAAGGAAAGCATCTATTGTGTGAAAAACCCATGGTCATGGAAAAAGAGCACATTAATAGCTTGATTTCACTGAGAGATGTCAACAAGGTGAAGGTAGGAGAGGCTTTCATGGTTGATTCACATCCTCAATGGATTGAAGCTGCAAGACGCATCCAAAAAGGCGAGTTAGGAAAATTGAGGGCAATCCAGGGCTTTTTTAGTTATTTCAAAACCGATCCTGATAACATCCGAAATGTGCTGGAATTTGGCGGAGGTGGTATGTGGGATATTGGTTGTTATCCAATCCACACTGCACGATTTGTTTTCGGCGAAGAGCCAAACCGGGTAGTATCGTTGATAGATCGTGACCCGAATTTAAAGATAGACCGCATGGGTTCCGTGATTTTGGACTTTCCTTCCGGTCAATGCACATTTATGGTTAGTACGCAACTCGTCGCGTACCAAAAAATGATATTTTTTGGGGAAAAGAAAAAACTCGAAATAGAAATTCCATTCAATGCACCCAATGATTTCAAATGCCAAATTAGTGTAGATGATGGAGGATTGTTTCGTGATAATAAAATGGATATTCCATTCGACATCTGCGACCAATACCAACTTCAGGGGAAGGCTTTTTCGAGCGCCATACTTTCAGACAGCGAGGTTCCTGTCCCATTGGAAGATGCCTACAAAAATGCCGTTGTACTCCAGGCTGTTTTTGAATCTGAGAAAACCCAGGGATGGGTGAAAATTCCATAGAATAAATACGCTAATTATGGCTTTTTTAAGAAATACTTTTCAAATCCATATATGGTTTTTAGGCTTTTGCTCATCATTTTTTAATATAAATGTTGTTGACTATATTTAGACAAACAGATTTTTAACTTGCTGATAATAAATATTATAAGCACATGGAAGGCAAGGCGTTATTGAGGTATTTTTTGTTGTCAGGGAATAGGTCTTTTTGCAAAAGTATAAAGAAGCACCTCAATGTTTTCCGCCCTGAGGTCTCAATTGTAGAGGCCACAAACTTTCAATATTTGCAGGATCACGTGACCAATAGGGACATCGTGCTTATGGATGAAGATGCTATCTTTCAGGAGGATGCGTTAAATAACTCAGCCATTATATCTCTACTATTCTCCCGACGCATTCATGTACTGTTGTTTAGCGATTATAAAAGGTTGTTGCCTATTTCCATTCTCGATAGGCCCGAAATTTTCAGGGTCGTTTCCAAAGCTGCCAAACGCGTTGAATTCGGGTTTCATATCCATACATTAGAATACAACCTGAATAATGAAGTATCTGGATTGAAAAGGTTGCAAGAAAGGTATCTGGAAGTAATCATTCAGATTCAGATGCAGCTTCTTGGCGACTCAGGGACGCTTGATAAATTGACTAGCATATTGGAACTGGTGGGTAAGGTTACGGACGTACAACAGGTAACCATCTTTCAAAATCAGTCCGATTATAATCAAAAAACATTGATGTCGCCAAGCCAGGAATGGACTGCTGAAGGTTTTGCATCCCTCCTCAGTAACCCACTCTTCAGTCTGATGCCCTACCAACCCAATTTTGAAAGATGGGCGCAAAAGCTATCTTCAGGAGAGCATGTATATGGTCAAATAGATGACTTTCCACGTGGAGAACGACCAATATTAGCTTCTCATGGAATTAAAGAGGCTTTGCTGATGCCTATTAAAATTAAAGGAGCCTTTTGGGGGTTTGTTATGTTTTCAATTTATAGCAAACCCAAACTATGGAAGCAGCATGAAATCGATTTGCTTTCCTCTGTAATTACTCCAATATCATCCTTTTTTGAAATAAAAATGGAAGAATATCGCAGGGATAAAAGTGATGAACGTTTTCGCAAGATATTCGAAAGCTCAGGTGTAGGGCTTGTTCATGCCACCTTGGAGGGCAACTTGATTTCTGTAAATCCTGCTTTTTCTAAGATGACAGGGTATGATGAATCCGAACTTCACAATCTGAACTTTAAAGTCTTTACCCACCCGGACGACATAGACAATCATGTAAATGAGCTTCAAGACCTAATAGATGGAAAAACCCCTTCGTTCTTTGTAGAAAAGAGATATCTAAGAAAAGGAGGTGCTACCATTTGGGTGAAACTAAACGTATCACCATATAGCAGGGAAAAGGGAAAGCCAGAGTCACTGGTTGGGATTGTAGAAAATATCACAAGAGAAAGAGAAGCCGAAAAAGCACTCCAAGAAAGTGAAGATCGCTATCGCATGCTTTCAGATTTGTCATTAGAGGGAATAGTAATCCATCAAGATGGAATCTTTCAGGACTGCAACGAACAATTTCTGCAGGTATCCGGATATACCCGTGATGAGCTAAAGGGCAAAAATCTAATGGAATTGTTGATCGGTTCAGAATCGATTGAAATTGTCATGGATAAAATCCGACAAAACGATAACCTGCCTTGTGAAGCAATCGGAAAAGCAAAACATGGAAAAACCATGATGTTGGAGCTTGAACACCGCGAAGTGGATATTGATGGACGGACTATGATGGTTACAGCTCTTCGAGATGTTTCGGTGCGTAAAAAGAATGAGCAGGAAATCAAAAAACTTAGCACTGCCATTGAGCAGAGTCCTTCAAGCATTGTGATCACAGATCATTTTGGTAAAATAGAGTACGTAAATAAATCATTCTGTGAAATTACGGGTTATTCTGAAGAGGAATCTAAAGGCAAAAATCCAAGATTTCTTAAATCAACGTATCATTCCAAAAACTATTATAAACAACTTTGGGATACTATATCCTCAGGAAATACATGGAACGGAATATTCAGAAATAAGACAAAAACAGGGGTATACTACTGGGAACGAGCGGTGATTTCACCTATAGTTAATGATAAGGGGCATATCAGTCACTACCTTGCGATCAAAGAAAACATTACCAATGAGAAAAAAGCTCTCGAATCCTTAGAAGTAAGCGAAGAGCGGCACAGAATTATTGCAGAGCTTACAAATGATTTTGCGTATTCAGCAAGCATCAGTGACCAAAACCTGACATTTGACTGGAATAGTGGGTCTCTTGAGCGTTTAGCAGGATACACTACTTCAGAAATAAACAGCATGGAAAACGGATGGTATTCGTTGATAATCAAAGAAGACTTTAGCGATAAAGTTGTTTCGGCGATTGATACGCTGGCTAAGGTAAAAGTGTTGGAATTGGAATATCGGATACTAACAAAAGACAATGAGATAAAATGGATTTCTGATAACGTCAAACTGATCGAATCAACTGTGAATCAGACAAGGGTAATTGGGGCGATTAGGAACATTACAATTCGAAAA
This sequence comes from Bacteroidia bacterium, assembly GCA_030426345.1. Taxonomy (GTDB): domain Bacteria; phylum Bacteroidota; class Bacteroidia; order Cytophagales; family Cyclobacteriaceae; genus JAAUQL01. Next base: position 91,164 of record JAUHYU010000007.1, read on the forward strand.
AATGCTATCATCGAATTGGATCAAAATAAACGTTATCTAGATAGCATTATCGATAATCTACCAATTGGATTACACATTTTTGATGAAAAGGGCTATACTACCAGAATCAATGAAGCACAAAGAACCTTGCTCGGAGTAAAAAATGACCAAGTTGGTGTTGGGGTATTTAATATTCTGTCTGATCCATTGGCTAAAACTACCGGGTCTGATATCAATTATCGTACGGTATACGAAACCAAAAAGACTCTAAATCACGAAATTGAGATAAATTTCGATGTTAAAGAAAATAAGTGGGATACGAGAAAAGGGATACGCACTCTAAATGAAATCATCTTTCCAATATTAAAAGAAAATGGGGAAGTCCATTCTGTCATTTCGGTATTAAATGATATCACCAATCGTGTGGAAGCAGAAAGTGCACTAAAAGCCAGTGAACTACATCAAAAGACATTACTAAAGATTATACCTGATTTAATTTTTGTATTCGATAATAATGGACTTTTTAAGGATGTATACACAGAAGAATTAGACAAGTTGCTGCATCCCCCAGACTCATTTATAGGAAAGCCTTTTTCTAGTCTCTTCCCAAAAAAATTGAGTCACAGATTTTACAAAAATTTAAAAGCAGCAGTAGAAACGCAAGAAGTGCAATCCTTTAATTACGAGCTAGAGGTAGAGGGGCGAATGCATTATTATGAAACAAGATTACTCATAAGCAGGGAAAATGAAGTCATGGCGATCATCAGGGACATATCAGACAACGTGGCTTCTGAACTGGCACTTAAGGAAAGCGAAGAAAAATTTAGAGAGCTTGCCGAAAGAACTCAAGATGCCTTTGTCTTATTGAATGTCGCAAATGAAGTCCTTTATGTAAGCCCTAACGTAAATAAAATATTTAATATCAGCCCAGAGGCCTATATAAACAATCCTTTTTTGGCACTAAAAATGGTTCATTCCGAGGATAAACCATGGGTAATTCCACAGATAAATAGTTATCGGAAGGGCAAGCAGGAATTTCTGGATATGCAGTTTAGGGTACATGTGGGAAGCGGAGAGCCAAAATGGGTTTGGTACAGGGTGAATACTGTATTTGATAATAAGAAACGACCTGTGCGGTATGCAGTAGTGATTACGGATATCACATCGAATAAAATATCGGAGTTAGAACTGATAAAGGCTAAGGAGCAGGCAGAACTTGGCAATAGATCAAAGAGTGCTTTTTTAGCAAATATTTCTCATGAAATTCGAACACCAATGAATGCGGTTTTGGGTTTCAGCGACTTACTATATTCCCGTATCCAAGATCCGGTGCTGAAAGGCTATCTCAATTCGATAAAATCCAGCGGAAATACCTTGCTGAATTTATTGAATGACATTTTGGATCTATCAAAAATTGAAGCTGACAGAATGAGCATTATTCCTTCTCCGGTCAACCTGTTCAGTATTTTCGAAGAAATAAAACATATTTTTACCTTGAAGGTATTGGAGAAGGGGATTGACTATACTTTTGAAATAGATAAACGAATACCAAAATCTCTACTATTAGACGAATTACGACTTAAGCAAATACTGCTCAATTTGGTTGACAATGCAGTTAAATTTACGGAAGAAGGAATAATAAAAGTGATCGTAAAAAGGATAGACAAAGATAATAGATCTGACAGAGCAGATATTTCCATCATTGTAGAAGATACAGGCATTGGGATTCCAAAAGAGCTCCAAGTATCAATTTTCGATTCATTTCGCCAACAAGACGACAAGGATAAAAAGAAATATAAAGGTACTGGCCTCGGTCTGGCAATTACCAAGCGGCTGGTTGAATTGTTTAAAGGAGAATTGAAATTATATAGTTTGCCACACAAGGGAAGTAAATTTGAGGTAATCCTAAAGGATATTGTGGCATCCGAATCATCAATAAATGAAGGATTAGTTTTTCAGGAAAAAATACAATTTGAAGCAGCAGCACTAGAGGATCGATTGATAGTGATCATAGACGAGCGAAAGTCGAATCGCGACCTCATCAAAGAGGTATTTGCGCTCTCGAAGTGCAAAGTGGTAGAAGGAGAAAACCTTTCCCAAACCATGACTGACCAGAACTTGGAGGTAGATTTGATTATCATGGAATTAAGTGACAAAGGGAGGGTGCTCAGTGATCTGGAGGCAATTCGACTAAACCAAAGCATGGTGAATGCAACAAAAATTGGAATAGTCTCCAACATGGATTTCAAGCCGTTATTTGCACCACATTTTAAGACTATTTTGACCAAACCGATTCATCTGCCGGATTTAGTAGATATCGTTGGAAATCACTTTCATGTATTAAACGCTTCAGAAAAGCCGAATGATGATGATACCAATGATAGCGACCTATTAGCCATAGATAAAGAAAAATTAGGAGTTGTTGTAAGACTTTTAGAAGGTGAATTTTATGCCACATGGCAGTCTACGTTGCTAACATCCTCCTTTAAGGAGGTTGAAAAATTTGCTCATGATATGAAATTACTCGGAGTAGAATATCAGCTTAAAGTGCTCCAATCTTTTAGCGATGTGTTGGTAATGCATTCAAAAAATTTCGACATTGACAATATGAATGACGTGCTCAAGACATACCCTTCGATCATAAATGAACTAAAAATCCGTCTTTAAACGCAGAAAAATCCATGCCACACAAGATTCGACAAAAAGTACTGATCGTAGATGACGTAACCAAAAACATCCAGCTTGTTGCAAATTACTTGAAGCAAGCAGGATATGAGATTAATTATGCCATAAGTGGAAAATCGGCACTCAAGCATATAAAAAAAGAGAATTTTGATTTGATTCTATTGGATATAATGATGCCGGAAATGGATGGGTTTGAAGTATGCCAGAAACTGAACTCTGACATTTCAACCAAAGATATCCCTATAGTTTTTCTTACAGCCAAAACAGATATTGACAGTATTACCAAGGCATTCGAAGTAGGCGGTGTCGATTACATCACCAAGCCATTCAACAAAGCAGAGCTTCTTGCCCGGGTGAAAACACACCTTGAACTTCGACAGCAAAAAAAGGATTTAAAAGAACTCAACGCAACCAAAGACAAGTTCTTTTCAATTATAGCGCATGATCTAAAAAGTCCTTTGAACCAGTTACTTGCACTGAGCGAATTACTGCAA